>JAEYZH010000159.1 GCA_023430685.1 Pseudomonadota bacterium | reverse complement strand
GCAGCGCCGCCCACCGGGCCTTCGGCCCGGCGGGTGCGTGGACGACGGCCGGGGTTCGCTGACAGCACATCCCTGTGCTGACAGCGAACGCGGCGCGATCCCTCGCGCCGCCCCTGCGGGCTGATCCTTCCGTCGTCCACCGGCGCTGAAGGGGAAATGGACAGGGCAGCGCGCTGCGCGCGCCCATGCGTCAGCCGGAGCAACAGCCGGAGCAGCAGTCAGCGACCGCTTCGGTTTCTCGTGGAGGGCTTCAGCCCCGACGGGACGCGCGAAGAGCTCGGTGCTGGAGCCCCTCCGACATGAGACGTGCCTGGATGCGCAGGGGTACGCGCGAGTCCATCGTCAGCGCCGCTGCGCGAGCGCGAGCTCGAGCGCGAGTTGTGCGGCCGCGATCATGCTGCCGGCGTCGGCAATGCCGCGCCCGGCGACATCGAGCGCGGTGCCGTGGTCGACCGAGGTGCGGATCCAGGGAAGGCCGAGCGTGACGTTGACCGCGTGGCCGAAGCCCGCGTGCTTGAGCACGGGCAGGCCCTGGTCGTGGTACATCGCGAGCACCGCGTCGTAGCGCGCGAGGCGCGCGGGCACGAACGCGGTGTCGGCCGCGAGCGGTCCTTCGACGTCGCGTCCTGCGGCGCGCAACTGCGCGATCGCGGGCGCGATCTCGTCGATCTCCTCGCGACCGAGGTGGCCGCCTTCGCCTGCGTGCGGATTGAGTCCGAGCACGGCGACGCGCGGAGCCGCGATGCCGAAGCGGCCGGCCAATTCGTCGCAGAGGATCGCGAGGCAGCGCGCGACGCCTGCATGCGTGATCGCGGCAGGTACCGCGGACAGCGCGAGGTGGGTGGTCGCGAGCGCGACGCGCAGCGCCCGGGAGCCGGCATCGCGCGCGGGCGCGACCAGCATCATCACGACCTCGCTGGCCGCGCGCGCGGCGAAGAACTCGGTGTGGCCGGTGAACGCGATCCCTGCATCGTTGATGACGCCCTTGTGCAGCGGCGCGGTCACGATCGCATCGAACTCGCCGCTGCCGGCGCCATCGGCCGCGTGCGCGAGCATCTCGACGACCCATCGGGCGTTGCTCGGATCGAGCCGGCCGGGCACGACCCGTCGTGCCAACGCGAGCGGCAGCACGCGCAGCTCACCCGCGGCGCGTGTCGTGACGCACTCATTCGGATCGTACGTGCGAAGCTGCAACCCGATGCGCGCCGCACGCGCGGCATCCTCGACCAGCGCCGGATCGACGAGAGCGACCAGGTCGGCCTGGATCGGCGTCGCCGCAAGTCGCGCGAGCAGTTCGGGGCCGATGCCGGCGGGCTCGCCCGCGGTGAGCGCGAGGCGCGGCAGCGGTCGCATCGACGCGTGCGACATGGCCAACTCCGATTCGCGTACGCCGATGCCGGCGAGCCGCGTCGCGCGCGGCCCACGAGGCGTCAGGGCGTGCCGCCGCCCGTGGACGAGGTGTCCTCGGCGCCGGGCAGGCGGATCTCGACATAGGCCTCGCTGCGCATCTGGCGCAGGAAGCTCTCGTATTCGTCCTCGGCCTTGCGCTGGAACAGGATGTTGCGCGCTTCCTCGCGCTGCATCTCGCCGGCCTTGTCGGTATTGCGCACCTCGTCGAGCTTGACGATGTGCCAACCGACATTCGTGCGGAACGGCTGCGAGACCTCGCCCGGCGAGAGCGAACTCACGGCTTCGCCGACGCCGGCACCGTAGGAATCGACCGGGAACCAGCCGAGGTCGCCGCCAAGCGCCTTGGTGGTGTCGTCGTCGGAGGTTTCGCGCGCGACGGCTTCGAAGTCTTCGCCTCCGGCCACGCGTGCGCGCACGGCGTCGATCTTCGCGCGCGCCTTCGCGTCGTCGTTGAGTTCGTCGATCTTGGCGAGGATGTGGCGTGCCTTGTACTCGGTGACGAGCTTCTCGCCACCGGCTCCCGCATCGCGCTTGCCGAAGAGCTTGATCAGATGGAAACCGTTCGGGCCGCGGATCGGCGCGGACACGGCGCCTTCGGACAGCGCGTCGGCGGCCTCAACCAGCGGAGGCGGCAGTTCATTGCGGTTGCGCCAGCCGAGGTCGCCGCCCTGCAGCGCGTTGTCCGCGTTCGAATAACGGATCGCGGCCGCGGTGAAGTCCATGCCCGCGTCGATCTGCTGCTTGGCCTCGGTCGCCTTCGCATGCGCCTCGTCGACCTGCTCGGGCGTCGCGCCATCGGGCAGTCCGACGAGGATGTAGCCGAGATGGAGTTGGCCCTGGTTCAACTTTCCGTTGCGCACCAGGCTGTCGATCTCCGCGTCGCTGACCTGCACGCGGCTCTGCGCGATGCGCTGGCGTAGTCGCTGCACCACCACCTGCTCGGCGACGTCTTCGCGGAAACGGTTGAAGTCGATGCCCTGGCTTTCGATGGCGCCGCGCAGCTGGCTGACGTCCATCTTGTTCTGGCGGGCGATCTGCGTCATCGCCTGGTCGATGTCGGCATCGGAGACCTTGACGCCCGAGGTCGCGGCGCGCGCGATCTGCAGCTTCTGCACGATCAGGCGGCTCAGCAGCTGGCGCTCGAGCACGTCGCGCGGCGGCAGCTGCGAAGGATTGCTCGCGTACTGCGTGGTGACCGCGTTGACCTGGCTGTCGAGTTCGCTTTGCAGCACGACGTCCTCGTCGACGACGGCGACGATGCGGTCGAGCGGTTGGGTGGCAGGCTGCGCCCCGGCGCGGGGAACGGCGACGGTGGCGAGCAGCGCGAAGGCGAAGGCGGAGAGGATCTTCATCGGTTTTCCGTAGTGCCGGTGGCCCGGTTCAAGTGCGACAGGGGAGGGCGGCTGCAGGCGGCGCGGCGGGCGCCTGCGCCGGCGCGGATCGGCGAATGCAGGCCGCTGCGGCCGCGCGCTTCATTGATATCCGAGGATACCACGGCGCAGGAAACCGTCGGTTTTCTGCCCGACCGAACCGACGCCCTTGAATTCGAGCTCGAAGTACAGCGCGGTGTCGTACTCGCCTTCGATGTTGTGCACCCAGCGCCGCGCGATCAGGCGCCATGCGATGCAGCAGGTGTCGTGCTCGATGCCGAGGAACCGCTCGAGGCTGCGGCCGCCCTCGCCACGCGTGTCGACCGGCAGCGAACGCGGTTCGTTCAGCGCGTAGTTCTCGCGCGCAATCAGGCGCCAGCCCGGCGCGAGCGGGATCGCGGTCGAGAAGTCGACCTGCTCGAGGAAGTCGCGACGATAGCGGTACGAGAGATTGGCGACGCCATCGCCCGCGAAGCGGTTCTGCAGCGTCACGGTCGAGAGATCGGTATGGTCGGTGTTCGGGTTGTACTGCTGGTCGATCGCGACGCGCCAACGGTCCGACAGCCGCAGCGCGAGCTGACCCGCGTAGGCCGAGCCGGCATAGTCGGTCGCCTCTCGCCCGGGCAGCTGCACGCGCTGGTCGTCGAAATAGCGGATCTGGCCGATGCTCGCCGATACGCGCTCCTCGCCGGTCGCGTTCTCGAGGAAGCGCGTCGTCAGCGCGAGCGAGAGGTTTTTCGCGTCCATCTGGCGGTCCGCGCCGACGAAGCGGTTGCTGCGGAACAGCTCGCTGAACGTGAACGGGATCTGCTGCGTGTCGAACAGCGGGATGTCGTCCTGGTCGCGGTACGGTACGCGCAGGTAGTACGCGCGCGGCTCGAACGTCTGGGTCCAGGCCTCGCCGCCGAACTCGAGTTCGCGTTCGAACACGAGGCCGCCGTCGAGGCTGAAGATCGGCGTGCCGCGATGCGGGTCGTCGCGGCGGAGCAGCGGGTTGTCCGCTTCGTCGAGGTCCTCGAGCTCGTAGCGTGTGTAGCGATAGCCGAGTTCGGGTCGCAGGAACCACGCCGCGCCCTCGAGCCGCAGCGAGAGGTGCGGATACAGGTCGAGTCGTCGCCCGTCGACCGCGTCGTCCTTCGCGAACGACACGAACTCGGCGTCGATGCCGCCTTCGAGCGGACCGAGCAACGCGCGCTCGGCGTCGAACGTCGCGCGCGGCAGGCGGCGGTACGGCTCGAAGCGTCCGGGCAGGGTCGGGTCCGTGATCTGGTAGTCGTCGCCGCCGATCGACGCGCTCCAGGATTCTCCGCGTCCGTGCACGTAGGCGCGCGAGGGCAGGAAGCTCACCGCCGAACTGTAGAGGCCGCGGCCGAAATCCTCGAAATAGCGCGCGTCGGAAACGCGGTTGAGGTCGACGTTCGCGCCCCAGGCCTCGTTGAAACTCGTCGTGTTGCGCCACTGGTACCACCAGCGGCTGCCCGGCAGGTTTTCGCCGTACTCGCGCTCTTCGTCGTCGGCGCGGCGGTCATCGGGCAGGAACTCGAAATTGAACGTGCCGCTGCTCGCATCGGCGAGGTAGCGGAACTCGCCGCCGAGCATGAGTCCGCGCTCGGTCATCAGGCGTGGCGCGAGCGTAGCGTCGTAGTTCGGCGCGATGTTGAAGTAGTACGGCAGCGTGAGGTCGAACCCGCGCTCGTCGCTGAAGCCGACGTTCGGGAACAGGAAGCCGCTGACGCGCCGGTCATCGAGCGGGAAGCGCGCATACGGCAGCCAGAACACCGGCACGTTCCGCACGCGGAACGTCACGTCGCGCGCACGGCCGATGCCTTCGGCGCGGTCGAGCTCGATCTCGCGCGCGGCGAACGCCCACTGCTGGTTCGTGACGTCGCAGGTCGAGAACGTCGCGCCGGTCAGGCGCGCATGGTCGACGTCGGTGGTGATCGCGACCGATGCGACGCCATTGCCGCGCGAGCCGAGCAACTGGTAGCGCACGCCTTCGAGCGTGCACTGGTCGCGGTCGGCATTGCCGCTCGCGGCGTCTGCCGACAGCAGCAGGCCGCGGTCCTGGTAGGTGATCGGACCCTGCGCGGTGTAGTCGCTGGTGTCCGCGTCGTAGGTGATCTTCTCGGCGCGCAGCAACAGGTCGAGCTGGCGGATCTCGGCCTTGCCTTCGAGCACGTAGCGCGCGTTGTCGGGCGAACTCACCTTGCGCGCGCTGACGTCGCGCGCGACGCTGTCGCGATCGCCCTCGGTCGGAAGTCCGGCGACATGGAAATCGAGCAGGTCGTTCTTGCCGCACATGCCCCAGTCGAGCGGCCGGGCGGCACACCCCGACATGCCGACCGTGCACGAGGGCGGCGCGACCTCGATCGCCTGCGCGGCCCACGCGGCGGGAGCCGCGGGCAGCAGGACCTGGAGGATCGCGATCGGCAGCAGGCGCCGCCCGGGCAGGCGGTCAAGGGTCGGACGCACGGTGGGGGGCTTCTTCGTCGAACGCAAGAAGCGCTAGCTTGCCGCAAGCGCCGGTGGCGGGCAAACAGTACAACCGCAGCCGCCCCGGCGCCGGCGCATGCCCGTGGTACGCCGGGTCTGCGCTCAATCGAATCCGTCGGCGAAGACCAGATCCGGGTCATCGGGCGTGCCGTTCATGGTCAGCAGGAACGGTCCCCCCGACCCGGTGCTGTCGAATTCCGATGAGGTGACATACAGCCAGTAGTCAACGAAGGGCGGTGCCGGCAATTGCAGCGGAATGAAGGCGTCACCCGCTGCGAGGCACTGGGTCTCCGCACCGCAAGGTTCGGATGCATCCACGAGGAACATGACGGGGTGCCAAGGCCCGGTGTGCTCGACGACGCGGATTTCGGTGGAGGTGGTCCAGGGTCGGAGGCGATAGACCCAGACCGGTCCCATCGCAGCAACGGCGCCGCCGCAGAAGCCCGTGAACGAGGTGTCGCCATGCAAGGTGTCGCCCTCGAACTGCCAGCCAGGCGGGCCTGGCGCCACGACCGGGGACGCGCAGGTTTGCGCCCGCACGCCGCCGGCCGCGGCGAGCGCGAACAACGCCGCCAGCCAGCGCGAGCGAGTCGCGATGCGTGGCGGGATCGATGAAACCTGGGTCGAAACAATGCGGGGACGTGCTTGCATGGCGTGCTCCTTTCGCCGGATCGGCAGGAACACAACCGCAGGATCGCGCCTGATCGGGACAGTCCGGTGACACGTCTTGCGGCGCGGCCGCGGGCGAGGATTGCGCGTCAGTCGAATCCGTCCGCGAACACCCGGTCGAAATCGCCGAGGTTGCCAGCGATCATGAGCTCGTAGGTCCCGCAGCTGCCCGGCGCGTTCCATTCCGAGCCCGTGACGAGCAAGGAATACCTCCCCGGGGGCACGGTCTCGAGGTGCAGCGGGTTCATCGGGTCGACGCGGGCATGGCAATCCCCCTCGCCGCAGCTGCGGCTCGCGTCGATCAGGTAGCCGACGGGAATGAAGGTCCAGTCAGGCTGCGACAACGTGATGGTTCCGCTGGCGCCCGTTCCGACCGTGAGTTGCCAGAACTCGCTCGGTGCCTGGACCGCGATTTCGCCATTGCAGATCGACGCGACCGACAAGTCGCCACCGCAGGTCGTGGACTGCATGGGCTCCGCACGCGGCAGCAGCGGCGCGTCGCAGGTTTGCGCGTGTGCGGAGCAGGCGATGCATGCGAGCACGGCGAGAAGGACCATGCGTGCCGTGGCGCCGTCGAACCATGCGGTGCGGGCGAAATCGGGATTCGAGCGTGGTATCCGGTTCATGTCCGGTCTCCAGGCCTGGATGCACCCATTGTACGCCCGCGTTCGCGTCGCCGCGAAGCGGCCTCAGCCGCCGAGTGCGGCGACATGCGCGGCCACGCTCTCGCGCAGCGCCTCGAGGCTGTAGCCGCCTTCGAGGCTCGAGACGACGCGGCCGCGCGCGTGCCGCGCGCCGATGTCGACGAGGCGCGTCGTGAGCCAGCCGAAATCGTCGGCGCCGAGCTCGAGGCTCGCGAGTGGATCAAGCCGGTGCGCATCGAACCCGGCCGACACCAGCACGAGTTGCGGACCGAAATCCTCGATCGCGGGCAGTCCCTCGAAGTCCCAGGCCGCGCGGAATCCGTGCGAACCGGTGCCCGGCGGCAGCGGGATGTTCACGATGTTGCCGACGCCGCCCTCGTTGCGACTGCCGGTGCCCGGGTACAGCGGCAACTGGTGCGAGGAGACATAGAGCACGCGCGGGTCGCACCAGAAGATATCCTGGCTGCCGTTGCCGTGGTGCACGTCGAAATCGACGATCGCGACGCGCTCGAGCCGGTGGCGCGCGATCGCGTGCGCGGCGCCGACTGCGACGTTGTTGAACAGGCAGAATCCCATTGCGGCGGCCGGCGTCGCGTGGTGGCCGGGCGGCCGCACCGCGCAGAACGCGCGGCGGTGCCAGCCGGTGACCGCACCGTCGATCGCGGCGCACACCGCGCCCGCCGCACGCAATGCGGCCTGTGCCGATCCCGGCGACACCACGGTGTCGGCGTCGACATGGATCCAGGGTTCGTCGGGGCGATTGCGCAGGATGTCGTCGACGTAGTCCGCGCGGTGCACGCGCGTGAGCTGCTCGCGCGTCGCGCGCGGCGCGTCGAAGCGGTCGAACAGCGCGAAGCGCGGGTCCTCGAGCGCCTCGAGCACCGCCGCGAGCCGCGCAGGCGATTCGGGATGGCCGACGCCGGGGTCGTGTGCAAGGCAGTCCGGATGACTGTAGAGCGCGACGTTCATGCCCGAACGCCGCCCGCGCGCAGCAGCGGCGCGAGTTGCGCCTCTGCGGCCGACACCTCGAGGCGACCCGCCTCCGCCGCGATGTGCAGTGGCAGCCAGAGCGGGAACGCGACCTCGTCCGTGCGGTGCCGCCCGCGGGTCGTGTGCACCTCCTGCAACCGCGACATGCGCGCGGGCGGGAAGCGCGCGGCGAGGCGCGCGAGCGCGGGCCACAGGCGCTCGTGCACGTAAGTGACGCGACCCTCGACGATGCGGCAGGTGAGGATCTGCGCGGCGCCACGCAGCGCACGCGTGGCCGCGAAGATCTCGCGGCCCTGCGCGTGCGCCCACCAGCTGCCACGGATCGGCCGGCCCGCGATCGCCTCCGCGATCGACGGGATCGTCGCGTGCCGCGCCGATTCGAGCACGACGCCGTGCCGCTCGACGAAGGCCAGCGCCTGGATCGCGTTCATTCCGTCGCGGGACGCTTGCGCCGCTCGTGTTGCCACACCACTTCGCCGTGCCCGGATGCGCGCGCGAGGACGCGGCAGGTCACGAACAGGAGGTCGGACAACCGGTTGAGATAGTGCAGTGCCTCGTTGCGCACCGCCTCGTGGCGCGCGAGCGTGACCAGCACGCGCTCCGCGCGGCGGCAGATCGTGCGCGCGAGATGGCACTGCGCCGCGGCGATGCCGCCACCGGGCAGGATGAATTCCTTGAGCGGCGGCAGGTCGGCGTTGAACGCGTCGAGCACGCGTTCGAGCCGCTCGATGTCGGGCGCGTGCACCATCGCCATGCCCGGGATGCAGAGCTCGCCGCCGAGGTCGAACAGGTCGTGCTGCACCTGCGCGAGCGCTTCGCGCACCGATTCGGGAATTTCGCACGCGAGCACGATGCCGATCGCGCTGTTGAGTTCGTCGACGGTGCCGTAGGCCTCGACGCGCGCCGAATCCTTCGGCACGCGCGTGCCGTCGCCGAGACCGGTGCTGCCGTCGTCGCCGGTGCGCGTGTAGATCTTCGAGAGACGGTTGCCCACTTCGGTGTCGCGCGAGCTGCGCCTCTCAGAAGCGCGTCGCGCGGGCGTCCTGCGCGACGCCGGCCAGCGCACGCGCGGCGAACACGGTCGCCACGTGCAGCACCGCGGCGACCCCGACGTAGACCAGCGTGGTGCCGAGATAGGACAGGTACCAGTCGCCCATGTTCGCGAGCCAGCCGCCGAAGCTGCGTGCGGGAACGTTCGCACTGATCCAGTAGAAGCTGCCGTTCGAGAGCAGGAAGCACAGGCTCGCCGCGAGCACGCTGCTGCCCGCGAGCATGCCGAGTTCGCGCAGGCCCGGGCCTTCGTAGTGCTTGCGCAGCCAGGAGCCGCCAAGCCATGGCGCCGCATAGGCGGGCAGCAGGAACAGGTAGGC
>JAEYZH010000145.1 GCA_023430685.1 Pseudomonadota bacterium | reverse complement strand
TGCGCATGCGTTCGACGCGCGCGCGGCCGCGCGACTGCTCGACGTCGATGCGCTTTGAGGCCGCGCGCAACTGGCCCTGGCTGCTCGGGCTGGCCGGCTTCGCGTTCGATGTCGCCGCGTCCTGGCCGGGCCAGGTCTCGTTCGATTCGGCGTATGCGTGGTGGCAAGCGCGCGGCGGCGAGAGCAGCACGCTGGTTCCGCCGGCGTTCGTGCTCGCGTGGCGCGCGAGCCTCGCATTCGCCGATGGGCCTGGCGGGATGTTCGCGCTGCAGCTCGCGTTGTTCTGGAGCGGGCTCGCGCTGGTCGCGCAGGCGCTCGGCGCAAGCGCGCTGCGCGGCGTCGCGTGGTTCGTGCTGGTCGGCTTCGCCCCGGTGGTGCTCGTGCTGCGCGCACACGTCTGGACCGACGTCGCATTGTTCGCCGCGCTCGTGTTCGCGAGCGGCGCACTCGCGCAGGTCGCAGCGGGCGGACGCCGCCACTGGTTGCTGCCGGCCGCGCTCGCGCTCGGCTGGGCGACGCTGCTGCGCCACAACGCGCTGCCCGCGACGGTCCCGCTGGTCGCATGGGCGTCGGTGCTCGCGCTGCGCGGCGAGCGCGCCCGATGGCGCGTGTTCGCGCTCGCATCGACGCTGCTGCTCGTGTTCGGGGCCGCCGGGCGGCTGCTCGATGCGCAGGCGACGCGGCGGGTACCGGTGTGGCCTTCGCTCGCGCAGTTCGACCTCGCCGCGATCTCGGTCGCGACCGATCGCCTGTACCTGCCTGCGTTCATGCACGGGCCCGCGCTCGACGTGGCCGACCTCGCGCAGGCATTCCGGCCGTGGAGCAATACGCCGATGCTGCAGGGCACGCGGGGCGGGCTGCGCGATCCGTTCGATCCGCCGTTCGATGCGTCCCAACTCTCGACGTTGCGCGCGGCCTGGTTCGAGGCGATCCGCGCCGAGCCGCGCGCCTGGCTCGCGCACCGCTGGCGCCTCGCGCGCGCACTGTTCGGCCAGCGCGCGCCGGAATGGCCGCGCGAACTCGCGTTCGTCGACGCCGTGGTCCCGTTCGGCGACAACCCGCCCGTGCACGCCAACGACGGCCACCTGCATCGGCTCGTGGCCGCGTTCGCGCAGCGGCATTACGCGGGCGCCGGCCTCGCGGCCTGGCCCTGCCTCGTGCCTGGCCTGCTCGCGTTGCCGTTCGCGTGGCGCAGGCGCGCCAGGCTCGACGGGCGCCTCTGCCTCGTGCTGCTCGCGAGTGCATGGCTCTATGCATTGCCGCTCGTCGTGCTCGCGCCCGCGGCCGAATTGCGCTACCTCGGCTGGCCGTGCGTCGCGAGCCTGATGGCCGCGGCATCGGTGTTGATCGGGTCTTCAGCACGCGCTGCTAGACTGCCGCGAGCCCCATGCGAGGATTGCCCATGAGCGTGCAACGCTACATCTTCTCGATCGACGACCTGCCCCGCGCGCGCGGCGAGTCGCACGAACTCTCGTTCCAGGGAGGTTCGCCCGACACGTTCGCCGACCTGCTCCAGCAGTCGCTGCGCGAGCCGTCGCTTTGGCAGCGATGGCGATCGATGCAGGCCGATCCCGATGCCGTCGATCCGGCGCTCGGCGCGAGCGACCCGAAGGCGACCGTGGAGGCACACCAGTCGGACGTGCACGTGACGGTCGACGTGCGCACGTCCCTGCCGCACGCGATCATCCAGCATCGCATGACCTTGCTGATCGGCAAGCACTGGACGCTGCGCGACGTCAGCGCCGCCTGACGCGCACGCCCGCCCACCCGATCGCCCGCGGCACCGCGTCGGGTGCGGCTGCATCGCGAGGGGCCCGCACGCCCCGCCGGTGTTGGGCGAAGTCGGCTCCCGAACGAGGCAAGACGCACCGCGCGGCGCCCTTTCCTGCCGCGCCACCCATGCGCCGCCGTATGCGTGACGCGCTGCGCGCCGGGACCATGGGATGGGTTGTATTCCGCCCTTGGGCGTAGTACACCTCAGGCTTCCGTCAGGTCACGATCCGGCAGGCGCATGCTTGCAGGGGCACTGCGCGGATGCGAAAACCTTCGGTTCCACCTGGGGAGTCCATACAGATGAAGTTGCGCAAGACTTACGCCGCGCTCGCGTGCGGCATCCTGCTCGCGCTGGGCGCGGGACAGAGCATCGCCGCGGGAGCGGCGGATCCCAAGCAGGAAGACCCTGCCGTCATCGTGCAGTCGCGCGGTGTCGATCCATCGGTCGACTACGCGAGCCTGGTCCGCTTCGGACCCTGGGACGACCGCAATTACGCGCTGACCGCGGCCGACATCGCGCTGCTGCCGGAGAATGATCGCCCGGTGCGCGGCGTGCCGGCGTTCTACAAGGTGCAGAAGCGCAAGGAAATGGCCGCGGAAGGCAATCCGATCGAGAAGTACTACCCGCGCGAAACCGACAAGGAATTCGTGCACCGCTACGGCGGCCTGATCCAGAACGGCAAGCTGATCCGTCGCGGCCTCGGCGTTTACACGCATCCCGATGCGGAAAACCCGCCGCCGAACCTGATCTATGCGACCGATCCGCTGCCGCACGCGGTGCCGATCGAGGGCGAAGGCCCGATGGCGATCGGCAACAACGAGACCGGCATCGAGTACAACCCGGTCGATCCGAGCATCGTGATCGCCGGCTCCAATGGCCCCGGCGGCCAGAGCATGAACTACTCCAACGACGGCGGCGTAACCTGGTTCTCCGCCGGCACCTTGCCGAGCAGCTGCTGCGACCCGGCTTCCGACTGGTCGTCGGACGGCACCATCGCCTACACCGCCACGCTCGGCGGCAGCGGCAGCTTCCGCAACGTCGTGTACCGCTCGACGAACTTCGGCCAGAGCTGGGGCTCGCCGGTCACGGTGTCGTCGGGCAGCTCGGACAAGGAATACATCCACGTCGACCAGTCCGCCGCATCGCCTTACCAGGACTACGTCTACACGACGTGGCACCAGGGCAACGTGATGTACTTCGCGCGCTCGACCGACCGCGCGCTGACGTTCCAGACGCCGATCGCGTTCTCCTCCGCGGCGCGCGGCATCGGCAGCGACATCACGACCGACAGCGCGGGCCGCATCTACTACGCGTGGCCGAGCACGAGCAACCATCCGACGTCCGCGATCTGGGTCGTCACGTCCAACGACGGCGGCGCGACGTTCTCGGCGCCGGTGCAGGCGTATGACCTGCGCGGCGAATTCGACTTCGCGATCCCGTCGATGGAATCGCGTCGTGCGTTCATCTACGTCTCGGCCGACGTCGACCGCTCGGGCGGCACGCACGACGGCCGGGTCTACCTCGCGTTCACCGACGAAGCGCCGAACAGCCCCGGCAACGGCAACGGCACCGCGGCGAATTCGCACGGCTGGGTGCAGGTGATCTACTCCGACGACCAGGGCGCCACCTGGCAGGTCGCAGCGACGCCGCATTCGACCGCCGACCAGGCCACCGTCGACCGCTACCATCCGTGGCTCGACGTGGACGACAACGGCGTCGTGCACATCGGCTTCTACGACACGCGCAATTCGACCAACCGCACCGGCGTCGACTTCTACTACGTCTACTCGGCCGACGGCGGCGCGACCTGGACCAACGAGACGCGCGTCTCGGCGATCGTTTCGCAGAACATCACGAACGGCCAGGAATGGGGCGACTACAACGGCCTGTCCGTCTCGCGCGCGAACACCGTCGCGATGAGCTGGACCGACAACCGCATCCCGTCGGGCGGCAGCTCGCCGCAGCAGAAGTCGTTCGTCGGTCGCGTGACCAATGTCGCGGGCGGCCCGAGCTACCAGCTGGCGGTCGCCGCAGCGGGCCTTTCGGTCTGCGCGGGCCAGCCGGTCGCGCCGATTCCGTTCACCGCGCGTGCGTTCGGCGGATTCAGCGATCCGGTGATGCTGAGCTTCCCGGGCATCAATGCGAGCGTGTTCCCGACTGCGACCGCGACGCCCAACCCGATCACGCCGGCCGACCCGGCCGCCGCGGGCACGATCAACCTGACCACGGCTCCGGCCGCGGCGCCGGGCACCTACGCGGTCACGCTGTTCGGCAGCAACGGCGGCGGCAGTGCGGTCGAGCGTTCGGTCGAGTTCGACGTCACGGTCGCGAGCGGCATCCCGGCCGCGGCGACGCTGACCGCGCCGGCTAACGGCGCGTCCGGCGTGCCGACCCTGCCCGCATTCACCTGGAGCGGCAACGCGGCGGCAGTGACCTACACGATCCAGGTCGCGACCGACGCGGGCTTCAGCAACATCGTCGCCACCAGCACCGTCGAAGAGACGAGCTGGACGCCGACCACGCCGCTGGTGCCGATGACGCAGTACCACTGGCGCGTGCGTGCGAACAGCCCGTGCGGCGACAGCGGCTGGTCGGCGACGTTCTCGTTCACGACCGGCGTGACGTTCCCCGAGCCGTACTGCGACTGGGACGTGACCCAGGACATCGAACCGATCACGCGCGTGACCTACGCCGGCATCAACAACGCGTCCAGCGCAACCGTGAACGGTTCGCCCGCGCTCGAGGACTTCACCTCGATCGTCGGCAACGTCACGGCGGGCTCGAGCGCCTCGATGGCGGTGCAGGGCAACACGGCGGGCAACTTCACGACCGTGGTCAGGACCTTCATCGACTGGAACCGCGATGGCGACTTCACCGACGGTGACGAGTCGTATCCGATCGGCAACATCGTCAACTCGACCGGCACCGACGGCCAGCAGGCGGTCAACACGATCGCGGTCCCGGCCAGCGTCACCGATGGCCCGGTGCGCATGCGCGTGACCAAGAAGTACAACGCCGCCGCGACGCCGTGCAATACCGACGGTTACGGCCAGGCCGAGGACTACACGCTGATGGTCGGCGCCGGCGGCACGACCTACACGGTCGGCGGCAGCGTCAGCGGCCTCACCGGCAGCGGACTTGCCCTGAGCCTCAATGGCAGCGAGAACCTGCCGCTGGTCGCCGACGGCGTGTTCACGTTCGCGACCCCGCTCAACAACGGCGCCAGCTATGCCGTGACGATCGCGAGCCAGCCCGCGGGCCAGACCTGCGCGGTCGCCAACGGCAGCGGCACGATCGCGGGCGCGAACGTGACCAACGTCGCGGTCACCTGCACCACTACGGTCAGTGACGTGATCTTCGCCGACGGCTTCGATGGCGAGGTCGTCGCGGTGTGCGAACCGCTGCAGTTGTTCGAGGACACGAGCTTCGAGGCGACCTCGGGCGATGGTGGCACGAACACCTTCTGGGATTCGGGCTCGACCACCGACGACAGCGTGTTCTGGGGCTCGGGCAGCGTGCGCACCGGCGTGTTCGCGGTCTGGATGGGCGGCTACGGCGGCGGCGCACCGGAAACGATGCACGCCGAACAGTCGGTCGTGTTCACCGGCACCAACCGCCACCTGAACTTCTGGCGCATGAATGCGCGCCAGGGCGGCGGCGTGAGCGAGGTCAAGTTCATCGTCGACGGCACCACCGTGCATACCGACTCGACCATCGCGCTGCCCGCCGAGACCGACTGGGTCAGCCAGTCGGTGGACCTCAGCGCGTACGCGGACGGCCAGTCGCATACGGTGCGCATCCAGTACGACCACAACGGCACCGGCCAGGATGCGAACTACTTCCTCGACGACGCGACGCTCGATTGCGAGGCGGCTCCGGCCGGCCTTCGCAGCCCGGCGCGTGCCGCGGGATCGGCGCAGAAGCAGCGCTGACAGCTGCCTGATCGTTGTTGCACAGAGGCCTCCTTCGGGAGGCCTCTTTTTTTTGGATCCTTCCATACTGCAGGCATCTTCGGCGCACGCACGCGCGGTGGACCGTGCACGCAGTCGGCGATCCTGACCCGCGCGGCGCGCGGCAGGCTGCCACACCGCAAAGCCACGCGATCGAGCGTAGGATGCGGATGCGTGGCAGTCGGAGGAACGGCATGCGCATACGGACCTGGCAGGCGCCCCTGCTCCCCGCCATCGCGAGTTTCGCCGTGGTGGCCGCGAGTGTCCCTTCGGCGACCTGGTGGTCGATGGCGGCGCTTAGCCTCGCAGCCGGTGTCGGGTCGCTCGCACTGATGGCGACCGCCGCGGTCCTCGCCGCTCGCTGGCCGCTGGTGGAACGCGGGTTCGGCGGCCTCGACCGGGTCTACCTCGCACACAAGTGGATCGGCATCTGGGCCCTCGTGTTCGCGTCGGTGCACCTGCTGTTCAAGGCTGGAATGCCGGCATGGGAAGCCGCAGCGATGTTCACGCTGCCGTCCGGCGTCACGCGCTTCGTGCGCCAGCTTTCGTTCGTCGCACTGATGTCCATCGTCGTGCTCGCGCTCAACCGCAACATCCCGTACGGGCACTGGCGCTGGTGGCACAAGACGTCGGGCCTGCTGTTCCTGATCGTGGTCGCGCACGCATTCAGCATCAAGTCTCCGATCACGCTCGCGAGCCCCGCAGGCATGTGGGTCGCCGCGCTGTCCGCGCTCGGCGCAGGCGCCGCGCTGTACAAGTTGCTGCTGTATCCGTTGTTCGCGCGCCACGCGGAGTACCGCGTGCTCGAAGTGTCCGCCAGCGACAACGCGCTGCACATGTCGCTCGTGCCGGTACGCCATCCGATCGCGTTCGCCGAGGGCCAGTTCGGCTTCCTGCGAATGAACGAGCATGGCCTGCGCGAACCGCATCCCTTCACGATCGCGAGCGGGCGCAAGGCCGATGGCCGCGTCGAGTTCGTGATCCGCGCGCTCGGCGACTACACGAACAGGCTCGTGCGTTCGGCCCGCCCGGGGATGACCGCGGACATCTACGCGCCCCATGGCTGTTTCCAGCGCAGGACCGGTGCGCTGCGCGAGATCTGGATCGGTGGCGGGGTCGGCATCTCGCCGTTCATCGCGTGGCTGAAGGACCGCTCAGCGACGGGTTTCGAGCGCGTGACCCTGTTCTACTTCTACACGGCGGGTCGCGAGTTTCCGACCGTGGACGTGCTGCAGCAGATGGCACTCGAGCGCGGCGCGGAATTCGTCGCGATCGCGGACGGACCACTCGATCCGCGCTTCACGCACCGTTTCGCGCAACTCGCACGGGATGCCGGGCCGGACGGCGTCGACATCGCGGTGTGCGGACCGAGCGGCCTGCTCGATGCGGTACGCCGCCGGATGCGCGAATTCCGCATTCCCGGATCCCGCCTGCAACACGAGTACTTTTCGTTCCGCTGAATGAGGCAGGTCCGCAAGACGCAGCGATCTCCGCGCGGACGGGGTCGCGGCTGCACCGCTCGCGCGACAGGACGCGGCCCGCTTCGCGCCTTCGGAGCGCCCGGTGGAATCGCAGCGCGTCGATCGCAGCGGCCCACGCCGCAGCGTTGCGAAGCTCAGTACGCGAACT
>JAEYZH010000122.1 GCA_023430685.1 Pseudomonadota bacterium | reverse complement strand
ACCGGATCCTCCAGGCCTTCGGGCCAGGGTCGTGGCGCGCAGTCCGCGCAACGCGGACGCGCGGACGGTGGTCAGCAGCAGACCGCGCGCGGCGAAGGACGCCGCGATGCGCGCGCAGATTCCTCGCGCCAGGGACAGTCGCAGAAGCCGCCACGCGAGCGTGGGGCCCGTCGCGACGAGCCGCGTCGCGACGAACCGCGTCGCGATGAAGGCCGGCGGGACGATGCACGACGCGACGAGGCACGCGCGAACCGCGCGGGCGAAGGCGCGGCCGAGCGGACCGCGCAGGCACCACGCGCATCGACCGAGCCGAAAGCGGAACCCGCATCGAGGCCGGCTGCCGACGCGATCAAGCCGCCGACGCCCGCACTGCCGGTTGCGATCGCCGCGCCCCCTGCTCCCGCCATGGACGCGACGCCGATCCCTGTTGCCGGTGAATCCGCCAACGCGCCATCGACGCCCGAAGGCGAAGCACCCCGCGAGGAACGTTCGCGTCGCCGCGGTCGCCGTGGCGGCCGTCGCCGTCGCAAGGGCGGAGCGGAAGGGACCAACGAAGCGGGTGCATCGGACGATCCGCAGCACGACATCGACGACGAAGATGGCGGCAGCGACGACAGCGCCGCGCGTCCAGCGCGCACGGCGTCGGCCACTCAGTCCGGTCCGTCGGCACCGCAGCCCGCACGCCCGTCCGAAAAGTCCGATTCCATCGTGGCGCCGATGGCCGGCGCATCACCGGCAGCGTCGCCGGCTGCACCAGTCAGCCCGATGCCGGTTGCCCCTGCTGCATCGGACATGCCGGTTGCGCCATCGCCTGCATCGGTGAGCGCGCCCGCGAGCGAAGCGCCGAAGGCTCCGGTCGCGCCGACGATGTCGCCCGCGCCCTCCTCGCCGCTTCCAGCCGATCGTCCTGCTCCCGCACCGTTCGCAGCATCGCCTGCAGCGACGCCAGCGACGCCATCCGTTGCGCCGACACCGGCGGCATCGTTCGAACCGCGCGCAGTGAACGCACCGGCAACGGTGGAAATGCGGATTCCCGAGAACGCACCGACGAATCGACCGGCGACGGTCGAGGCACCAGCGCCGAAGGCACCGACACCGGAAGCCACCGCCAAGCCGTTCGCGGGCGCCACGCCGATCGTCGCGTCCACTGCCGCAACCACGGCGTCGCCCGCGGCGACCGTGCCCGCACCGACACCCGCCGTGCCGGTCGCGCCCAAGCCGCAGGACTCGCCTGCGGCGACGCCGGGATCGACGATGGAGTTGCCGCTGTCACGCCCGCAGACGCCGGCACCGGCGCCCGCGGCACGCCCGGACGCAACGCCCACCGATGCGCCGCGCAAGCAGGACGCGGACGACGAAGCGGGTTGATCGAATCGCGGCTGGCGTCTCGCGACGTCAGCCGCTTACCGCGCGTGCACGCTCGTCGATCAGGCCGTGCATGTGCGCGAGGTGCGCGAGCGCGACCGTGTTGTCGATGCCGAGCTTGTCGAACAGGCGGTACTTGTAGGTCGCGACCGTCTTCGCACTGAGCTTGAGCCGCTCGGCGATGTCCTGCATGTCCTGGCCTCGCGCGAGCATCAACGCGACATCGAGTTCGCGCGCCGACAGCTGTTCGAACGGCGACGTGGAGTGACCGTCGAGTGCGCCGAGCGCGAGCAGTTCGGCGATGTCGGGCGCGAGGTAGCGGCGCCCGTCGGCGACCTGGCGCACGGCGCGCAACAACTCGTCCGCGGCACAGCCCTTGGTCAGGTAACCGCTCGCACCGGCCTCGATCAGGCGCCGCGGAAACGGCGCTTCATGCACGACGGTGAGGATCACAACGCGCGTGGCGAGCTTGTGGCGCCGCACGCGATCGGTCAGCTCGATCCCGCTGAGCCCCGGCATGTGCACGTCGACGATCGCGACGTCCGGTTCGTTTGCGCGGATCAGCGCGAGCCCCCGCTCGCCATCAGCCGCTTCGCCGACGACTTCGATGTCCGGTTGCTGCGCCAGGATCATGCGGAACCCGGTACGCACCAGCTCATGGTCGTCGACCAGCACTACTCGTATCATGCAACCCCCCAGGCATCGCTCCCTCGACGATGCCGCCCGAACATACCGCAGTTGCGCCGCCGCGTCCGCTTATAATCGCGCAGAATGTGGACTCGGCGACGAAATGCCGCCGCGCCTTGCCACCGCCCCTCGCTCGCGGTGCAGAGGCCGAGTTCGGGCGTTGCGCGGCAGGCAATGGTTTCCGACCTTCAGCAAGCGCGCACGATCAGACACGGAGAGATGGCCGAGCGGTTTGGGCACCGGTCTTGACTGCGGAGGCAGGATGCCGGAGCGGACAGCGGCGCAGCCGCTGGCCCGAAGGGCGACGGGCAGGAAGCCCGTCGCAAAACCGGCGTGACGACAGTGAGCGAAGCACGGAGAGATGGCCGAGCGGTTTAAGGCACCGGTCTTGAAAACCGGCGTGGCAGCGATGCCACCGTGGGTTCGAATCCCACTCTCTCCGCCACTTCGCAATCCGCAGCGTTGCTCGATGGAACGCTGATCGAATGCAGCGATTCAATCCTGCACGCGCTCGAGCTGTTCGGGCTCGAACGACTGCATCACGGTCTGCCCGTCTTCGTGCCAGATGCAGATCCAGCTTTCCGGATGACCGCCCAGCGTCATGATCCGCTCCCCTCCGATCGGTCGGACCGGAATTCCGCCGACGAACTCATCCTTGCTCATGCTTCCCCCAAGTGTCCGCATCGATGCATGCATCGGACGCACGTCGCGACCTGACGCGCCACGACGCGTGCGCTTCCTGTTGACCTCGCCGCAGCATCATCGCGAGCACGATGATGCGCGGGCACGTCCATTCGCATCAGGGGACCGAGTGCGCGCAATTAATGCCATTGTGCAAACATTTACAAATGCATAAAAGCGCGTATCGTTGGAGCAACACCTCGCAGACCGCATCCGCGGCGCGACGCACAATGCGGTGCGGCGTGCAGGATCGATTCTTCTTTGCGACGGGTTCGGCACGCAAATCAAGGCGGGTTGCGAGCCGCTCAGCCGCGCTGATATCCGGTGGAAGCCGCGTTTTCAGGCGCATGGCGTGATGCATGTACCAGACGTACTGAGGAAATCTGCTTATTTTTACTGAGTGGAACAGCAATACTGACAGGGGATCGACATGGGTGAGTTACGGACACGCGAGCTGGCCTTCGCCGGGCCGCGACCTACGCGGATACGCCATGCGCGGCGGCTCGCAGGGATGACGCAGGCGGCGCTGGCCGAGGAAGTCGGCATCGGTGCGAGCGCGGTGGCGCAATGGGAATTGCCCAACGGCACCTCGCCGACCGTCGATCATCTCGAGAAGATCGCGATCGTCTGCGGCGTGTCGTTCGAGTGGCTCGCCACCGGACGTGGCGTCGTCGCGAGCGGCGCGCAGGAAACACCCGCGCTGATCGGCAGCGAACTCGCGGCCGACCATACCGAGGACCGACTGCTCGTCGCGTTCCGGCGGATTGCTCCGCGCAAGCGCGACGCGCTGGTCAGATGGATGGAGGAATTCTTCTAGGTCATGCGCGGCGCGGCGAAGACCTCCGTCGCGATCTTCGATGCAACGGTCGTGGCCCGTGCCTGCCGGCGTTGCGCAGGCGCGGGCGGCTGGCGAGCTCGCCGCCCGGATACCCCGCTCGAACAGCCCGAATACCCCGCTCGAACAGGATGGTCGCGCGTCGCGGCACCTGCAGTAGGCATCGCAAACCCCGCGCGACGCGCCGGGGCGTTGGATCCGTCCTGCCGACCCGTGACGGTCGAGGCTGCAATCGCTTAACCTCGGCGCATGGGGGACCTACGGACCGACGAGGACCTGATGCTCGCGTACGCCGGAGGCGACCTGATCGCCTTCGAGACCCTCTACCGCCGCCATCGTGGCACGCTGTACCGCTTCCTGCTGCGCGACCTGCGCCACCGCGCCGACGCTGACGAACTGTTCCAGGAAACCTGGAGCCGCGTGATCGCCGCACGCGAGCGTTATCGCCCTGACGCGCGCTTCACGACCTGGCTGCTGCAGATCGCGCACAATCTCGTGATCGACCGTTTCCGCCGCCAGCGCCCGCAGGCCTCGCCCGAGGAGACCGAGGCAGTGATGCGTACCCTCGATGCGCCCGAATCGGAACAGCCCGAGCGCGCGCTCAGCGAGTTCGAGCAGCGGCGACGGCTGCAGCTCGCGCTCGAGGAGATGCCCGACGAGCAGCGCACTGCATTCCTGTTGCGCGTCGAGGGCGGCCTCGGCCTCGAGGAAATCGGCGCGATCACCGGTGCGGGCCGCGAAACCGTCAAGTCGCGGCTGCGCTATGCGCTCGCGCGCATCCGTGCGAGGTTCGCGACGTGAACCGCCCACGCGACGATCACGATCTCGAACGCCTGCTTGGCGACGACCATGGCGAGTTCGGGTCGCTGTATCGACGCCTCGCCCGCAGCGAACCGCCGCGCCGGCTCGATCGCGCGGTCCTCGGCGAGGCCGCGCGCGCGGTGCGCGGGCGCGCGCCGCGTGACC
>JAEYZH010000035.1 GCA_023430685.1 Pseudomonadota bacterium | reverse complement strand
TTGCGCGCGGGGATCCGGATTGCCGCAATCGCGCACAGGGTGCGCTCCTACGAGAACATGCAGACGACGCCACCCGTCGTAGGAGCCCACCCTGTGGGCGATCCGCGCGGGGAAACCGGTTGCGCGCGAGGATCCGGATTGCCGCGATCGCGCACAGGGTGCGCTCCTACGAGAACATGCAGACGACGCCACCTGTCGTAGGAGCCCACCCTGTGGGCGATCCGCGCAGGGAACCGGTTGCGCGCGGGGATCCGGATTGCCGCGATCGCGCACAGGGTGCGCTCCTACACAAGATCGCTGTCGCAGGAGCCCACCCTGTGGGCGATCCGCGCAGGAAACCGGTTGCGCGCGGGGATCCGGATTGCCGCAATCGCGCACAGGGTGCGCTCCTACGGGCGCCTCCGGGATCAATCGATGACGATGCCCGCGAGTCGCTGCAGCGCCTCGGCGTATTTCGCGGCGGTGCCGTCGATGATCCCCTGCGGCAGGCGCGGGCCCGGCGCGGTCTTGTTCCAGTCGAGGGTCTCGAGGTAGTCGCGCACGAATTGCTTGTCGTAGCTCGGCGGACTGATGCCGACGCGGTAGTCGTCTGCCGGCCAGAAGCGCGAGGAGTCGGGCGTGAGCATCTCGTCCATCACGTAGAGTCGCCCCTCGACGTCGGTGCCGAACTCGAACTTGGTGTCGGCGATCAGGATCCCGCGATCGGCCGCGTGCGCGGCCGCGTGGCGATAGATCGCGAGCGTCGCGTCGCGGATGCGTTCGGCGAGTTCCGCGCCGATCGTCGCGACGACCACGTCGAAGCTCACGTTCTCGTCGTGGGCGCCGATCGCGGCCTTCGTCGAGGGCGTGAAGATCGGCTCGGGCAGGCGTTCCGCCTGGCGCAGTCCAGCCGGCAGCTCGATGCCACACAGCCGCCCGGTCGCCTGGTAGTCCTTCCAGCCCGAGCCGATCAGGTAGCCGCGCGCGATCGCCTCGACCGGCACCGGCTTCAGGCGCTTCGCGACGACGCTGCGGCGCGCGTAGGTCGCGATGTCGACGCCTGCGGGCAGCACGCCCGCGACGTCCTTGCCGGTCAGGTGGTTCGGCAGCAGGTGCGCGGTCCGTGCGAACCAGAAGTTCGAGATCTGGGTCAGCATCTCGCCCTTGCCCGGGATCGGGTCGGGCAGCACCACGTCGAAAGCGGACAGGCGGTCGGTCGCGACGATCAGCAGCTCGTCGGGGCCGAGCGCGTACACGTCGCGGACCTTGCCGCGATGGAGCAGTTCGAGCCCGGGCAGGTTCGATTCGGAAAGGACGGTCGGCACGGGCGGTTCCGGCAGGCGCGGGAAGGCGATTGTAGCGAGCCGCGCGCGACGGCACGCGATGAACACGCGCTGAGGGGGCCGGGCGGTGCGTGCCGGGCGCCTTGCTAGAATCCGCCTCCATTCCCCCGCCTCTTTCCGTGCATGCCGCGCCGATCCGCACCCGCCCGCCTCGCCACTTTCGCGCAAGCACCGCGTGCCGCGCTGCGCCGAGGTGCACGATGAAGCACACCGGCAAGCTGGTCGGCGCGATCCTCGGCTTCATCATCTTCCACAATCCGATCGGGCTGCTGTTCGGTGCGCTGCTCGGGCATTTCTGGGACAGCGCGGTCGCGCGCCTGCGCCCGCCGTCGATGGGCGTCGGCTTCATCGAGCCGCTGTTCGCATTCGCGGGCGCGCTGTCGAAATCGGATGGGCGCGTATCGGAGCCCGAGATCGCCGCGACCGAGGCGCTGATCGCGCGCCTGCGACTCAATCCCGCGCAACGCCGCGTCGCGATCGAGCGTTTCGGAGAAGGCAAGCAGGCCGGCTACGACAGCCAGGCGGCGATCAACGACCTCAGGCGCTGGTGCCAGGGCCGGCGCGACCTCGCGTTCCTCGTGCTCGACCTCCTGCTCGACCTCGTCCACGCCGAGGGCTCGCTCGCGCAGCCCAAGCTCCTGCTGCTGCGCACGCTGTGCGGAGCGCTCGGCGTCAGCGACCACGAGCTCGCGGCGCTGTCGGCGATGAAGGGCTACGCGCCCGGCTTCGGCGGCGGGCAGCGTGGGCAGTACGGTCCGCGCGGGCCCGGCCCCGGGCCACGCCCGCAACGGCCTTCGGACATCGATCCCTACGCGGTGCTCGGCGTCACGCGCGAGGCCGGCGAACGCGAGCTCAAGCAGGCCTATCGCCGCCTCATGAGCCAGCACCACCCGGACAAGCTCGGCGACGTACCCGACGAACTCAAGCGGCGCGCCGAGGAACGCGCGCGCGAGATCAACGCGGCCTGGGAACACATCAAGGCCGAGCGCGGCTTGTAGGCACCCGTGTCCAGTTCGCCCTGGGCGCAGCTGCAAATTCGAACATGGCCGTTCGCCCTGGGCGCAGGCCGAAGGCCGGAGTCGAAGGCTATGTCGCCGCGTGGTCGCACGCTCGCGCTTCGACTCCGCGACCTGCGGACGCTGCGCTCGGCGCGAACGGAATCGTACATATCCGTTCGCCCTGAGCGCAGGCCGAAGGCCGGAGTCGAAGGGCATGCCGCCGCGTGGTCGCACGCGTGCGCTTCGACTCCGCGACCTGTGCACGCTGCGCTCGGCGCGAACAGACAGGGAAGGCCTCGCGGCCGCTGCGCCCCGTGCAAGCGGGAAGGGTGTGGCGCGCGCTGCGCCGGGCTCGAGCGGCAAGGGACGACGAGGCGGCGATTCGGTTCGCGTCCACCGCAGTGCTACGCTGCGTCTTCGCGCCATGCACGCAGGACTTCGGAAAACCATGTCACGTCAATCGCCCGTCATCGCCCCCTCGATCCTCTCCGCGAATTTCGCGCGGCTCGGCGAAGAAGTCGACGCGGTGGTCGCGGCAGGCGCGGAGTGGGTCCATTTCGACGTGATGGACAACCACTACGTGCCGAACCTCACGATCGGCCCGCTGGTCTGCGAGGCGTTGCGCAAGCACGGCGTGACCGCACCGATCGACGTGCACCTGATGGTCAAGCCGGTCGATCGCATCGTGCCGGACTTCGCGAAGGCCGGTGCAAGCTGCATCAGCTTCCACCCCGAAGCGAGCGATCACGTCGACCGCACGCTCGGCCTGATCCGCGACTCCGGTTGCAAGGCGGGGCTCGTGTTCAATCCGGCCACGCCGCTCGCCTGGCTCGATCACGTGCTCGACAAGCTCGATCTCGTGCTGATCATGTCGGTGAACCCGGGCTTCGGCGGCCAGTCGTTCATCCCTGCCGCGCTCGACAAGCTGCGTGCGGTGCGCGAGCGCATCGACGCGAGCGGGAGGCCGATCCGGCTCGAGATCGACGGCGGCGTGAAGCCTTCGAACATCGCCGACATCGCGCGCGCGGGTGCCGACACCTTCGTCGCGGGTTCCGCGATCTTCAGCGAACCCGACTACGCCGACGTGATCGCGCGCATGAAAGCGGCTATCGCAGCCGCGTGAAGCATGCGGTTGCAGGAGCCCCCCGTGTTGGCGATCCGTGCAGGAAACCGGTCATGCGCGGGCATCCGAGTTGCCGCGCATCGCGCACAGGGTGCGCTCCTACGCAAACCCGTCCGTAGGAGCCCACCCTGTGGGCGATCCGCGCAGGAAACCGGTTGTGCGGGGGCATCGCGATCGTCACGAATCGCGCACAGGGTGCGCTCTCGCGCGCGCCCGGCATGACGTGCGGGAAAAGAGCCGCGCCGGGCCCGGGGGGAGGAGGGGACTTGGCCCGGCGCGGGTGACGCAAACGGCAGCCCGATCGATCGGGCCGTTACAGCGCTTTCCATGACGGATCGGGAGCGGTTTCCGTCGCAGGCTCGCGCGACGGCGCCGTGATGCCGAGCGGAGCGGCTTCCGTGCCGCCGTCGAGCCACTCCGTGGACGCCACGAGGATCCCGATCGACACGGACTCGTCGGACAGGTTCATCGCGTCACACCTGCACGGCGGCGAGCAGGCCGAGCAGCAGTGATCCGATCGCGAACAGGACGCGCAGGCGCTCGCGGGCGTGGAGTTCGGCGTTCGGGTCGGGTCGATCGATGTGCATCGCATTTCTCCGCTGGGCAGGCGCTGCCATTGCAGCGTCGCGTCGGGTGCGCATGGCGCCGGCGCGCGGCCGCCGCGCCGACGAGTTGTGGCAATTCGCGGGCATCGGCGCGCGGGCCGTTGCGCCTGCGCGGAAGCCGCCCATAAGCTGGCCTCGACCCCAGGAGGAATCGCCATGCCGCGCCACATCGCCATCGTCGAGGACGAGCCCTTGATCCGTGCGAACTACTCGGAAGCACTCGCGCGGCTCGGATACGACGTGCGTGGATACGCCTCGCGCAGCGAGGCCGAAGTCGCGTTCGCGCAACGCCTGCCCGAACTCGTGATCATCGACGTCGGGCTCGGCGACGAACCCGAGGGCGGCTTCGACCTCTGCCGCAACCTGCGTGCACGTGCGCCGACCCTGCCGATCCTGTTCCTGACCGCGCGCGATTCGGATTTCGACGTGATCTCGGGCTTGCGCCTCGGCGCCGACGACTATCTCGCCAAGGACATCTCGCTGCACCAGCTCGCCGCTCGCATCAACGCGCTGTTCCGGCGCATGGACGCGCTGCGCAAGCCGGTCGCGGCCGACAGCGTGGTCGAACACGGCCCGCTCAAGATCGAGGCCGAGCGCATGCGCGTGAGCTGGAACGGCATCGACGTGCCGCTGACGGTGACCGAGTTCTGGATGGTGCACACCCTCGTGCGCTTCCCCGGCCACGTGAAGAACCGCGACCAGCTCATGCGCGATGCGCAGGTCGTCGTCGACGACGCGACGATCACCTCGCACATCAAGCGCATCCGCAAGAAGTTCCTCGCGATCGACCCCGCGTTCGACGCGATCGATACCGTGCATGGGGCGGGGTATCGGTGGAGGGCATGAAAGCCGGGAATAGGGAATTGAGAATCGGGAATGGGACAAGCGGGGTCCGGATGCCCGGCGCTGGCAGAGTACACCCGGAGTGAGCGATCGCGGATTCAGGTGATCCCCGGGCCCGCGGTCTTGCGTAGATGTGGAAGTATCCTCGTCGCCGACGCGGACGTCGCACGAGGCCGTTCCTGATCCGCGCACGTTGCAGCCCGCTGCTCGTCCGATTCCCCATCCCCATTCCCCATTCCCCATTCCCGGCTCCCCGATGTCCCTCCGCTTCAAGCTCCTCCTGGTCGCGCTGTCGACGCTTGCGTTGCCCTGGGCGGGTTGGCAGTTCGTGCGGCAGACCGAAGTGCTGCTGCGCGAGGGACGCGAGCAGGCGCTGCTCGCGTCGGCGCGCATGCTCGCGAGCGCGCTGGTCGCGCGGGGTCTTGTGCTTCCGTCGGCGGACGCGCTTTACGTGCATGCGCTCGACGAAGCGGTGGTGGTCGACGGGTATGGTGACGACTGGGCCGCGGTGCGCGCGCACGCGCAGCCGGTCGGACCCGCGGCCGATCCCGCGCGCCTGCAGGTGCTGCTCGGCGAAGCGCGCAACGGCGTGCACCTGTTCATCGACGCGCGCGACGCGACGCGCACGCGCGTCGACCCGGCGAGCCCGCGCGCGCCCGATGGCGACCATGTCGTGCTGTTGCTCGAGCAGGATGGCGAGGCGCGCAGCTACCTGCTCTCGGGCGCCGCACCCGGCTCGTTCCGCACGCGTGCGCGCGAGCGCGGCGCCATGCTGCCGGATGAACTCGAGGGAGCGCTGCAGGAAGACGGCTCCGGATACCGGATCGAGCTGCGCCTTCCGCGCGCGGGCACGTCGCGCCGAATCGGCCTGGCGCTGCACGATGCCGCGCGCCCGGGTGACGATGTCGTCGCGCGCGCCCGCGAGCTCGAGCGCGAAGACGCGACGGTCTCGCTCGAAATCGCGCCGCTGGTACCCGCGCATGCCCGCGTGCGGATCCTGTCGGCGCAGGCGCAGCTGCTCGCGGCGGCGGGAACGCTCGACCTCGCGGACGCCGTCGGTGCCACGCCGGGCTGGTTCGCGAGCCTCGTCTATCGCGTGTTGATCGCGCCGCGCCTCGACGGATCGCCGGGCCTCGCGTTCGATTCGCCGCGCATCGACGAACGCGAGGTGCGCGCGGCGCTCGCGGGTACGCCGACCACGAGCTGGCGTGCGGCGGACGTCGGAGGCGGCGTGGTGCTCGCCGCGGCCGTTCCGCTCGAGGACGCGAGCGGCCGTCGGGGCGCGCTGCTGTTCGAACAGGCCGATGCCGCGGTGCCGGCGCTCGCGCGCCGGGCACTGACCGGGCTCGCGCTCGCGACGTTGTCGGCGCTCGTCGTCGCCGGACTCGTGCTGCTCGCGTTCGGCGCGACGCTTTCGTGGCGAATCCGCAGGCTGCGCGACGCGGCCGAGCGCGCGGTGCGCACGTCCGGACGTCTGGACGGCCCGATGCCGCTGGCGGACTCGCGCGACGAACTCGGCGACCTCGCGCGCAGCTTTGCGCGCCTCGTCGACGAGGTCCGCGCGTACACCGATTACCTGCGCAGCCTCGCCTCGAAACTCTCGCACGAACTCAACACGCCACTCGCGATCGTGAAGTCCTCGCTCGACAACCTCGACCACGAGCCGCTGCCCGAATCCGCGCGTGCGTACCTCGCGCGCGCGCGGCAGGGCGCCGAGCGGCTCGGCGCCATCGTGCGCGCGATGAGCGAGGCCAACCGCATCGAGCGCGCGATCGCTTCGGCCGAAGCCGAGGATTTCGACCTGCGCGCGCTGGTCGAGGCCTGCGGCGAAGGCTACCGCGCGCTCGCGCAGCCACGGCGCTTCGACATCGAGCTCCCGCCGCGTGCCGCGCCGATGCATGGCGCGCCGGAACTGGTGGCGCAGGCGCTCGACAAGCTGTTCGACAACGCGTGCTCGTTCACGCCCGCCCAGGGTCGCATCGCGCTCTCGCTGCAACTGCGCGATGGCGAAGCATCGATCCGCGTGGTCAATTCGGGCCCGTTGTTGCAGGCCTCGATGCAGGAGCGTCTTTTCGATTCCCTCGTCTCGCTGCGCGAACGTGCCGCGCCGCGCGAGGGCGCCGTGCCGCATCTCGGCCTCGGCCTCTACGTGGTGCGGCTCGTCGCCGAGCTGCATCGCGGTCGCGCGAGCGCGGCCAACCTCGCCGATGGCAGCGGCGTGGCGTTCACGATCACCCTGGCCGGCATGCCACGCCGGCGCCTCGCGGAAGGAGAGAGTGCATGACCGGAATACACGCCCGCCTGTTGCTGGCCTTGCTTGCGCTGTTCATGGCAAACGCCGCTTCGGCAGTCGAGAACGTCACGAGCGGCCCGCAAACCGACTACCAAGCCTCGGTGATCCGCTCGAGCGATGACGGCGCGCGCATCGTCGTGTTCGAGCGGCTCGACGTGAGCAATCCGAATAATCCGATGGGAGATCTGATGCTGACTCGCTCCACCGACGATGGCGCGACCTGGAGCGAACCGGTCGCGATCATTGCGACCGCTGCGAACGAACGCCATCCGGCCCTCGTGCAGCTCGGTCCCGCCAGCTATGCGCTGTTCTACCTCAAGAGCACCGGCGGCTACCGCATCTGGCGCGCGACGAGCACCGACGGCACGACCTTCACAGAGCAATCGGTACTGGAGCTCGGCTGGGCCAGTGGCGACATCAATCCGCATGTCATCCGGCATGCGGACGGGACGCTCACGATGAGCTACCAGCGGCTCTCGGGCGGCGCCTACGTCGCGCAGTCGACCGACGACGGCGTGACTTGGGACACGGAGCAGACGCAGGTCGCCGCGGGCGCCGCATTGCCGCGCATCGCTTACCGCGAGAGTGACGGCCTCTATCTCGCGAGTTACCAGGTCAATCCCGGCAACAACCAGTTGCAGATGTACGTCAAGACCACCACCGACGTGCACGACTGGAGCACGCCGCCGCAGGATTTCGCCGTGACCGGGAACAACCACGATTCGTTGCCGGTAGTGATGCCGGACGATGCGTTCGCGCTGTTCTGGATTCGCGCGAATGGCAGCGGGTTCGACCTCGCCGCGCGACGTTCGCTCGACGGGATCGCGTGGGACCCCGCGATCACGATCACCGACTCACCGAGCGAAGACGACGTCGAACCGCATCCGCTGGTCACGTCGGCATCGACCGTCGAGCTGTACTGGGGACGCAGCCTCGGCGGCCTCGACTACGACATCGTGCGCGAGCCCGAAGTCGTGTTGTTCTCCGAGCCCCCGCTGTTCGCCGACGGCTTCGAGCTGCCGGATGCACCCTGAGCATCGCCAAGGCGCACCGTAGGCTGGACGACCGAAGGTCGGCCGGCGCTTTCACTTCCATGCGAGGTTTGCCCGGTCGCGCCGCGCCCGTAGGCTGGACGACCGAAAGGTCGGCCGGCGCTTTCGCTTCCATGCGAGGTTTGCCCGGTCGCGCCGCGCCCGTAGGCTGGACGACCGAAAGGTCGGCCGGCGCCTTTCGCTCCGCCGCCGTCGCGAGCCGGCCGCGCTGCGCGCGTCCAGCCTACGAGTCCTTGCGCTTGCGCAACCTGCGCGGCGTCCACTCGAGGTCGATCGCGCAGAGCCAGGCGGTGAATAGCGTCGCGAGCACCCAGACGCCGACCGATGGGCCGCCGAAGCCGAGCGCGTAACCCGCAAGCAGCAGGAACAGACCGAGCGATTCCAGGGCGCGGCGTGCGCCGCGATCACCCTCCAGGCGGTACGCGCGCGCGTCGGGTCCCGCGGCCGCCCGCGCGTGGTCGAACTGGCGCGCGCCCGCGACGCTGGTGACCGCGACGCTCGCGACGATCACGGCCGCGTCGGATTTCACGGCCGCAGCCAGCGGCTGCCAGAGGAACGCGGCGAGGAACGGCAGCAGGAACAGCATCGCAGTGAACACGAACAACGCGCCCGCGAATGCCATCAGCATCGGCAGCTGCAGCCGTGCGAGCGCGCGCTCGGTCGCCGTGTGCGCAGCGGCGAGCGCATCGCGCGTGCCTGCGGGTTTGTCGCGCAACTGGTGGCCGGCGTAGCCGACGCCGAGGTCGAACAGCGCGAGCATCAGGTACGTGTGCACCGAGCCGTGCCATACGACGAGCGTCGCGAGCGGTGCGGCGTGGCGCA
This sequence comes from Pseudomonadota bacterium, assembly GCA_023430685.1. GTDB lineage: Bacteria > Pseudomonadota > Gammaproteobacteria > Xanthomonadales > Rhodanobacteraceae > Dokdonella_A. The sequence continues at coordinate 39,628 of JAEYZH010000035.1, read as the reverse complement.
GCAGGATGGTCGCGACCTCGAGCGGGCGTCGCGGCTTCGACGCGGCCGGCACCGACTCGACTGCATTCGCGTCCCGCTCTTGCCGCCGCGGTTTCCTTCGTGCCATCGCAGCCTCTCCCCGCGGGCGCCCCCGCTACATCGGATCGAAGATCCGCCCGCGCGCGAACGGACGCCGCGCGCGTCGCGCTGCAGCCTGCTCCGCCCGTTGGCGCCGCGCAAGGCCGCCGCCGCGCGCATCGGGCTGTTGCGCCGCCACCCGGCCTGATATCGTCGCCGGCCCCTCCGATCCGGCCGACGACGTGATCACCCAGCAGGCATTCGACGCGTACGCGGCCGCGGGCTGCAACCGCATCCCGCTCGTGCGCGAGGTGCTGTCCGACCTCGACACGCCGCTGTCGGTCTACCTCAAGCTCGCCGATGGCCCCTACGCCTACCTGTTCGAGTCGGTCGAAGGCGGCGAGAACTGGGGACGGCATTCGATCATCGGTCTGCCGTGCCGGCGCACCTATGTCCTGCGAGGCAACACCCTCGCGATCGAGGAACTCGGCGAGGTCGTCGAGACGCGCGAACTCGACGACCCGCTCGCCGAGATCGAACGCATCCGCGCGTCGTTCAAGGTCGCCGCGCCCGAGGGGCTTCCGGCATTCAGCGGCGGCCTCGTCGGCTACTTCGGATTCGAGAGCATCGGCTGGATCGAACCGCGGCTCGCGCGCAGCGATCGCGTCGACGAACTCGGAACGCCCGATGCGCTGCTGATGCTGAGCGAGGAAGTCGCGGTGTTCGACAACCTCAAGGGCCGGCTCTACCTGATCGTGCACGCGGATCCCGCGCAGCCGCAGGCGTATGCGCGCGCGCGGCGTCGCCTCGACGAGCTCGTGTTCCGGCTGCGCCATTCGGGTTCGGGTTATCCCGACGTGCCGGATCCGAAATCGCTCGAGGAAGCCGACTTCCGCTCGAGCTTCACGCGCGAGCAGTACGAAGCGATCGTCGAGCGCGCGAAGGATTACATACGCGCGGGCGACATCTTCCAGGTCGTGCCCTCGCAGCGGCTGTCGGTGCCGTTCCGCGCTCGGCCGGTCGACGTGTACCGCGCGCTGCGCGCGCTCAATCCCTCGCCGTACATGTATTTCCTCGACCTCGGCGGCTTCCAGGTCGTCGGTTCCTCGCCCGAGATCCTCGTGCGCCTCAAGCGCGGCAAGGTCGTGGTGCGGCCGATCGCGGGCACGCGCCCGCGCGGCGCGACGCCCGAGCAGGATCTCGCGCTCGAGCAGGAGCTGCTCGCCGATGCGAAGGAGCGCGCCGAACACCTGATGCTGATCGACCTCGGCCGCAACGACGTCGGCCGCGTCAGCGTCACGGGCAGCGTGAAGCTGACCGAGCGCTTCGTGATCGAGCGTTACTCGCACGTGATGCACATCGTGAGCCAGGTCGAAGGCGACCTGCGCGAAGGCCTCTCGTACATGGACGTGCTGAAGGCGACGTTCCCCGCGGGTACCGTGAGCGGCGCGCCGAAGATCCGCGCGATCGAGATCATCCAGGAACTCGAGCCGCACAAGCGCAACCTCTACGCGGGCGCGATCGGTTACATCGGCTGGAACGGCGACGCCGACACCGCGATCGCGATCCGCACCGCGGTGATCCAGGACGGCCGCCTGCACGTGCAGGCAGGCGGAGGTGTCGTGTTCGACTCCGATCCCGGCAAGGAGTGGGAGGAGACGATGAACAAGGGACGCGCGCTGTTCCGCGCGGTCGCGCAGGCGGCCGGCGGGCTCTGAGCGGCCGGGCGCGCGCAGGTCGGGACTGGCGGCGCACACTGGCCCTTCGACTTCGGCCTCCGGCCTGCGCTCAGGGCGAACGGATTGGGTGGGCCTGCGTTCGGGGCGAACGGATCGCTCTGCCGTTCGCACTGAGCGCAGCGGCCGCAGGCCGCGAAGTCGAAGTGCCCGATTGTGCGAATGCTCGTGCAATGCCCTTCGACTCCGGCCTCCGGCCTGCGCTCAGGGCGAACGGATTGGGTGCGCCTGCGTTCGGGGCGAACGGAACGCTCTGCAGTTGGCACTGAGCGCAGCGGCCGCAGGCCGCGGAGTCGAAGTGCCCGCTTGTGCGAATCCTCGTGCAATGCCCTTCGACTCCGGCCTCCGGCCTGCGCTCAGGGCGAACGGATTGGGTGGGCGCGCGCTCAGGGCGAACGTGCCAGTGTGAGCGGCGCGTGCTCGCCGCGATGTATCGGGAACCTGCAGTCAAGCGGGCATGCGCTGCTCGTACTCGCTGCGCAACCGGGTCCATCCATCCCAGAACGACGCCGGCGCCTGGCCGCTCACGCGAGCGACGAGGATGTCCAGGTGCATATGCCAGCCCGCGCCGATCATCAGCATGTTCGAGCGATCGGAGATGCCATGGTGCAGCACGCGGAACAGCACGCGCTCCCCGCGCGGTTCGAGTTCGAACACGACCTCGCCGTCACCCCAGGTGAACGCGAGTCGCCGCGGCGCATCGACCTCGAGGATGCGGCTCTGCATCCGGTGTTCCTCCGCGAAGCCTTCGGGTCGGCGACCCGGCGGATCGGACAGTTCATCATTGCGCCAGACCAGTTCGAACGGCGCGCCGACCTCGAGGCGCATGTCGCCCGCTGCGAGCCATTGCCGGCGCAGCTCTTCGTCGGTGAGCCATGCCCAGACGCGCTCGATCGGACCGGGCAGCAGGCGCTCGATGCGCACGCTGCCCTCGGCAATGACGTCGGCGTAGGCGCCGGTATCCGCGTTGTTCATTTCCTGCTCCTCGGTTTCTTGCGCGCGCGCGCGGGGTGGGTCGGGGCCGCGCGTCGCGCGCGATCGCCCGGGTCTTCGGCCTGCAACAACGCTTCCAGCGCGTCGATCCTGCGATTCCACCAGCGCTCGTAGTGCCGCAGCCACTCGGCGCCCGCATGCATCGGCTGCGCCTCGAGGTGGCAGGTGTGGACGCGACCGCTGATCTCGCGCCGCACCAACCCGGCGCGTTCGAGCACCTGGATGTGCTTGGAAGCGCCTGCAAGCGAGATGTCGAAAGGCGCTGCGAGTTCGCCGACGCTGCACGGTCGCTCGGACAGCGACTCGAGCATCGCGCGTCGGGTCGGGTCGGACAGTGCGCGGAACAGCGCGTCCAGGCGTTCGGATCGTTTATCAACCATGTGGTTGAATATACGCGCGCCACGAATTTTGTCAACCGAATGGTGGAATGACCCGGGGGCGGCGACTCGCGCACGGTCGGTTAAACTGCTTCGAACGCGTTGCGCGTCTCGTCGCACGCCGATTCCGGATGCCCGATGCCGCACAACACCCCGCTGATCGCGACGCTCGTTTCCGCGTTCGTGCTCGCCTATGTCGCGGGCATGACCGCACAACGCCTGCGCCTGTCGCCGATCGTCGGCTACGTACTCGCGGGGGTCGTACTGGGTCCCTTCACGCCCGGGATGTTCGCAGACCAGACGCTCGCGCCCGAGCTGTCGGAGATCGGCGTGATCCTGCTGATGTTCGGCGTCGGCTTGCATTTCTCGCTCGGAGACCTGTTGTCGGTTCGCGCGATCGCGGTGCCTGGTGCCGCCGCGCAGATCGGGGTCGCCACCCTGCTCGGCATGGCGCTCGGGTGGCTCATGGGGTGGCCGGTCGGCTCGGGGCTCGTGTTCGGACTCGCGCTGTCGGTCGCGAGCACGGTGGTGCTGCTGCGCGCGCTCGAGGAGCGACGCCTGCTCGAAACGCAGCGTGGGCGCATCGCGATCGGGTGGCTGATCGTCGAGGACCTCGCGATGGTGCTCGTGCTCGTGCTGCTGCCCGCGATCGCGGGTCTGCTCGGCGGCGTGGATGGCGGCCCGAACAGCGGCAATGTCTGGAAGACGCTCGCCACCACGCTCGGCAAGGTCGCTGCCTTCGTCGCGGTGATGCTCGTGGTCGGCCGGCGCGTGATCCCGTGGCTGCTCGAACGGACCGCCGGATCCGGCTCGCGCGAGCTGTTCACGCTGGCGGTGCTCGCGATCGCGCTCGGCGTCGCGTATGCGTCGGCGACGTTGTTCGGCGTGTCGTTCGCGCTCGGCGCGTTCTTCGCCGGCATGGTGCTCAACGAATCCAAGCTGAGCCACAAGGCCGCGCAGGACTCGCTGCCGTTCCGCGACGCGTTCGCGGTGCTGTTCTTCGTGTCGGTCGGGATGCTGTTCGATCCCTCGATCCTGCTCCGCGAGCCACTGCCGCTGCTCGGCGTGCTGCTCATCATCCTCGTCGGCAAGTCGGTCGGCGCATTCGCGATCGTGCGCGCGTTCGGCCGCTCACCCGAGGTGGCGCTGACGATCTCGACGAGCCTGGCGCAGATCGGCGAGTTCTCGTTCATCCTCGCGGGCCTCGGCGTCGACCTCGGCTTGCTGACGCGCGATGCGCGCGACCTGATCCTCGCAGGCGCGATCCTGTCGATCTGCGCGAACCCGTTTCTGTTCACGCTGCTCGATCGCTGGACGAAGCAACGCGAAGCCGAGGCGGCCGCCGCCGCGGAGGCCGCGGTCGAACCCGACGCGCCGCCCGGGCCCCCGGTGCCCGAACGCGACCACATCGTGCTGATCGGCTACGGGCGCGTCGGGTCGCTGGTCGGCCGCACCTTGCATGCAGCGGGCCGCCCGGTCGTGCTGGTCGAATCGAACCGCGACTTCCTCGAGGACGCACGCACGGCCGGCATCGCCGGTGTCCTAGGCAACGCTGCGGCCGAAGAGACGCTCGAAGCGGCCAACATCGCGACCGCGCGCGCGCTGCTCGTCGCGATCCCGCAACCGCTCGAAGCGGGCCAGATCATCCGCCGCGCACGCGAGGCCAATCCTGCGATCGCGGTGATGGCACGCGCGCACTCGGACGAGGAGGTCGCCTACCTGCTGCGCAACGGCGCCGACGCCGCGATCATGGGCGAGCGCGAAGTCGCGCGCAGCATGTGCGAGGCGGTCGACGGCATCGTGCGCTGGTTCGAGCGGCGGCCCGAGATCGTGGAGGAAGGCCGGACGGACGGGGCACCGGCGACATCGTAGGAGCCCACCCTGTGGGCGATGCACGCAGGAATCCGTGCGTGCGATGGCATTCGAATGAGCGCGATCGCACACAGGCGCGCTCCCGAGGCGGACTGCGGGCGCCACGCCTGCCGGCCCGCTGCACTATCATCGCGGCTTCACGGACGGACCCGCGGCGTCGCCCATGCTGCTGATGATCGACAACTACGACTCGTTCACGTTCAACCTCGTGCAGTACTTCGGCGAGCTCGGCGAGGACGTGCGCGTGATCCGCAACGATGCGATGACGTTGGCCGCGCTGCGGAAGCTCGAACCTTCCGCGATCGTGATCTCGCCGGGGCCGGGCACCCCCGACGACGCGGGGCTCTCGCTCGAGATCATCGAGCGCCTGTCCGGCAGCGTGCCGATCCTCGGCGTCTGCCTCGGGCACCAGGCGATCGGGCAGGCATTCGGCGGCAAGGTCGTGCGCGCGAAGCAGATCATGCACGGCAAGACCTCGCTCGTGCATCACGACGGCAAGGGCGTGTTCCGTGGCCTGCCGAATCCGTTCGAGGCGACGCGGTACCACTCGCTCGTGGTCGAGCAGGAAACGCTGCCGGACTGCCTCGAGGTATCGGCGTGGACCGCGAACGCGGACGGCACGATCGACGAGATCATGGGCCTGCGCCACCGCACGTTCGCGGTCGAGGGCGTGCAGTTCCATCCCGAATCGATCCTCACCGAGCACGGCCACGCGCTGCTCGGCAATTTCATCGGCCGGAGCCTGCCGCATGCGGCCTGATCTGCGGCGAGGGAAGCGCCACTGCGTCGGCGCGGCGATCATTGCGACGTCACTTGCTGCGTGCGCGTCGAATGAGCCGGGTCCCGCGCGAGACTTCCAACTCGTCGGCGACGCAGCGCTGTTCCTTCCCGGCATCGTGTCGACAGGATATTCGGAGATCCGCGCCAGCGTGAGCCCGGATGGTTGCTGCGTGCTCTGGGGCAGCACCGATCGTCCCGGCGGCGCGGGTGGCTGGGACATCTGGATCAGTCGCCGGACCAAGGACGGCTGGAGCGCACCGAGCGCCGTCGCGTTCGACACGCGCGACAACGAGTTCGATCCCGCGTTCGGTGCAGACGGACGGACCGTCTACTTCTTCTCGAACCGGCCCGGCGGTTACGGCGGAGACGACCTCTGGCAGGTCGCATTCGACCCTGCCACGGGCGCATTCGGCGAAGCGCGCAACCTCGGGCCGGCGTTGAACTCGGCCGGTGACGAATGGGCGCCGACCGCGTCCGCCGATGGCAGCGAGCTGCTGTTCGCGACCGATGGCCGTGGCGGCGCGGGCGGGCACGACCTGTTCACGAGTCGCTGGCGCGACGGCGCATGGCAGACGGCGGAGCCGCTCGCAGGCGAGGTCAATGGCGCCGGCGACGACTTCGACGCGGCCTTCATCGATGGTGGCCGGGTACTGGTATTCGCGCGTTCGCAGGATGTCGACGCGCAGCCGATCGCCTTGTGGACGGCGACGCGCGTCGATGGCCGCTACGTCGACGCGCGGGCGCTCGACCAGCGCGTCAACGTCGAGGGAGGCTGGATTCTCGCGCCTGCGCAGGATCCGACGCGCCCGGGCGTGCTGCTGTTTTCCGGCCTGCGCGAAGGGGGCCCCGGCGCCGCCGACATCCACGAAATCCACTTCAGTCCCGCGGCGCGCTGAGGCCATTCATGCCGATCACCCCGCAAGACGCGCTCCAGCGCGCGATCGAACACCGCGAGATCTTCCACGACGAGATGGTCGACCTCATGCGTTCGATCATGCACGGCGAGGTGCCCTCCGCGCTGGTCGCGGCGATCATCGCGGCGCTGCGCGTGAAGAAGGAGACGATCGGCGAGATCACGGGCGCCGCGCGCGTGATGCGCGAACTCGCCGCACGCGTCGACGTCGGCACGCCGGACCATTTCGTCGACATCGTCGGAACCGGCGGCGACGGTGCGCACAGCTTCAACATCTCGACTGCCGCGATGTTCGTCGCGGCGGCTGCAGGCGCGAACGTCGCCAAACACGGCAATCGCAGCGTGTCGTCGAAGTCCGGCAGCGCCGACGTGCTCGAGGCGCTCGGCGCCGCGATCGACCTCTCGCCCGCCGGCGTCGCGCGCTGCTTCGCGGCGACCGGCATCGCCTTCATGTTCGCGCCGAACCACCATCCCGCGATGAAGGTCGTCGCGCCGGTGCGCAAGGAGCTCGGCGTGCGCACGCTGTTCAACATCCTCGGTCCGCTGACCAATCCGGCGGGCGCGCCGAACATCCTGATGGGCGTGTTCCATCCCGACCTCGTCGGCATCCAGGTGCGCGCGCTGCAGCAGCTCGGCGCGCGCCACGCGCTGGTGGTCTGGGGTCGCGACGGCATGGACGAGATCTCGCTCGGCGCGACCACGATGGTCGGCGAACTGCGCGACGGCGAGGTGCGCGAGTACACGATCGAACCCGAGGACTTCGGCTTCGCGATGGCATCGAGCCGCAACCTGCGCGTCGCGGATGCCGGCGAATCGAAGGCGATGCTGCTCGACGCGCTCGCGGACGTGCCCGGCATCGCGCGCGACATCGTGCTGCTGAATGCGGGTGCCGCGCTCTACGCAGCCGACGTCGCCCCTTCGATCGCCGACGGCATCGCGCGCGCGCGCAAAGCCATCACCAGCGGCGCCGCGATGGAGAAGCTGGAGTCTTTCGTCGCCACGACCCGAACCCTCGCAAACGCGGCAGCAAACTGATTCCCGCGCGGAACTCCGCCCTTCACGTTGCCACGCTCCCGGTACCCAACCCTCAACCCTCAACCCTCGACCCTCGAATGACCGACATCCTCCAACGCATCCTCGCGCGCAAGGCCGCCGAAGTCGCCGAGCGCAGCGCACGCGTGCCGCTCGGGGAACTCGCCGCGCGCATCGAAGGACTCGAGCCGACGCGAGGTTTCGCCGCAGCGCTGGAGGCGAAGATCGAGTCGGGCGAGCCCGCGGTGATCGCCGAGATCAAGCGCGCGAGCCCGTCGCGCGGCGTGATCCTGCCCGAAGGCGCAGTGTTCGATCCGGCCGCGATCGCGGCGGGCTATGCCGAAGCCGGCGCGGCCTGTCTGTCGGTGCTGACCGATGCGGACTTCTTCCGCGGCAGCGAGGCGTTCCTCGCGCAGGCGCGCGCTGCCTGTGCGCTGCCGGTGCTGCGCAAGGACTTCACGATCGATGCGTACCAGGTCCACGAGGCGCGCGCGATCGGTGCCGACGCGGTGCTCCTGATCGTCGCTGCGCTCGAGGACGAGAGGCTGCTCGAGCTGACGCTGCTCGCGGCCGAGCTCGACCTCGACGTGCTGGTCGAGGTGCACGACGAGGCCGAACTCGAACGCGCACTCGATCTGCCCGCGCCGATGATCGGCGTCAACAACCGCAACTTGCGCACGTTCGAAACCTCGCTCGACACGAGCCTGCGCTTGCGCGCGCGCGCCGGCGACGAACGCGTGCTGGTCAGCGAGAGCGGCATCCACGCGCCGGCCGACATCGCGCGCCTGCGCGCAGCTGGCATCCACGCGTTCCTCGTCGGCGAAGCGTTCATGCGCACGGCGTCGCCGGGTGCGGAACTCGCGCGGATGTTCTTCCCCGGCCGCTGATGGCGCCCGGGGCCGACGCCCCCGCAGGCCGGACGCGCGCAGCGGGGCCGGCGCCTTGCGCCCGATCCGTCCAGCAAGAGAAAGGTGCAAGAGCCGCAGCGCCGGCCGGCCTTCGGCCGTCCAGCCTACGCTGCTGCGAGGAACGTCTGCACCAGCTGCCACACGCTGAGCGCGACGATCAGCACGCCGACCGCGATCATCACGGGCTTTTCCGGCAGGTGCCGCACGAGCCACGCGGCGAGCGGCGCGGCGATCACGCCACCGACGAGCAGGCCCGCGACGACCTGCCAGTGGTCCATGCCGATGTGCATGATCAGCGTGGCCGAGATGCAGGTGGTGACGACGAACTCCGACGCGTTGACGGTGCCGATCGTGCTGCGCACCGCGCCGCCGCGCGCGAGCAGCGTGCTCGTCGCGAGCGGACCCCAGCCACCGCCGCCGATCGCGTCGAGCAGGCCCGCGGTGAAACCGAGCGGCCCCGGATGGCGCACCTGGTGGCGGATCAGCCGCTTGCCGCAGGCGCGCAGCAGGATCATGCCGCCGAGGATCAGCAGGTAGGCGTTGACGAACGGCTTGATTGCGTCGCCCGGGATCTTCGCGAGCACCGTCGCGCCGATGATGCCGCCGAGTGCGCCGTAGATCGCGAGGCGGCGGAACAGTTTCCAGTTGATGTTGCCGAAGCGCGCGTGCGAAATGCCCGAGGCGGCGGTGGTCGCGACTTCGGCCGCGTGCACGGTTGCGCTCGCGACCGCGGGCGGCAGACCGAGCGCGAGCAGCACGGAATTGGACACCAGCCCGTAGGCCATGCCGAGCGAACCGTCGACGAGTTGAGCGAGGAGTCCGACGCCGACGAACAGCAGGAACTGCGAAAGATCCACGTAGTAGGCCGGCGGACCCGTGGCGTCAGCGAGCGCTGACCACCACGATCGTCTTGCCCGAGACCTCGATCATGCCCTGCTCCTCGAGCTGCTTGAGCACGCGCCCGACCATCTCGCGCGAGCAGCCGACGATGCGGCTGATTTCCTGGCGCGAGATGCGGATCTGCTTGCCCTTCGGATGGGTCATCGCGTCGGGCTCGTCGATGAGGTCGAGCAGGGTCTTGGCGACGCGTCCGGTCACGTCCATGAACGCGAGGCGGCTGACCTTGCGCGAGGTGTGCAGCAGGCGATTCGTCAGCTGCGAGCCGATCGCGAACAGGATCTTGGGGCATTCCTCGCGCAGCGGGCCTTCGAACAGGTTGAACATGCGCTCGTAGCCGATCTCGGCCAGTTCGCACGGCGTGCGCGTGCGCACCATGACTTCGCGGCGCGGGGTCTCGACGAACAGTCCCATCTCGCCGATGAACTCGCCGCGGTTCAGGTAGGCGAGGATCAACTCGCGTCCCTCCTCGTCCTCGGACGAGACGGTCAGCGAACCGTCGATCACGTAGTAGAGGATGTTCGCCGAATCGCCCGGGCGGATGATCGCGGTCTTGCTCGGGTAACGCCGCCGATGGCAGGCGCCGAGGAAGCGTTCCATCGCTGCGCGGTCGGGCGTCAGCATCGGAGGCGCCTGCACGCGATTGATTTCGCGCGCGAGGCTGTATCGGAAATCGGCGATCTTGCCTTGCGGTTCCACTCGAAATCCCCTCCGCTTCCAGGGCGGCATGCCGAAACGGCGGATCGCGCACGATCGGCGCGATTGCGAGCCCGCCGGCTCGATTCGATTGCATCTTATTGCAAATCCGCCGGGGCGTCGCCCCACGCGGGCGCCTGCAGCGCGGCTGCAGGCCGGGCCAGGCACACGCATTCGGTTTCATCGCGGCGGGGCTTGGCCCATAATCCGCGCCCACGACGGCGCTGCGGCGCAGCCCGCCGTGAAGCCCGCCTTCCGTCGCCGCCATCGAGGTCGTCCGTCGTGGTCAAACCGATTCCGCGCCTGCAGTTGCAGGGTTTCAACAACCTGACCAAGGCGCTCAGCTTCAACATCTACGACATCTGCTATGCGGTGTCGGAGGACCAGCGTCGCCGCTACATCGAGTACATCGACGAGCAGTACGACGCCGACCGCCTCACGCAGATCCTCAGCGACGTGGCCGAGATCATCGGCGCGAACATCCTGAACATCGCGCGCCAGGACTACGATCCGCAGGGCGCCTCGGTCACGATCCTGATTTCCGAGCACCCGATCGTCGACAAGCTCGGCAAGGACGTGATCTCCGATGCGGTGGTCGCGCACCTGGACAAGAGCCACATCACGGTGCACACCTACCCGGAAACCCACCCGCACAACGGCATCGCGACATTCCGCGCCGACATCGACGTGGCGACCTGCGGCGTGATCTCGCCGCTGCGCGCGTTGAACTACCTGATCGACAGCTTCGAGTCCGACATCGTGACGATGGACTATCGCGTGCGCGGCTTCACGCGCGACGTGAAGGGCCGCAAGCACTACATCGACCACAAGATCAACTCGATCCAGGACTACCTGGCCAAGCACATCCGCCAGAAGTACGAGATGTTCGACGTCAACGTGTACCAGGAGAACATCTTCCACACGAAGATGCACGTGAAGGACTTCGACCTCGACACCTACCTGTTCGAAGCCAACGCCGACGACCTCTCGTTCAAGGAGCGCCAGCGCATCGAGCAGCTGCTCAAGCGCGAGATCGAGGAGCTGTTCCACGGGCGCAACCTGATGTGAGGCCGGGAATGGGGAATCGGGAATAGGGAATGGCAAGAGCGGAAGCCCTCCGGCTTGCCCGCTTGGACCATTCCCTAATCCCTATTCCCATCGCCTGTGAGCGCAGCTCACAGGCGATACGCCACCTTCCTCATCACCTCCGCCGCGAATCCCATCAGGGTCGGGATCGGCGCGGGCAGGGTGGCCGCACCGGCCGCGCGTGCGTTGTCCGCGTGGCGCGCCTCGTCGTCCTTCATCACGCGCACGATCGCGCGGCTGCGTTCGTCGCCGGGCGGCAGGCGGTCGAGGTGGGTATCCAGATGCGCCTCGACCTGGCGCTCGGTCTCGACCACGAAACCGAGGCTCAGCCGGTCGCCGACCAGCGCGGCGCCCGCGCCGATCGCCCAGGCGCCCGCGTACCACAAGGGATTGAGCAGGCTCGGGCGGCTGCCGAGCTCGTCGAGGCGCGCGCCGCACCACGCGAGGTGGTCGTTTTCCTCCTCGGCCGCGGAGAGCAGGTGGCGGCGCAGCGAATCGTCGCGCGCCATCGCGGCCTGGCCGACGTAGAGCGCCTGCGCGCAGACCTCCCCGACATGGTTGACGCGCATGAGCCCGGCCGCATGCCGGCGCGCGGCGTCATCGAGCGCCGCTTCGGGGATGTCGCCCGCGGGGGAAGGGCGTGTCGCGGCCGGCGTCGCGACCGTCGTCGTCTCGAGCGCGCGGCCGATGCCGGAGAGCAACCGGTCCAGCGGGGTCAGCGTACGGGCGTTCATGGGGCGGGATTCTCCAGTTGGCGGGCCAGCAACACCAGCGGATGCAGCACCGGGAGCGCCGCGTCACGCAGTCGCAGCCCGGTGGCGAGGTGCATGCGGCAACCGATGTTGGTCGTCAGCAGAAGGTCCGGTGCGAACGCGGTGGCCTGCGCGAGCTTTTCGTCACGCAGGCGATCGGCGGCCTCGGGCCGCTCGACCGCGTGGCTGCCGGCCGCGCCGCAGCAGCGCGGCTGCAATGGCAGTTCGTGCAGCTCGAGGCCCGGGATGCGCGCAAGCACCGCGCGCAGCGGCGCAAGCGCCCCGACCACGTTGACCTGCGTGCAGGGGAGATGGAGCGCCGCGCGCAGCACGAGCGGGCGAAAGCGCAGGCGCGCGAAGCCCGCGTCGGCCGCGAGGAACGCATGCACGTCGGACAGCGCGAGCGAAGAGCCGCCGAGTACCTCGTCGCGCAGGTCGCCCTGGCATCCGCTCGCGCAGGCGATCACGAGCCCGGCTCCGCTGGCTTCGAGCTGGCCGCGGGTCGAGCGCGCGAGTTCCGCCGCGACCGCGGTTTCGCCGAGATGGCGCGGCAGCGCGCCGCAGCAGTCCCCGCCACGGCTTTCGACCACCGCGTGGCCACAGGCTTCGAGCAGCAGGCGCGCCGCCGCGAGCGTGTCGCGGTCGTGCAGGTCGGCGATGCAGCCGCGGAACAGCGCGATGTGCCGGCGCTCGGGGCCTGCAGCGACGGCTCGCGGTCGGACTGCGAGGCGCGCGGGCGGCGGCGCCAGCGTCGCGGCAATGCGCCGCCAACGCGTCCCGAGAGGCAGCAGCGGGGCCAACAGCGGCAGCCACCGGTGCGCGTGCAGCGCAGCCGCGATCCGCGACCATCGCAGCAGCGCGCGCGGGTTGCGCCACAGGCGCGGCGTGCGCGACGGCCGTGCGTCGACGAGGCGCGCGCGCGTGCGCACGATAATGTCTTCGTACCGGACCCCCGAGGGGCAGACCTGCTGGCAGGACAGGCAGGCGAGGCAGCGGTCGAGGTGGTCGAGCGCGGCGGGCGAGGGCGCGAGCTGCCCCTCGTTCAGCGCGCGCGCCAGCGCGATGCGCCCGCGCGGCGATTCCGCCTCGATCGGGTCGATGCGATAGGTGGGGCAGTGCGGCAGGCACAGGCCGCACATCACGCACTGGTCGGCCAGCGCGCTCAGGCCCGGGTCGGCCGCGGCAGTGCCGGACGGTGCGGAAGGCATGCCGGCCATGCTACCATCGCCGATTGCGCCGGATGGCTTTGCTGTTGCGGCACGTCCGCGGTTCCGCTATCCTCCCGCGCCCTCATTTGTGACGACCCCGCCTGCGGGGTCCAGCCGAGTTCCCGAGACATGAAGACGATCAGCGCCACCTCCGAAGGCGTCAAGCGTGACTGGTACGTGGTCGATGCCGCCGGCAAGACCCTGGGTCGCCTGTGCACTGAGCTCGCGCACCGCCTGCGCGGCAAGCACAAGACGGTCTACACGCCGCACGTCGACACCGGCGATTACCTCGTCGTGATCAACGCCGAGAAGATCGCGGTGACCGGCAAGAAGCTCGACGACAAGAACTACCATCGCTTCACCGGCCACATCGGCAACCTCAAGACCACCTCGCTGAAGGACATGCTCGCGCGTCATCCCGAGCGCGTCATCGAGATCGGCGTCAAGGGCATGCTGCCGAAGAATCCGCTCGGCCGCGCGATGTACCGCAAGCTCAAGGTCTATGCCGGCGCGCAGCATCCGCATGCCGCGCAGCAGCCGCAGGTCCTGGAATTCTGAGGCGCAGTCCCTGCGCGTGAAGGCGGCCGCAGGGCCGCAACCGTCCAACTAGAGTATTTCCCATGGCGATCCAGCAGAACTACGGCACCGGCCGTCGCAAGTCCTCCGCAGCGCGCGTGTTCCTGCGCAAGGGCAGCGGCGCGATCATGGTCAACGGCAAGACGCTCGACGACTTCTTCGGCCGCGAGACCTCGCGCATGATCGTGCGCCAGCCGCTCGAGCTGACCCAGAACCAGGACAAGTTCGACGTGATGGTCACCGTCGAAGGCGGCGGCATGACCGGCCAGGCCGGTGCGATCCGCCTCGGCATCGCGCGCGCGCTGGTCGAGTACGACGAGACGCTGAAGTCGCCGCTGCGCAAGGCCGGGTTCATGACGCGCGATGCGCGCGAGGTCGAGCGCAAGAAGGTCGGCCTGCACAAGGCACGCCGCGCAACCCAGTACTCCAAGCGTTAAACTGACTGCACAGCCCCGTCGCCAAGCGGTAAGGCACCTGACTCTGACTCAGGCATTCGGTGGTTCGAATCCATCCGGGGCTGCCAACTTCCTCGATGGCATCGCGCCCGGCGCGGCCATCGCCAGGAACGCAAGAAGAACCCGCCGCGAGGCGGGTTTTTCGTTTGCACCGTAGGAGCCCACCCCGTGGGCGATCCGCGCAGGAAACCGGTTGTACGACGGCATTCGATTTGACGCGATCGCGCACAGGGTGCGCTCCTACGCGTGCGGAGGCTGGGCTTGGGCGCGTCGCGCGCGTCGGCTTCGCAGGCGCGGCCACGCGCTGGCGCCCACCAGCAGCGCGAGCAGGCCGCTGAGCCAAGCCGACAATGCCGGGACTGGCGTCGCGACCCGGCCGACCGACGTCCCCTGCTGTTCGAACGCGCCGATGTCGGCGCTCGGGCCGTACACGCGCGGGAACGGCTCGCCGCGCTGGTCGAGGGCGAGGTTCGCGGTGTTGGAACCGGTGTCGACCGCGGGGCTGCCCGCTTCGAGCGCATGCGTGCGCGTGGTTCCACCGTAGTAGGCGAGCGGCGCGAGCAACGGGTCGGCATCGAGCGTGTCAGGTGGCAGCGCGACCTGTGCGCCGGCTTCGCCGACGAGGTTGGAATGGCCGGCGATCGTCATCTCGAACGGGTTGTCGATGTCGGCCGCGCCGCTGCCGCCCGAGTTGCCGTGCACGATCGAGCTGTGAAGGTAGGATGCGTTCGCGCCGATCCAGATGCCGCCACCGCCATCGGTCGCGACGTTCGCGGTGATCGTGCTGTTGCCGATGTCGAACGTGGACGGCCGCCGCACGAACAATGCGCCGCCCGTCCCGGCCGCCGCGACGTTGCCCGAGAACGTGCTGTTGGACACGGCCATGCTCGTGAACGTCGCGATGCCGCCGCCGCGACCGTCGGCGACGTTGTGGTCGACGGTCGAGCCGCTGACGAAGCCGCCGCGCACGCTCAAGATGCCGCCGCCGATGTCGTAGCTGTCGCGCCAGGGCGCGGTCCGGTGTTCGGCGAGGTTGCCACTTACGGTGCTGTCGAGCAGCAGCATCTGGTAGACGAACGCGCCACCGCCGAACGCGGCGGTACTTGCGTCGATGTGGCTGCCGAGCGCGCGGTTCGAGGCGAGCGTGCTGTTCTGCATCGCGAGCGAATACGCGTAGATGCCACCGCCGTAGGAGCCGATCGCGACCGACGAGCAGTCGCGCACGGTCGAGTCCTCGATCAGCAAATAGCCCGCGCTCGCGACGCAGCCGCCGCCGGTGATGTCGAAGTTCTCGGCGCTGATGCGCCCGTTGCGCAGCGTGAGGCCGCGCACGTGCAGGGTACCGCCGCGCGGATGCACGAGCACGCGGTCGAGCTGGTTGCCGTCGATCGAGAGCTCGTTGCGGCCAGGGCCCGCGAGCGTGAGATCGTCGATTCCGATCTCGATTGCGCCGGTTTCGAGCGTGATCGTCGAGCAGGCCAGCGCGGTCAGGTCGACCGTGTCGCCGCTCGCGGCGCCGGCGACCGCGGCGCGCAGGCTGCCCGGACCGTCGTCGCCACATTGCGTGACCGGCCAGGTCGCCGCCGGCGCGGCCGGCGACGACGCATCGCGCGGGCCGGGCAGCGCCGGGAACAGGCGTTGCGCCGGATCGTTGCGGAAGCGGATCCAGTCGTGGGTGTCCGCGTCGGCGACTCCCGATCCCGCGGCTGCGAGCGCGAATACCGCGGCGATCGCGCAGGCGAGCCGCGTCCGCCCGCGACGTGCTGTGGATTTTCGGGTCATCGGCGACATCCCGGGCTGATCGGCATTCCATGCATGACGCATCGCGGCGCCACCTCAGGCCATCTCGTGCTCGCCGACGAGCACGATGTCGGCCGCGCGCTGCGCGAACAAGCCGACCGTGACGACGCCCGCGATCTGGTTGAGTGCGGATTCGAGGCCGACCGGGTCGGTGATGCGCAGGCCGTGCACGTCGAGGATCCAGTTGCCGTTGTCGGTCACGCAGCCATCGCGCCAGACCGGCTGGCCGCCGTGCAGCACGATCGCGCGCGCGACGTGGCTGCGCGCCATCGGGATCACCTCGACCGGCAGCGGGAACCGGCCGAGCACGTCGACGCGCTTGGCCGGATCGATGATGCAGACGAAGCGTCGCGCGGCCGCCGCGATCACCTTCTCGCGCGTGAGCGCGCCGCCGCCGCCCTTGATCAGCCGGCGATGCGGATCGCATTCGTCCGCGCCGTCGACATAGAGCGGGATCTCGCCGGTCGCATTGAGGTCGAGCACGTCGATGCCGCGCTCCCTCAGCAGGCGCGTGGATTGCTCCGAACTCGACACCGCGCCCTCGATGTCGTGGCGGCGCTCGGCGAGCGCGTCGATGAAATGCGCGACGGTCGAACCGGTGCCGACGCCGACCACGATGCCGGGTTCGACATAGCGCATCGCGGCGCGCCCGGCCTGGCGCTTGGCTTCATCGGCGGTCATGCGGGGTTCCTCTGCAGGGCGGCGTCGGTCATTCGAGCGAAAGGATGCGGTTCCACTGGGCCTTCGTGACCGGCAGGATCGAGAGCCGGTTGCCTCGCTGCAACAGCGCGAAGCCGTCGAGGCGCGGATCGGCCTTGAGTTCGGCCAGCGTGATCGTGCGCGCGAGCTTGCGCGTGAACGCGACGTCGACGAGCTGCCAGCGCGGCTGCTCGGGCGTGCTCTTCGGGTCGTGGTAGTCGCTCTTGCGGTCGAACTGCGTCGGGTCAGGGTACGCTTCGCTCGCGACCTCGGCGAGGCCCGCCACGCCGGGTTCGGCGCAGCTCGAGTGGTAGAACAGCACGCCGTCGCCGACGCGCATCTCGTCGCGCATGTAGTTGCGCGCGAGGTAATTGCGCACGCCGGTCCACGGCTCGGTGCCGACGCGAGCGAGGTCGTCGATCGAGAACGTGTCGGGCTCGCTCTTCATGAGCCAGTAGCGCGCCACCGGAACTCCTCGTTGCAGGACATGGACAGGCGACGCGTGGGCGCGTGTCGGAATGTCGACTTTAGCAGCGCACGGCGCGGCGGATCACTCCGCGGGCACGAGGTCGATCAGTTCGCGTTCGGTCGCGATGCAATCGAGGCGCACGTCCCAGGGTTCGATCGGGATCTCGTCGACTTCCTGGATCGCATAGCCGATGCCGACCAGCAGCGGGCGCGAGACGCCGGTGCGCCCGTGCAGGAACGCGAACGTGCGGTCGTACCAGCCGCCGCCGAAACCGAGGCGGTGGCCGCGACGATCGAAGCCGAGCAGCGGTACCAGCACCACGTCGATCTCGTTCGCCGCGAGCGCCTCGGCGCGGCCGTCGCGCGGCTCCGGGATGCCGTAGCGGTTCGGCTCGATCGCATCGCCGGGCCGCCAGCGCGCGAAGCGCAGGCATCGATCCTCGGCGAGCACCGGCAGGTACCACTCCTGTCCGCGCGCGCGCAGTCCGCTGGTCAGGGCGAGCAGCGGCAGTTCGCCGCCGATCGCCCAGTAGCCGGCGATGCGGCGGTCGGTCAGGAACTCGGGCAGCTGTTCGAGCACCGCAGGCAGCGCCTGCGCCGCGGCGAGGCGCGTGGCCGGCGACAGCGCTTCGCGCCGGGCGCGCAGCGTCGCGCGAAGCTGCGCACGAGTCGGGATCGCAGTCATGGCGGCGAAGGGAAGTCGGGGTCGACCGAGCATAGCGCGGCGCGCGGCAGGACGGGCGCTGCCGTGGGAGGGAGAGGATTCCCGGACGGTTCGCGCGCGCGATCGCGATGCAAGCTCTCTCGCGCGACGCGGGTGCGGCGCAAGGTACGGCGGTGGCACTCGCACCCGCGCTGCCGGCGAACACCGGATCGACGCGGGCGCTGCGTTCCACCCTACGGGCCGCCCGGAGGAAAGGACGGCATCCTCCGCGGGTGTCGGTGCGCATCGAACGACCTTGATCCCGGGGATCAGGTGGGAGGGCTGGCGGCGCCTTAAGGCTTTCCGCATCGAGGCGGACATGCACAAGGGCGCGCGTTTCGCCGTCCCGGGGTCGTCTATAGGAACAAGGCAATATGTAAGAGTGCGCTGCCGGGCACCGCAGAGGACGCCTGCCGCTATTGTACCGACGCGCCGAACGCACCATCAAGCTTGGAATTGAGCGCTTGCAGTTTCTCTGCCAGCCTGCGCGATTCGTCCGAGCCGCGTTCACGTTCGCCGAGCAGTTCGTGGCTGATGTTCAGCGCGGCCAGGATCGCGACGCGATCGAGTCCGATGCCGCGCGCGGCCGCGCGCATCTCGCGCATCTTCGCGTCGAGGTAGCGCGCGGCGGCGACCAGCCCCGGCTTTTCTTCCGGCGTGCAGGCGACGAAGAATTCGCGGTCGAGGATCATCACCGCCACCGGCTCGTTCGCGCCGTCGCTCATGCCTGGTTCTGCTCCAGTGACTTCAGCCGCATGATCATCGCCTCGATGCGCGAGCGCGCCTGCTCGTTGCGCGCGAGCAGCTGCGCGCGTTCGGTCGCGAGCTGCTCCTGGCTGTGGCGCAGGCTGCGGTTCTCGTCCTGCAGCGTGCGGCACAGCTCGAGCAGGCGGTCGAGCCGCTGGCTGATCGAGAGCAGGCTTTGTTCATGCACGGACATGCGCCGAATATAGCCCGAATCCCGGGGGCCGAACAGCGACGCCGGCACGCGCCAAAGCCGCGCCTCAGCCGCGTTCCCCGACCACGGGATGCGCCTCCCCGAGGCGCTCGCGCAGGAACGCGAGGCACTGGTCCGGCGGCAGCGGGAGCGACAGCCAGTGCCCCTGCACCTCGTCGCAATCCTGTTCGCGCAGGTAGTCGACCTGCTCGGCCCGTTCGACGCCTTCGGCGATCACGTTGAGGCCGAGCGAATGCGCCATCGTGATCACGGTCGCGGTGATCGCCTCGTCATCGGGGTCGGTCGTGATGTCGCCGACGAACTCCTTGTCGATCTTGAGCGTGTCGATCGGCAGGCGCTTGAGGTAACTCAGGGAGGAATAGCCCGTGCCGAAGTCGTCGATCGCGAGCGTGACGCCGATCGCCTTGAGCCGGCGCAGCGTCGTGATCGACTGCTCGGCGTTCGCCATGACCATGCTCTCGGTGAGCTCGAGTTCGAGCAGGTTCGGCGCGATGTCGTGCTCGGCGAGCACGTCGCACAGGCGCTGGATCAGGTCGCCGCGAAGGAGCTGCGCGACCGACACGTTGATCGACATCGTGATGCCGTGCACGCCGGCGTCGCGCCAGCGCGCGAGCTGCGCGCAGGCCTGCGCGACGACCCAGTCGCCGATCTCCACGATCATCCCGGTCTCTTCCGCGATCGGGATGAACACGCCGGGCGAAACATTGCCGAGGTCGCCGCTGCGCCAGCGCAGCAGCGCCTCGACGCCGGTGATGCGGTTGTCGAGCAGGGACAACTTCGGCTGGTAGACCAGCGACAGCTCGTTGCGCTCGAGCGCCTTGCGCAGCGCGGCCACCGTGGTCGCGCGCAACCGCGCGGCCGCGTCCATCGCCTCGGTGTAGACCATCCAGGTCTTGCGACCGTGGTCCTTGGCCTGGTACATCGCGGTGTCGGCGAATTTCAGCAGGTCGCTCGGCACCTGGCCGTGGTCGGGGTGCAGGGCGATGCCGATCGAAGGCGAGATCACCACTTCCTGGCCGTTGTCGAGCTCGAGCGGTTCCTCGAACGCGGCGATGATCTTTTCCGCCACGCGCTCGGCTTCCGCCGCGCTGCCGATGTTCTCGAGCACGACCGTGAATTCGTCGCCCCCGAGCCGCGCGACCGAGTCGCCTTCGCGCACCACGTGGCGCAGGCGCCCGCCGGCGGCCTTGAGCATGCGGTCGCCGGTTGCGTGGCCCATCGAATCGTTGACGTGCTTGAAGCGGTCGAGGTCGAGGAACAGCACCGCGACCTTGCGGTTGCCGCGACGCGCGCGGATGATCGCGTGGCCGATGCGTTCGGTCAGCAGCGTGCGGTTGGGCAACCCGGTCAGCGCATCGTAGTTCGCGAGGTAGCGCAGTTCCTGCTCGGCGCGCTTGCGATCGGTGATGTCGGTGATCACGCTCACGAAGTGCGTGCGCACGCCGCTGCCGTCGCGGATCTCCGACACTTCCACCTTGCTCAGGAATTCCTCGCCATTGCGCCGGCGCTGCCACAGTTCGCCGCGCCAGTGGCCGCTGCGCGCGAGTTCGTCGCGGATCGCGTGGTAGTGCTCTGGCGGATGCTGCGAGCAGTCCAGCAGCGAGGCGGATCGGCCCAGAGCCTCCTCGCGGCGCCAGCCGGTCATGCGCGTGAAGGCCGGGTTCACGCTGATGAAGCGGTGAGAGGTATCGGTCACCGCGACCGCCTCGGACATGCTGTGGATCACCTCGTGCGCGACCCTGCGGTCGTGCTCGGCGGCGCGCTCCAGCGTGACGTCGCGCGCGGTTCCGCACATGCGCAGCGGACGCCCGTCGGCATCGCGCTCGACGATCTTGCCGCGCGCGAGCGACCACACCCATTCGCCGCGATGGTTGCGCAGCCGGTGTTCGGACTCGAATGTCTCGCTGGTGCGGTCGATGTGCTTCTGCAGGCGCTGCTGCACCAGCGGCATGTCGTCCGGGTGCATGCGCTCGGCGAACCACTCGTTGCCGAGCACGTTCTCCTCGTGGCTGCCGTCGCCGAACAGGTCGCCCGAACCGGTGACGACGATGCTCTGGCCGAGCATGTCCCAGTCCCAGAAGTCGTCGCCCGATCCCCACAGTGCGAGGCGCAGGCGATCCTCGCGCTCCTTGAGGTCGAGGTGGTGCACGAGCACGCGTCGCCGCTGCCGCCGCCGCGCATTCCAGGCGAGCACGAGCGCCACGCCCGCAAGCATCAGCCAGAGCGCGCGAGCGGGCACGCTTTCCCACCATGGCGGCACCACGCGCAGATTCGCTTGTGCGACCGCTTCGCCCCAGTAGCCATCATGGTTCGCCGCGCTCACCTGGAACCGGTAACTGCCGGCACCCAGATTGGTATAGGTCGCGTCGTGGCGCGTGCCGGCATCGACCCAGTCGTCGTCGAAGCCTTCGAGCCGGTAGCGGAAGCGGTTGCGCTCGGGAGCCGCGTAGTCCAGAGCAGCGAACTCGAAACGCACGAGGCGGTCCGCCGCGTCCATCTCGATCACGCCGCCCGCGTGCTCGACCGGCAGTTCGCGCGGACCCACCTGCACGCGCGTGATCGCCACCGGCGCCGCGTAGCGGCTGCCTGCGATCGCCTGCGGCGCGAACAGGTTGAAGCCGTTGATGCCGCCGAACGCGATACGCCCGTCGGCGAGCGTCGCGACGGCGCCGCCGTTGTATTCCATGCCCTGCAGGCCGTCGGCGAGCGTGAAGGTGCGGAAGGTCGCGCCCTTGCGTTCGAACGAGGCGATGCCGCGGTTGGTGCTGAGCCAGATGCGCCCGGCCGCATCGCTCGCGAGCGCGTATACGGTGCCGCCCGGCAGGCCGTCGCGCGGCAGCCAGCGCGTGAAGCGTGCGCCACCCGCATCGAGCGCGTCGAGCCGGTTGAGGCCCGACTGCGTGCCGAACCAGAGTTCGCCATCGGCGGTCTCGTGGATCGTGCGCACGAGGTTCGCGCTGAGCGAGCGAGGATCGGCGGGATCCTTGTGGAAGATCCGGACCTGCCCGCTGCGCGGGTCGATCAGGTTCAGTCCGGTCATCGACGCTGCCCAGATGCGCCCCGCGCGGTCCTCGTGCACCGCGAGCACGCGGTTGTCGCCGAGGCCGCCGTGCGCGCCCTCCGACGCGGTGCGCTGCCAGCGTTCGTTGCGTCCGGTCGCCGGATCGTGGCGGATGAGTCCGTCGCGCATCGTGCCGACCCACATGCTGCCGTCACTCGCGAGTTCCAGCGCGCGCGCTTCGGAGCGCCCGGCGGAGGGGCTGTCGACCTGCGCATCGAGCGCGACCACGTCGAGGCGGCGCGTGCGCGCATCGACGCGCGCGACCCCCTTGCTGGTGCCGAGCCAGAGCGTGCCGTCGCGCGCGCGCACGATCGCGTGCACCGCGACGTGCGGAGCCGGTGGCGCCGATTCGCCGAGCAGGTCCGACCAGGATTCGAAACGGTTCTGCCGCGGGTCATAACGCTTGAGGCCGGCTTCGGTGCCGAGCCAGAGGCTGCCATCGACGTCCTCGGCGATCGAGCGGACGTAGTTGGTCGCGGTGCGCAACTGCGCGACGTCGCCTTCGGCGACGTGCAGGAACGGCGTGCCCTCCGGATCCACCTTCGCCAGGCCGCGTTCATGCGTGCCGATCCAGAGCAGGCCGGAACGATCGATGCTGAGGACCGTCGCAATCGCGTCGGGCGGGCTGCCGGAGCCCGCGTCGGGCGGCAGCTCCTGTGCCGAGCCATCGTCGGGATCGACCAGCACGAGGCCGCCGCGCGGCACCGACAGCCAGAGCCGGCCGCGCCGGTCCTCGACCAGTGCATTGACCACGCGCTCGCCGTCGCGTGGCCAGGTGCGCACCGCATCGTCGCCCGAAAGCCGGTACAGGCCGCGGCTGCTCGCGACATGCACGCGACCGTCGGCGCCGTGCAGTACCGAACGCGCATCGACGATCGCGCCGGCCGCGACGCGCTCGAAGCCGTCGCCCGCGGGCTGCAGCCGGTAGAGCCCATCGCTGGACCCGGCCCACAGCGTGCCGTCCTTGCCGAGGCTGAGCTGGCGCAACAGCAGCGCACTGTCGGCCGGCGGCGTGATCTCGCGCAGGATCCGTCCGTCGGCAGGATCGAGCAGCCACAAGCGGCGGCTGCTGCATACCCACAGCCCGCGCCGCGGATCGAACAGGATCGAGTTGACGCCTTCGGTGGCGCCGGCGAGCGGAACGCCCTCGAACCGGCCGGTGTCGAGCGGGTGGCGCACGAGACCCGCGCCGAGCGTCCCGATCCACAGGACCCTGGATGCGTCCTCCGCAAGCGCCGTGATCGGTCCTTCCGGCACCACCTGGTTCGGTCCGCGCGGCGCGGTGAAATCCGCGAAGCGGTAGCCGTCGAACTTCTGCAGCCCGCTGTCGGTGCCGACCCAGATGAAGCCGTCGCTGTCCTGCAGGAACGCGCTTACGGTGTTCTGCGCAAGGCCCTGCTCGACGCCGATCGACTGGAAATGGAACTCGCGGCGGATCGCGCCCGCCTGCGCGGTCGCGCTCAGCACGAGGCCCGCCGCGAACAAGCCGGCAAGCCAGGATGCGCGACGCGGCTGACCGTACGGCGCGAGTGCCGCCATGGATTCGTTCTTGGCTGAAGTCCCGCGGGCAGTGTAGGCAACTCCGTGCACCTGCGCCATGCGCGCGTGATCCGGCGCGCCTTGGCGGCTAGAATCGGCGCCGATGCATACCGCTCGACCCGCCCCTCCCGAAACTCCGACGCATGCGGCGCTCGCCGCGGCACTGGCCGACCTCGCACTCGGCGTCGATGCAAGCGAACTGCACGGTTCGCTGACCGGATACCTGTGCGCGGGCGGCAGCACCGGTGCAGACGACTGGCTCGATCGCCTGGCGCTCGAGCCGGCGGACGAAGCGACTGCAGCGCATCCGTTGCTGCGCGTCCTGCATGCGTCCGCGGTCGCGCAATTCGCCTGTGATCCGCCGCGCCCGCAACCGTTGCTGCCGGCCGCGAATGCACCGCTCGAGCGGCGCGCCGAGGCGCTGGTCGAATGGTGCCGCGGTTTCCTCGGTGGCTATGGCCTCGCGGGCGCGCTCGCGAGCGTGGAACCCTCGGCGGTCGCCGCCGACGTGCTGTCGGATTTCGGCACCATCGCCGGTTCGCACTTCGACTACGACGACGAAGCCGAGGACGCGCGCGCATTCGCCGACGTGCTCGAGTTCGTGCGCGACGCCACCGCGCTGCTGCACCGCGAATCGCGTCGGCGCACGCTGACGGTCGGGAGGGTGCATTGAGTGCGGGAGTCGGGAGCAGGGAATCGGGAATGGGGAATGGGGAATGGGGAATGATCGAGCAGACATGCTTTGACTATTCCCCATTCCCCATTCCCTGTTTCCCTGTCGCGTAAACTAGGGCAGTGGCCGCTGGAGCGAAGCCGGACGCGATGATCGAGCCCAGGGAATACGCGCGACGCCGCCGCCAGCTGATGCGCATGGCCGGGCCCGATGCGATCGTGATCGTCGCGGCGGCGCGCGAGCAGCTGCGCAACAACGACGCGCACTATCCGTATCGCCAGGACAGCGACTTCCATTACCTGACCGGATTCGGCGAGCCCGACGCGGTGCTCGCGCTGGTGCCCGGGCGCAAGCCGGCGGAGGTAATCCTGTTCTGCCGCGAACGCGATCGCGAGCGCGAGCGATGGGACGGTCCTCGCGTCGGCACCGAAGGCGCGGTCGCCTCGCTCGGCATGGACGATGCGTTTCCGATCGACGACATCGACGAGATCCTGCCCGGGCTGATCGAGGGCCGCACGCGCGTCTACTACCACTTCGGGCGCGACCCCGACTTCGACCTCAAGCTGATCGGCTGGGTCAACCGCGTGCGCGCGCTGGTGCGCCAGGGCGCGCGCTCGCCGCACGAATTCGTCGCGCTCTCGCACCTGTTGCACGACCTGCGCCTGTACAAGTCGCGTGGCGAGCTGCGGCTCATGCGCAAGGCCGCGCGGATCGCCGCCGACGCGCACGTGCGCGCGATGCGCGCGACGCGCCCGGGCATGAACGAACACGAGGTCGAGGCCGAGCTGCTGCATGCATTCCGCAGCGCCGGCGCAGTGCCGAGTTACGAGCCGATCGTCGGCGGCGGCGCGAATGCGTGCGTGCTGCACTACCGCTCGAATGACGCCGAACTGCGCGCGGGCGACCTGCTGCTGATCGACGCGGGCGCCGAGTACGAATGCTACGCCTCCGACATCACGCGCACGTTCCCGGTCGGCGGGCGTTACTCGCCCGAGCAGCGCGCGCTCTACGACATCGTGCTCGCCGCGCAGCTCGCAGCGATCGACGAGGTGCGACCGGGGCGGCCGTTCGACGCCTACCACGAGGCCGCCGTGCAGGTGATCACGCGCGGACTGTGCCGGCTCGGCCTGCTCGCGGGCAGCGTCGGCAAGAACCTGCGCGAGCATGCGTACCGACGCTACTACATGCACAAGACCGGCCACTGGCTCGGCCTCGACGTGCACGACGTCGGCGACTACCGCATCGACGGCGACTACCGCGTGCTCGAACCCGGCATGGTCGTGACGGTCGAACCCGGCCTCTACATCGCGCCCGACGAGAAGCGCGTGCCGGCGAAGTTCCGCGGGATCGGCATCCGCATCGAGGACGACGTCGTGGTCGGCGCGGACGGGCCGGAGGTGATGTCCGCCGGGGTGCCCAAGGACGCCGACGAGATCGAAGCGCTGATGGCCGGCGCCCCGGTGCACAAGTGAACCCGGTCGCGGACAACGCGGCCGATTCGTGCTTGACTTGGCCGGTGGGCGCGCTGCACGCGCACCCGCAACAGGGGGAAGCCATGAACCAAGCGCAAGCAGTGCCTCTCGCCTGGCTGCTCGCCGCGGCCTTGCTGGGCGTGATCGCGCCCGGCGCGCGCGCGCGCGCAGGCAGCCTGCAGGAAGACGAAGCCCGCATCGAGGCCCTGCTTCGCGCGGAGCGCAATGCGCAGCGCACGGCCGAGCGCAATGCGCGCGCGGCCAGCGCGGCGGCGCCCGCGGCCGGGCAGGAAAGCCTGGATCCCGCCACGCCGGTGATCGCCGAGGTCACTGCCGCGGTGCCGGAACCCAGCGAAAACGATGCGTGGCTGGTGCCGACGATCGAACAGGACGGCTTGCCGTTCACGGACCTCAAGCACTACGTCGGCCACCGGGTGGAGATCCTGACCACCGGCGACCGCCAGCACCGCGGCACCGTGAAGTCGGCCGATGCGCGCCAGGTCACGCTGCTGGTGCGTCGACCCGGCGGCAACGCGACGTACACGCTGCGCCGCGAGCAGGTCAAACGCGTCGACCCGCGCTGAGCGCCGCCGATGTTCACCACGCTCTACGCGTTCATCGCGTTGCCGCTGCTGTGCGGCCTGGTCTACCTGTTCGGCGTGATCCGCATCCATCGCCACGAGCCGTTGCTCGGCGTGCTGTCGTTCCTGTTCGTGCCGGTCGGTGTCTACGCGATGGTGCGTTACTGGTCGGCCGAGGAGGACAACCCGCGCGTGCCGGTGCTGGTCGCGGTCGCGCTGCTCGGCAGCTGGATCGGCCTGCTCGCCTGGGGCGCGACCTACGCGCCGCAGGAGCGCTACGCGGGCGAGTTCACCGATTCCGGCGCGTCCGAGGGTGACGACCCGCTGGCCGACCGCGTGCGCCGGAGGGTCGCTTTCGCGGCGCTGCCGTACCGCGCGGGCACGATCGCGTTGCCGCAGGCGCAGGCGCGCCTCGACCTGCCGTCGCACTTCCGTTTCGTCTCGTCCGAAGCACTGCGCGGGGCCGGCATCGAGGTCGCTGAGCTGCCGCACGCGACAGCGCTCGGCTGGGTCGTCCACGAGAGCGTCGACCTCGCATCCGACACGGCGTGGTACATCGACCTCGACTGGTTCGGCGAAGGTTTCGTCAGTGCCGACCGCCTCGCCGTGTACGGCAACGACGCGCTGCTGGCCGAAGCGCGCGCGACCGCGGAGCGCCTGTCGGGCTTCGACGATGCGCCAGAGTTCGAGCTGACGCGCTTCGCCGAAACGCCCGTGTACAACGTATCCGATGCGCTGCTGACCTGGGTCGAGGAGATCCGCTACGCCGACGAAGGCATTCCGTCCCGTGACTGCTACGCGATCAGGCTCGGGCGTGGGGGCGCGCTGCAGTTCTCGATCCAGGGCATGGCGCCGGCGAGGCAGGAGCTGTGCCTGCGCGCGGTGCGCCTCGCGGCCGGCAGCAGCCGCTTCCTCGAAGACCGCACGTACGCCGACTACTCGCGCCTGTTCGACAAGAAGTCGCGTTTCGACCTCGTCGACCTCGTCACCGGCCGCCACCTCCTGCGCGATCCGTAGCAGCGCCACAGCCGCGACTGCGATCGCGGCTTCGCCGCTCAGGCAGGGGGCATCGCGATGACGCGCGAGCGCGGGCTACAACCCCGCGAACGCATCGCGCGTGAGGTTTTCCGGCTCGCCCTCGGTGCAGGCCACGTCGTCTTCGATGCGGATGCCGCCGTATTTGCGGAACGCATCGACGCGTGCCCAGTCCACGTCCCTGGCTGCAGGCTTGGCGCGCAACTCCTGCAGCAGCATGTCGATGAAATACAGCCCGGGCTCGATCGTCACCACCATGCCCGGTTCGAGCGCGCGCGTCATGCGCAGGTACGGGTGCCGCGGCGGGCGCGCGATCGTGCCGCCGCTGTCGCTCGCCTGGAAACCCGCGACGTCGTGCACCTGCAGGCCGATCGGATGGCCGAGCCCGTGCGGGAAAAACGTCGACGACACGCCCGATTCGACCGCCGCCTCCGGCTCCATCCGGATGAACCCGTGCTCGCGCAGGATCCCGGCGAGCACGTGGTGCGCATGGATGTGCAGCTCCGGATACGACTGGCCGGCGCGCACGCGCGCGGCGAGCGCGCGCTGCGCCGTGTCGACCGCGTCGACGAGCGCCTGGAATTCGCCATCGGGATCTGCCGCCCAGGTGCGCGTGATGTCGCTCGCGTAGCCGTGGAAGCTCGCGCCTGCATCGATCAGGAACGAGTGCGCATGCGCGGGCGGCGCGTGCGAGAGATCCATGTAGTGCAGCACCGCGCCGTGCTCGTTGAGCGCGATGATGTTGCCGTACGGCAGCTCGTTGTCGGTCTGGCGCGCGGCCGCCATGTAGGCTATGTGGATGTCGAGCTCGGACCAGCCGCTGCGGAACGCCTGCTCGGCGGCCACGTGCGAACGTGCGCCGATGCGGCTCGCCACGCGCATCATCGCGAGTTCGTACGGCGTCTTGTACGAGCGGTGCCAGTGCAGGTAGTCGAGCACGCCCTGTGGATTGTTCGGCGCGAACCCGTCGAGTGCGGCGCCGGCTTCGCCGATCGTCGCGCAGCGCGCGGCATCGTTCGGAAGATGCGCGCGCGCCTCCTTCGCCTCGCGGATCGTCACGATCTCGAAATGCTCGACCCAATAGCCTGCGGGTACATCCGGCACCACGTGCCAGTAGTCGCGCGGCTGCAGGAACACCAGCTTCGGCTTCTTCCCCGGCGTGTACACGACCCACGAGCCCGGCGCCTTGGTCAGCGGCAGCCAGTGCTTGAAATGCGGATTGACCGCGAACGGGTAGGGGCGATCGTCGAGGAACTGGTCGAACGGCTGGCCCGCCGCGATCACGAGGTGGTCGAACCCTTCGCGCAGCAGCGCCTTGTCGGCGCGCGACTGCAGCGTCGCGAGGTGTTCGGCGTACAGAGGGTGGAGGTCGGGGTGCAGGTTGGCCATGGCTCGCATCCAGCGGTCGATGCGCCATTGTGAGGGAGCGCCCAGCTCGCCGCCAACGCCCAAGCGTCACACTCCTTTGCCGTTCGCCCTGAGCGCAGACCGAAGGTCGGAGTCGAAGGGCCCATTCGCGGCGATATCGCCGTGCGCGCGGCGCTTCGACTCCGCGGACTTCGTCCGCTGCGCTCAGCGCGAACGGACAAGGTGGCGCGTCCGCTGCGCCCAGCGCGAACGGACTCTTGCCGTTCGCCCTGAGCGCAGACCGAAGGTCGGAGTCGAAGGGCCCGTTCGCGGTGATCGCGGTACGCGCGGCGCTTCGACGCCGCGGACTTCGTCCGCTGCGCCCAGCGAGAACGGACAAGGCGGCGTGTCCGCTACGCAACCTGGGCGACCCCGACCTTCCCGCCTACGGCGCAGTCGTCGGGAACGTCTTGCGCAGCCAGTCGTCCAGCATGCGCTTCTCGAAGCGCAGCGCATCGTTCGCGTTGAGCGTCCCGCGCTGCAGGAACGCGAGGTCGCGCAGTTCCTCGCTGCCTTCGCGCACCACCTTGCCGTCGGCATCGGACAGCACGTAGCGCAAGTCGATGCGAGGCGAATGCGGTTCCTTGACGATGCGCACGTCCGAGGCCTGCGGCCCGCGCCATGGCTCGCACTGGCCCGCGCGGCGCACGTCGGTGATCGTGATCGCGAGCCGCTGCCCGGGCGCGAGCAGCTTCGCTGCGCGTGACTCCACGTGGCGCGCGAGCTCGCCGAGCCACTCCTCGGGCCCGATCGTCGAACGGCACATGCTCTGGCGCGTGTCGGTGAATTTCGCGGGGTCGGTCCAATCCAGCTTGACGGTCGCATCCGCGGCGAAGAGCGCAAGCGGTGCGATCAGCAGCAACGCGCTCAACGAGCGGAACGAGGCGCGAACGAGGCTCATGGTCGATGTCCTGGCAGCCATGCGGATTCTCCACTGACGCCGCCGGGTGCGGCGTCGTCGCAGTATGCGCGCGCCCGGCAGCGCGGCGCTTCCGGGAGGGCTCCAGCCCCGGGCGTTCGGCGCGAGCGGTCGCGCGGTGAAACCGCCGCGGGGGTAGGCATCGGGATCTTCTTCGCGTGATACAGCGGGCCAGCGGCTGGCCTGACCTCTCCGAACGTGATTGAATGGCCCACTGAAGCGGGGGTGCCGGCGGCAGTCGGCTGAGAGAGTCCCTTCGAACCTGATCCGGCTGGTACCGGCGTAGGGAGCTTCGTGGCTGGCGGTGCGTTCGCGCGCCGATCCCTGCCCCGCTTCGGCATGCGATGAATTCGCGGCGCCCGCGCCCATCGCGCGGACATCACCCCTGAAGCCGAGGCAAGCCCGATGAATGCGCTCCCGTCCGAACTGCTGCGCCAGGCCGCGGAACTCTCCGGATCCGTCACGCGCCCGATCCCGGGCTCGCGCAAGATCCATGTCGAGGGTTCACGCGCGGACCTGCGCGTGCCGATGCGCGAGATCCAGCTCGCCGACACGCCCTCGATGTTCGGCATCGAGGAGAACGCGCCGTTCGCGGTGTACGACACCTCCGGCCCATACACCGATCCGGACTATCGCGTCGACCTCGCGGCCGGCTTGCCCGCGCTGCGCGCGCGCTGGATCGAGGAGCGCGGCGACAGTGAGCGCCTCGCCGACTTCTCCTCTCCATTCACGCGCCGCCACGCGGCCGCGCCGTCGCTCGCCGAAGTGCGCTTTCCTTCGATCCCGAAGCCGCGCGTCGCGAAATCGGGCATGAACGTCACGCAGATGCACTACGCGCGGCGCGGCATCGTGACGCCCGAGATGGAATACGTCGCGATCCGCGAGAACCAGCGCATCGAGGCGATCCGCGAGGCGCACCTGCTGAAGCAGCACCCGGGCCAGTCGTTCGGCGCCGCGATCCCTTCGCGCGTGACGCCCGAGTTCGTGCGCGACGAGGTCGCACGCGGCCGCGCGATCATCCCGAACAACCTCAACCATCCCGAATCGGAGCCGATGGCGATCGGCCGCAACTTCCTCGTGAAGATCAACGCGAACATCGGCAACTCGGCGGTCACGAGTTCGATCGCCGAAGAGGTCGAGAAGATGGTGTGGGCGATCCGCTGGGGCGCCGACACGGTGATGGATCTCAGCACCGGCAGGCACATCCACGAGACGCGCGAATGGATCCTGCGCAATTCCCCGGTGCCGATCGGCACGGTGCCGATCTACCAGGCACTCGAAAAGGTCGGCGGCGTCGCCGAGGACCTGACCTGGGAACTGTTCCGCGACACGCTGATCGAACAGGCCGAGCAGGGCGTCGACTACTTCACGATCCACGCGGGCGTGCGCCTGCCGTTCGTGCCGCTGACCGCCAGGCGCGTGACCGGTATCGTCAGCCGCGGCGGTTCGATCATGGCGAAGTGGTGCCTCGCGCATCACCGCGAATCGTTCCTGTACGAACGCTTCGAGGAGATCTGCGAGATCATGAAGGCCTACGACGTCGCGTTCTCGCTCGGCGACGGCCTGCGCCCGGGCAGCATCGCCGACGCGAACGACGAGGCGCAGTTCGCCGAGCTCGACACGCTCGGCGAACTCACGCAGGTCGCGTGGAAGCACGACGTGCAGGTGATGATCGAGGGCCCGGGCCACGTGCCGATGCACCTGATCAAGGAGAACATGGAGCGCCAGCTCGAGAAGTGCGGCGAGGCGCCGTTCTACACGCTCGGCCCGCTGACGACGGACATCGCGCCGGGCTACGACCACATCACGAGCGCGATCGGCGCCGCGATGATCGGCTGGTACGGCACCGCGATGCTCTGCTACGTGACGCCGAAGGAGCACCTCGGCCTGCCCGACAAGCAGGACGTGCGCGACGGCATCGTCACCTACAAGCTTGCCGCGCACGCGGCCGACCTCGCCAAGGGTCATCCCGGCGCGCAGGCACGCGACAACGCGCTCAGCAAGGCGCGTTTCGAGTTCCGCTGGGCCGACCAGTTCAACCTCGGCCTCGATCCCGAGAAGGCGAAGGATTTCCACGACGAGACGCTGCCGAAGGACGCGCACAAGAGCGCGCATTTCTGCTCGATGTGCGGGCCGAAGTTCTGCTCGATGAAGATCACCCAGGACGTGCGCGACTACGCAAAGGAGCACGGTCTCGGCGAAAGCGACGCACTGGCCGAGGGCATGGCGCGCAAGGCGAGCGAATTCCGCGAGCAGGGCGGGGAGGTCTATCGGCCGGAGTGAGGCAGGGCCGGCGTCGATCCGGCGACTCAGCCGCCGGTCAGCCGGCGGATCGGGCGGCCACGTAAGATGCCCGAAGCGGGCGCGCGAGCGTTCCGCCAAGCGAGGCCACCCCACAGAAGCGCCGAGGAGACAGGCATGTCCGCGCAACCGTTCCTTTCCGACATCCAGACGATCCGCAAGCGTGCGCGCGAGCACATGGAGCGCGGCGCGGTCACGGCCAGCTACACGCTCGACCGCGACACCGTGCTGAAGTTGCTCAACGAGGCGCTCGCGACCGAACTCGTCTGCGTGCTGCGCTACAAGGCGCACTACTACCTCGCGTCGGGCATCAATGCGAAGAGCGTCGCGGCCGAGTTCCTCGAGCATGCGATCGAGGAGCAACAGCACGCCGACCAGATCGCCGAACGCATCACGCAGCTCGACGGCACGCCGAACTTCTCCCCGGAGGGACTCACCTCGCGCAGCCATTCCGAGTTCGTCGTCCCCGAGGAACTCGCGGCGATGATCCAGGAGAACCTCGTCGCCGAGCGCATCGCGATCGACAGCTACCGCGAGATCATCCAGTTCATCGGCGACCGCGACACCACCACCAAGCGCATGCTCGAGCAGATCCTCGCGGTCGAGGAAGAACACGCCGAGGACATGAAGACGCTGATGGAGGATTTCGGCAAGAAGGGCGAGCCGGCCAAGCCCGGTTCCTGAGCCGAGCGGTTCGTGCAGGCGCCTGCGCGCGGGAGCCCGCAACCGGGAACGTGCGTCGCGCCTGCATGATGCCGGGGCCTGCAGCAGCACGGTCGCGACTGCGCCGCTCGTGCAGCGGTACCGCACTCGCGCGCCGGCGCAAGCGCGTGGCAAGATGGTCGCCGGCTCAGCGGGAGTGGAAACGTGGAAGCGACGGCAACGCGGGCGAACCGAAGGTCCTGGCTGCTGCGTGCGCTCGGCGCGCTCGCGCTCGCGTATGCGGTCGGCGTGCTCGCGCTGATGTGGTGGTGGGACTACGAGCCCGCGCACTTCGATGTCGGCGCGAACGCGCAGCGCGCGGCGAGCGAGCGTCGCCAGCCCTTGACGACCGGCAGCGTCACGACCGCCACGCTGATGGCCTCGGCGCGCACGCTGCTCGACAAGCGCGGCGGTTACCTCAGCAACGACCTGTTCCCGCCCGGCCTGCTGATGGACAACGTGCCGAACTGGGAATTCGGCGTGCTGACCGCGACGCGCGACCTCGCGCGTGCGCTGCGCAACGACCTCAGCCGCTCGCAGACGCAGTCGATCGAGGACCGCGACCTGCAGGAAGCCGAGCCGCTGTTCAGTTCGCCCAACGACCGCTGGCTGCTGCCGAGCTCGGAGGGCCAGTACCGCAAGGCGCTCGCGCATGTCGAAGGCTACCTCGCGCGGCTCACCGACAACGACGCGACCAATGCGCAGTTCTACGCGCGCGCGGACAACCTCGCCGACTACCTGCAGGTCGCGTCGACGCGGCTCGGTTCGCTGTCGCAGCGCCTTTCGGCGGCGGCAGGGCAGGTGCGCGTCGACACCGACCTCGCGGGCGACCCGAATGCGCAGCAGTCCAAGCCGGCCGACAGCCCGCGCATGGTGCAGACGCCATGGCTCAAGATCGACGACAATTTCTACGAGGCGCGCGGCTACAGCTGGGCGCTGCGCGAACAGCTCGAGGCGATCCGCATCGACTTCGCGCCGGTGCTGCGCGACAAGAACGCGCTGGTCAGCCTCGACCAGGTGATCCGCGAGCTCGAGGAGTCGCAGAAGTCGCTCGGGAGCCCGATCGTGCTGAACGGGCGGCCGTTCGGCTTCTTCGCCAACCATTCCCTTGTGATGGCCAATTACATTTCGCGCGCGAACGCCGCGATGATCGACCTGCGCCGGCTGCTCGAGCGGGGCTGAGCACCGCAACCCCTCCGTTCGCGCTGAGCGCAGCGGCCGCAGGCCGCGGAGTCGAAGCGCACGCGCGGATCGGTGAACCTTCGCATGCGGGCCCTTCGACTCCGGCCTTCGGCCTGCGCTCAGGGCGAACGGAAGAGGGTGCGATCTGGGCGAACGGACATGGGGAGCGGCCTGGATGCGGCATCTGCCTTGAAAGCATGCCAAGATCGCCGTTTGACCCTGCACCCGCTGCCCTGTGCCGACCTCGCCGTTCCCGTTGACAGCGTCGACCTGGCGCAACCTGCTCGATCCCTCGCTGCTGCTCGCGTGGCTGCTGCTGGTGCCGCTGGTGTTCCTGCTGCCGCCGGTGCCGATCGACGAGACGCGCTATCTCGCGGTCGCCTGGGAGATGCGAAATGGCGGCGAGTTCCTCGTGCCGCATCTCAACGGCGCGACCTATGCGCACAAGCCGCCGATGCTGTTCTGGCTGATCAACCTCGGCTGGCTGCTGACCGGCGTGCATGCGTGGACCGCACGCGTGATGGCGCTGCTGTGCTCGGCCGCGAGTCTCGCGCTGATGCACAGGCTGACGCTGCGCCTCACGCAATCGGACCAGGCGGCGCGGCATTCGGTCTGGATCCTGCTCGGCACGATCTACTTCGGCGCGTTCGCGAACGCGATCATGTTCGACGTGCTGCTGACGACCTGCGTGCTGCTCGGCGTGCACGGCCTCGTCGACCTCGTCGGCGCGCGGCTGTGGCGCGGCATTGCGTTGACCGGTGGCGCGATCGGCCTCGGCATCCTCGTCAAGGGTCCGGTCATGCTGCTCGACGTCGGCGTGGTTGCATTGACCGCACCCTGGTGGGCGCGCGAGGCGCTGCGCGCGCGCCTGTGGCGCTACTTCGGCGCCCTCGCGCTGGCGCTGCTCGCCGGCGCAGCGATCGCGCTGGCCTGGGCGATTCCCGCGGCCATCCACGGCGGCCCCGACTACGCGCATGCGATCTTCCTGCGCCAGACGTTCGATCGCATCCACGGCGTCAAGGGCGCGAGCACGCATGGTCGACCGTGGTGGTGGTACGGCATCGTGTTCCCGCTGATGGTGCTGCCGTGGCCGCTCGTGCTGCGCGGCAAGCTCGCCTCGCTGCGCGCGCTGCTCGCGGAACCGGCGATGCGCCTCGGCGTCGCCTGGCTCGTCGCGATGCTGCTGGTGTTCTCGATGATCGGCGGCAAGCAGCCGCACTACCTGCTGCCGGCGATACCGCCGCTCGCGCTGGTCGGAGCGGTGCTGCTCGATCGCGGTGGCTGGCGCGTGCGCAGCGGGCTGTTCGCGCTGGCGCTCGGATGCATCGGCGGGGTCCTCGCCTGGTTGCCGTTCCGCGCCGAAGGCGATCGCCACCTCGCGGCGGTGGCCGGCATCTCGCCATGGTGGGGTGCGCTCGCCGCGGGCATCGGCGTCGTGCTGTTCGTCGCGACGCGTCGCCGCCACGGCCTCGCCGCACCCGCGCTCGCGTCGCTCGCGCTGGTGCTCGTGGTCAAGCTCGCGGTCGCGCACGGGACCGGCGAACGCTACAACCCGCAATCGGTGTCGCAGGTGGTGCGTTCACTGCAGCAGCAGGGCACGCCGCTGGTGCACATGTTCTGGCACCACGGCGTGTACGCGTTCGGCGGACGGCTGGTCGAGCCGATTCCAGCGCTTTACGACATGGAGTCGCTGCAACGCTGGGCGGAGCAGCATCCGGACGGCATGGTCATGAGTTTCTATCCCGAGTACCGCTTCCGCGCGCGGCCGTATTTCAGTGCGCCGTTCCGCGGCACCGAAGTGTCGATCTGGCGCGTGGGCGAAGCGATCGCGTCCGGCACCGACAAGAAGGTGGCGCACAGCCACCTCGACTTCGAGCCGGAAGAGGACTGACCGCGCCAGGTCAAGACGCGGTGGAACGCGTGCCCGGGGCTCCACGCGAAAACCGGTCAGGTGCGGCGTCGCGATCGCGCAGGGTGGACCGCAGCCGCACAGCGGCGAGATCCACCACCGCGAACCCCATGCAGCCGCGCAGGAGCCGGCGCGGTCAGAACACCGGCTTGTCGACCGCGGCCGCGTAGCGCTGCACGCCCGCGAGGATCTCGGCCTGCGCGGCAGCTGCGTCGGCCCAGCCGTCGAGCTTGACCCACTTGCCCTTCTCGAGGTCCTTGTAGTGCTCGAAGAAGTGGCCGATGCGCTCGAGCCAGTGGCCCGAGACGCGCGCGATGTCGTCGATGTGCGCGTAACCCGCGAACACCTTCGCGATCGGTACCACCACGAGCTTCTCGTCCGCACCGGCCTCGTCGGTCATCTTGAGCATGCCCACCGGGCGGCATCGCACGACCGAACCCGGAACCAGCGGCAGCGGCAGGATCACGAGGGCATCGAGCGGATCGCCATCGCCGCCGAGCGTGTGCGGCACGTAGCCGTAGTTGCACGGATAGCGCATCGGCGTCGAGAGCACGCGGTCGACGAAGATCGCGCCGGAGGCCTTGTCGACCTCGTACTTGACCGGTTCGGCATCCTTCGGGATCTCGATGACGACGTTGATCTGGTGCGGCACGTCGGCACCGGCGGGAACACGTTCGAGGCCCACGCATGACTCCTGGCTGGTTCGGCCGCCGCAGCGGCGCGCGGAAAGCGCGCGGGCAGGGCCCGCGCAGGGGACGCGCAGGATACGGCAAAGATTGTGGCGCCGCAGCATCCGTTGTCGTGCAGGCTCGGCAGCAAGGAGCACGTTCGGCAGGCCTGCGCGGCCGCGCCCGCGCTGCGCCGATCCGAGCTCCGTACCTGCCGAACGGGACTTGCCGCGAAACGCCGACTCCGCTTGACTGGCCGGATCGTCTGGAGGGGAACCGGCATGGGTTCGGCAGATCGCTGGCAGCAGCTGCAGCAGTTGTTCGACCAGCTCGTCGCGATGGATCCGTCGCGCCGCGAAGCCTGGCTGGCCGAGCACGAGCCGGATCCCGATCTGCGCGGCGAAGCGCTCGCGCTGGTCGGCGCGCACGATTCGCAGGAGGGCGGTTTCACCGCGCGCGTTGGAGCACTCGCGGGCAGCGCTTTCGAGCCGAACGCGCAGGAGGGCATGCGCATCGGTCCGTACGTGCTGCGCGGCGAAATCGGCAGCGGCGGCATGGGCACCGTGTTCCTCGCCGAGCGCATCGACGCCGAATACGAGCAGCGGGTCGCGATCAAGCTGATCCGCGGCGTCGCCACGGCGGATGCGAGCCAGCGCCTGCGCCGGGAACGGCAGATTCTCGCCGATCTCTCGCACCCGAACATCGCGCGCCTGCTCGATGGCGGCACCACCGAAAGTGGCCAGCCCTACCTCGTGATGGAGTACGTCGAGGGCACGGGCATCACCACGTTCGCCCGCGAACGCGCGTTGTCGCGCGCGCAACGGTTGCGCTTGCTGCAGCAGGTCGCGCGCGCGGTGCACTACGCGCACCAGCGTCTGGTCGTGCACCGCGACCTCAAGCCCGCGAACGTGCTCGTGCGCGCCGACGGTACGCCGGTGCTGCTCGACTTCGGCATCGCGAAGCTGCTCGACGTCGACGCGACCGGCCCGCACGAGACACAGACCGGGTTGCCGTGGTTCACGCCCGCGTATGCGAGCCCGGAGCAACGCATCGGGCGCGCCGTGAGCACCGCGAGCGACATCTACGGTCTCGGAGCGCTGCTGCACGAGCTCCTCAGCGACGAGGTGCCCGCGCCCGATCGCGAAGGTCGCCTGCCCCCGCCATCGACGCTCCGCAACGGCGCCGGCGAACGCGCGGGGGACCGCGAGCTCGACATCATCGTCGGCAAGGCGGCGCACCCTGATCCGGACCGTCGTTACGCGTCGGCCGAGGCGCTCGCGAACGACATCGAACGCTACCTGCGCGGGCGCCCGATCCAGGCCGCGCCCGACAGCGTCGGTTACCGCTTCGGCAAATTCGTGCGCCGCAATCGATTCGCGAGCGCAGCCGCGGTCGTCGTCGCGATGCTGTGCGTGGCCTTTGTCTGGCGGCTTGCGCTCGAGAACGAGCGGGCGCGCCGCGCGGAAGAGCGTGCGCAGCAGGAATCGGCGACTTCGAGCCGCGTGCTCGAACACATGGTCGCGCTGTTCGACCAGGCGTCGCCGGACAAGGTCGGGCTGCGACCGATCACGGCGGAGGAACTCGTCGATGCCGGCATGCGGGATCTCGACGTGCGCTTCAACGGGCAGCCGCAGGCGCAGGCGCGCCTGCTCGCCGCGCTCGCGGAAACCTACGCCAAGCTCGGTCGCACCGAGAAGGGCATCGCCGCGATCGAACGCGCAATCGCACTGCAGCGACCGCTCGGCGACCCGCTCTGGCTGTCGCGTTACCTGCAACTGCAGGGCAACATGCTCAACTCGAGCGCGCGCTATGCGGCCGCCATCGTGGCACTCGAGGAGGGCATCGCGCTGCGTGACCACGACGGCGCGCGCGATCCGCTGCTGATGGCGGAGATGCTCACGACGCGATCGCTCGCACACAGCCGCACCGGTGCGATGGAGCGTGCGATCGCCGACGCGCGCCGCGCGGCCGAGTTCGGGCGCGTGTCCAGCGAGAAGTCGACGATCCTCGTCGGGGAGGCGAACAACGCGCTGAGCGAGGCCTACCTTCGATCCGAGGACAATGCGCGCGCGGTCGAGATCGCGCGTGCGAACGTGCGTGAGCTCGAGGCGCGCGGCGATGCCGGCACCACGCTGTTCGGCGCGCGCGAGTACCTCGCGGCCGCGCTGACCGGCAACGGCGAACTGGTCGAAGCGGAAGCGCTGCTGCGCCGCCAGCTCGCCGAACGCGGCAAGACCGTGGACACCAGCAGCGACTGGTTCATCACGCTGCGCAACCAGCTCGCGGCGATCGTGCGCAACCTCGGTCGCCCGCTCGAGGCGAGCGCGTTGCTGCGCGAGAACGTCGATGCGATGCGCGCGCGCGGAATGACCGCGACGCCCTCGTACATGATCGCGCTGAACAACCTCGGTTCGCTCGCCGAGCACGTCGGCGACTACGCGACCAGCGAGACCCTGCTGCGCGAGGCGCTGCGGCTCGCACTGGCCGAGGGCGATCCGGAGAGCTCGCGGCCCGACATCTATCGCCAGAACCTCGGGCGCGCGCTGCTGCTCGCCGGGCGCTATGAAGACGCGTTGCCCCTGATCGAACGCGAGATCGTCGACGACGGTTCGGTCGAGCGGCGCATCGACCGGCTGCGGAGGCTGATCCACCTCGCCGAGTGGCACCGCCGCCAGGGGCAGTTCGAGGCCGCGGCCGACTTCCTGGCACAGGCCGAACGCAACCTGCTCGACACCTTCGGTGCCGACCACCCGCGCGCCGGCGCGGTGCTGCGCGCACGCGCGCTGCTCGAACGCGACCGCGGCGAGCTCGTCGCAGCCGAGGAGCACCTGCGCGAGGCGATGGTCGCGACCGCGCGCGCCAATGCGCCGGAATCCAATCCGATGGTCGAACTTCGCCTCGACCTCGCCGACGTGCTGCTGCGCGCGCGCAGGCGCGACGACGCGCGCGCGCTGGTGGAGCAGACGCGTGCGAGCCTCGACGCGAACTTCGCCCCGACCGCGCCCGCGCGCGCCTTGCACGCGAAGCTCGCGCGCGATCTCGGCATCGCCGCAACGCGCGGCCCCTCGTAGGCTGGATGACCGAAGGTCGGCCGGCGCTCTTCGCACGATACCCTTCTCGGGATACCAACGCGCGAACGGCGCCGGCCGCGCTGCGCGCGTCCAGCCTACGAGGGATGCAGCGTCCATGGTGCGCGCGTCGGCGCGGATGCAC
>JAEYZH010000204.1 GCA_023430685.1 Pseudomonadota bacterium | reverse complement strand
GCTCGGTACCGCGCGCGCGGGCGGCGCGGTGCGGGCGACGACCCGGCGATCGAACGAGCGCGTGGCCTCGGCCGGCGCCGAGCGCACGCGACCCGCGACGAAGCTGTCGCGCGTCGGCGCGACCGCGACGCGGCTCACGACCTCGGCGCTGCGCAGGCGTGCTTCGTCGACGCGCACGCGCGCATTGGCGACCGGGCGACCCGCGATGAACGCATCACGCGGAACCGCGGTCAGCGCGGACGCGTTGCGGCGATACGCATAGTCGACGTTGTTGATCGGGCGTCCCGCCGAGTAATTGTTGTACACGTTGGTGATGTTGATGTTGTTGATCACCGTGGTGTTGCGCACGTTGATGTTGTTGAAGTAGCCGCGCGATGCGCGGTACCACGGCACGTAGACGTCGCGCGGGCCGAGCGGGAACCAGCCCACCGGGCCGCCCGCGTTGATCGACACGCCCCAGCCGTTGCCGCCGACGAATGCGACCAGCGCGGGCGCATACACCGCGCGCACGTGGCGCGGACCCGGGCACCAGCCCCAGCGATTGCCGACGTATGCCCAGCGGCCGTAGTGGAACGGTGCGAAGCCCCACGGGTTGTTGTCGACCCAGGTCCAGCCCCACGGGTCGATCCACGACCAGTGGCCGCTGCGGTACGGCGCCCAGCCGGCCGACACGCGCGTCGGATACCAGACCTGGCCGTACTGCGGCACGCTGCTCCAGCTGCCGTATTCGTCGAGGTCGGCATAGCCGATCGTGTCCGACGAGACGTAGTTGCGCGAGACCGAGCGCGTGTAGCGCGTGTCGCGCGCATCGACCCAGCGGTCGAAGTCGTCTCTGCGCGGGAGGTCGAGCACTTCGTAGTCGCGCAGCGCGCTGTCGCGGAAACGGTAGGAGCTGCCCGCCTGCACGCTGTAGCTCGCGTTGTCCTCGCCGTAGACGTCGCCGCCGCCTTCGAACACCGTGACCATCGAAGACTCGCCGTTCGGGTCGATGTCGATGCGGTAGCTGCCCGGTCGATTGACCACGAACGCAAGCGTCGGCGTGTCGACTTCGTAGCTCTGGCCATTGGAGACGCTGAACACGCGCAGGTGCATCACGCCCTCGGTGAGCTCGAGCTGGGCGAGGTCGTCGTCGAGGTTCAGCAGCGTGAACGTGCTGCGCTCGTCGAGGCGGATCGTCGCCGCGCCGATGTCCATTTCGGTGCGCGACCCGCGATCGGTGTAAAGGCGATCGCCGGTCACGAGCGGGCGGTTCAGCGCGACTTCCGCCCAGCGGTCGTCACCTGCCGGCTGGAAACTGACCTGTCCGCTGAGGTAGCCGACGCGCGCGACGCGCCCGGGCGGGTCCGCCACAGCGGTGCCCGCGCCGGCCGCGAGGCCGAGCACGAGCAGCACCGCGACCGCTTGCCGTGCCCGCGAAAACAGGGAATGGATGGACATCGTTGCTCTCCTGTGCCTACGCCAGAGCCGGCCACGGCGGGATTGCTCCCTGTGCTCGGCCGCCCGGTCTGACAGACGGCACAATATCAGTCCAGCGAGGCTGAACGATCGCCTTCCGCCGGCGCGTGTTTGCGCTTCCTTACGCGTGGCTTGCGCGCGCTTGACCCGGGCGCCCGGCTTGCCGCGCAACGTGGGCGCGGATACGCTTGCGACCGCTTGCCGGGACCGTGCCTCGCGCGCGGTCCGCGCGACGCGGGCGGGTGTAGTTCAATGGTAGAACTGCAGCTTCCCAAGCTGCTAACGTGGGTTCGATTCCCATCACCCGCTCCATCCCCCGGGCATACGCGCGATCGACCGCTGCACCTGCGCCGCGGCGTCCGCACCGCCGGGCCGATCGGGCGCACGCGGCGATGCCTGCCGTCGGCCATGTCCAGGTACCGCCCATGTCCGACTCCGCTGGTCCGCGCCGCCCCGAGTCCGCATCCGTGCTGCCCGCCCGCCTCGGCTGGCGCGAGTGGGCGGGCCTGCCCGGACTCGACATCCGCTCGATCCGCGCCAAGCTCGATACCGGTGCGCGCAGCTCGTCGCTGCACGTGGAATGGATCCGCGTGGACGAGCGGCAGGAGGGGCCTGTCGCCTGTTTCGGCGTCCGCATCCGGCGCCGCGCGCTGCGCGTGCAGGAGTGCGTGGCGCCGATCGTGGACCGGCGCCCGGTGCGGGATTCCGGCGGGCATTCCAGCGAGCGCTGGTTCGTGCGCACGCGACTCGCGCTCGCGGGACGCGAATGCGAGATCGACATCAACCTGACCGATCGCGGCGGCATGCTGTTCCCGCTGCTGCTCGGGCGCAGCGCGCTCGCCGGGCGGTTCCAGGTCGACCCGGGCCTTTCCTATTCGCTTCCGAGGCCACGGCCGTCGCCGCTTCCCGCATGAAGATCGCCATCCTTTCCCGCAACGCTTCGCTGTACTCGACGCGCCGTCTGGTCGAAGCGGCGCGCGCGCGCGGCCACAGCGTGCGCGTGCTCGATCCGCTGCGCTGCTACATGCGCATCGCGGCCGGCTCGTTCGAGGTGCACTGGCGCGGACGCGCGCTGCGCGGATTCGATGCGCTGGTGCCGCGCATCGGCGCGTCGATCACGTTCTATGGCACCGCGGTGGTGCGCCAGTTCGAGATGATGGGCGTGTATTCGCTCAACGGGTCCGATGCCATCCTGCGCGCGCGCGACAAGCTGCGCTCGCTGCAGCTGCTCGCGCGCGAAGGCCTCGGGCTGCCGACCACCGTGTTCGGCGACAACCCCGACGACACGCGCGACCTGCTCGCGATGCTCGGCGAGCCGCCGCACGTGATCAAGCTCAACGAAGGCGCGCAGGGGCAGGGCGTGCTGCTGGCCGAAAAGCGCGGCGCCGCGCAGGGCATGATCGAGGCATTCCGCGCGCTGTACGCGAACTTCATCGTGCAGGAGTTCGTGCGCGAAGCCGACGGCGCGGACCTGCGCTGCTTCGTGGTCGGCGAACGCGTGGTCGCCGCGATGCGACGCCAGGCGCCCGAGGGCGACTTCCGCGCGAACATCCACCGCGGCGGCAGCGCGCACGCGGTCGAGCTCAGCGCCGAAGAAGTGGATGCCGCGCTGCGTGCCGCGCGCGTGATGGGCCTCGAGGTCGCGGGCGTCGACCTGCTGCGCTCGGCGCGCGGTCCGCTCGTGCTCGAGGTCAATTCCTCGCCGGGTCTCGAGGGCATCGAGGGCGCGAGCGGCGTCGACGTGGCCGGCGCGATCATCGAGCACATCGCCGCGCGCGCCGCGCGTGGACCGCAG
>JAEYZH010000192.1 GCA_023430685.1 Pseudomonadota bacterium | reverse complement strand
GGTGCACGCGACCCGCGCTCCAGTGGTTCGCATCGCGCTCCGGCAGCGTCGGCGGAACCACGCCGTCGAGCACCCAGGCCGTGTGCTTGCGGTGGCAAAGCCCCGGTTGCGCCGGATCGAACGCGAGGCCGAGCGGCCAGCAGATGTCGGTTTCGGCCACGCTCGCCGGGGGCGGCGAGGGCGTCGCGGCCGCGGCGTCGCGCGGCAGGCTGTCGACGACCTGGAACATCAACGGCAATGCGGTCACGGCGCCGTACTGGCCGGGCATCGGGGTGCCGTCCGGGCGTCCGATCCAGACCGCGATCGTGTAGCCGCGCGTCGTACCGACCGCCCAGGCATCGCGGAAACCGTAACTGGTGCCGGTCTTCCACGCGACGCGCGGGCGCGAGCCCGGGTCGAAGCTCGCCGAATACCCCGGGCGCGGATTGGCTTCGAGCATGTCGCGCACGATCCACGCGGCGCCTTCGGACAACAGACGGCGATCCAGCGCGGGTGCATCCTCCGCGTAGCGCACGCGGCGTGCGATGCCTCCGCGATTGAACGCCGCGAATGCGCCGACGAGGTCTTCCATGCGCACGCCGGTGCCGCCGAGGATCACCGACAGGTTGGGGCGAACGCCACGCGGCAGGCGAAGTTCGAGTCCGGCGTGCGCGAGCCGGGCGGCGAAGCGCGCCGGACCGATGCGGTCGATGAGATCGACCGCGGGCACGTTCAACGAAAGTCGCAGCGCCTCCGCCGCGCCGATCGGGCCGTTGTAGGCCATGTCGAAGTTGCCCGGGCGATAGCTGCCGAAAGACTGCGGGGCATCGAGCAGCAGGCTTTCGGAATGGATCAGGCCGTCGTCGAGCGCGAGCCCGTAGAGGAATGGCTTCAGCGTCGACCCCGGCGAACGCCACGCGCGCACCATGTCGACGTGGCCGAGCCGTGCCTCGTCGGCGATGCCGGCCGAGCCGACGTACGCGCGCGCCTGCATCGATGCGTTGTCCACCACGAGCATCGCGGCCGACGTGCGCGCGGGCAGGCGCGCGAGATAGTCGCTGACGCGCGCCTCGAGCGCCCGCTGCAGGCCGGCGTCGATCGTGCTCGTGATGCGCCGTTCGCGCGGGCGCTCGGCATGCAGTCGGCGCGCGAGCAGGGCGGCGCCGAGCGGCGCCTGCATGCTGCGCGCCGCGACGGTTTCGATGCGCGCGTCGTGCACCTGCGCCTCGCTCCACTCGCCGAGCGCGGCCATGCGGTCGAGCACCTTGTCGCGCGCGATCCGCGCGCGTTGCGGATGGCGATCCGGGCGCAGGCGGCTCGGCGCCTGCGGCAACACCGCGAGCAGCGCGGCTTCGGCATGCGAAAGACGCCGCGCCGGCTTCCCGAGCCAGGCCCAGCTCGCGGCTTCGACGCCTTCGATGGTGCCGCCGAACGGCGCGTGGTTGAGATAGAGCTCGAGGATCTCGCGCTTGGTCAGGTGCGCCTCCAGTTGCAGCGCGCGCGCGACCTGGCGCAGCTTGCCCGCGGCGCTGTGCGGCGTTCCGTCGAGGATGCGCGCGACCTGCATCGTCAGCGTCGACCCGCCCGAGACGAGGCGTCCGTGGCGGACCCACTGCACGCCCGCGCGCGCGAGCGCAAACGGATTCACGCCCGGATGGCGATGGAACCAGCGGTCCTCGTACGTGAGCAGGGCCTGGACGTAGAGCGGCGACACGTCCTCGAGCCGCACCGGGTAGCGCCACACGCCATCGACGTCGGCGAACGCACGCAGCGGCGTGCCGTCGCGCGCGAGCACCACGGTGCTGCCGTGGTCCGGGTCGGGCAGGGGCAGCGGGAACAGGCGATCGAGGATCAAGCCGGTGA
This sequence comes from Pseudomonadota bacterium, assembly GCA_023430685.1. Taxonomy (GTDB): domain Bacteria; phylum Pseudomonadota; class Gammaproteobacteria; order Xanthomonadales; family Rhodanobacteraceae; genus Dokdonella_A. The sequence continues at coordinate 3,288 of JAEYZH010000192.1, read as the reverse complement.
CACACAGGGCGAACAGGCCGAATCCCGCGCGTTTGGCGGTGCGGAGGATCCGGGAGTTGCGGTGCATGCTTCAGCCCTCCCCTTCAAGGGGAGGGTTGGGTGGGGATGGTTTCGCTCGCGCCACGAGTTGCCGCTGGATCACTTCTACGACACCCGTGATTTGCTCGAACACCTCGTTGTTCCAGAATCGCAGCACGACGAATCCGGCACTTTCCAGCAACCGCGTCCGTCGACTGTCCTGCTCGATTCTTTCGCCATGCTGGCCGCCGTCGACTTCGACCACGAGCATTCGCTCCAGACACGCGAAATCGAGGATGTAGTCCGCGAATGGATGCTGGCGACGGAACTTGCAGCCCTCGATCTGTCGGTCCCTCAGGTGCCGCCACAGCGCCCGCTCGGCATCTGTCGAACGATTGCGCAGTTGTTGTGGCAGGCGCGCCGTGCGGATGCGCTTATTGGTTTGACCTTTCATACTGCAGGTATCGCCGCGAACACCATCCCCACCCAACCCTCCCCTTGAAGGGGAGGGCTTGAGCACGAGGCATGGTTGTCAGGGGAGTGCCTTGCCCGGCTCCACCACCGTGATCGCCTCCGGCACCGCGCTGCCGATGCCGCGCACCTCCGGCATGTACATGTCCTCGACCAGCGGCGGCGGCACGCGGAACGTGCCGGGCGACACCGCGCGCACGAGATAGAACACGTTCGCGCGCTGGCCCTTGGCGAGGTTCAGCGCGGCCACGTAGCGGTCGTCGCGGAACTCCTCGTGGCGCACGTCGGCGGCCTGCGCGCGATCGGTGATCGCGATGCCGTCGACGACGACGTCGGCCCACTGCTTGGCATCGGTGAGGTTGAAGTTCTCGATCTCGAGGCCGCCGGGGAGCAGGTCGACCAGCAATGCGTCGGGCATCGCCTCGCGTGCCTCGAGTCGCAGCCCGACGATCAGGCTGTCGCCTTCCTTGAGCGGCGCGGGTTCCCACGCTTTGCCGTCGAGCGTGTAGTACTGGCGCTGGATCGCGACATGGTGGTCATCGGGCGCGGGCGCGCTGCGCGGCACGCCCGCGATCTCGGTCGAGACATACAGCGGCAGGTCGCCCTGCGGCGTGAAGCGCACGCCCGCGCCGAGGTCGGTCGCGTCGAACTCGCGGCTCCAGAGGCGCTCGGGGCTGATCGGGGTGGCGCTCGCGCCGATCGACAGCGTGCCCGAAACCGCCGTGTCGCCGTCGCCGACGAGCGTGCGTCCGAGCCGCGCGATCGCGATCTGCTCCTGGGTGCTGAGCCAGGTCCAACGCGTGCCATGTCGGCGCTGCTGGGCGTCGCCCTCGCGTTGCGAGGCGCCGATCGAACGCGCGAGTTCGAACACGCGGCCGTCGTATCCGGGCTTGGCGAGCCCGTGCCGGTGCGCGAGCGTGATCATCAACGCCGTGTCGCGCAGGTCCGAACCATAGTCGCCGAGGTACCAGGGGCGGACCACGTCCTTCGCGAACGCTTCCGCGACCGCCTGCTCCGCGCGCGGCGCATCGCCCATGAGCTTCAACGCGACGCCGAGATGCACCAGCGGCAACGCGGTCACGGACTTGGTGCGTTCGTTGTCGTAGAGCGCACGCAAGGTGCCGAGCGGCGCGCGGTTCACGCGCGCGAGCACGTAACCCGAATACGCCTGGTCCGCGAAGCGCAGGTGGTCGCTGTGCTCGTAGCCGTAATACGGATGACCGCCGGAGAGCAAGTCGTCGTTGAGGCGCTTGAGCGCCTTCTGCAGCACGTCGTCGGGCACGAGGAAGCCTTCGTCGCGCGCATCGAGCAGGAACTCGACCACGTACGGCGTCAGGATCTCGCTCACGTAGCTGTCGCCGCCCCACATCGAGAAGTGGCCGGTCGGCACCTGCATCGACGCGATGCGACCGATCGCGCCATCGACGCGTGCCTTGCGTTCGGCCGCGTTCAATCCGCCGACGTGCAGCTTGTCGGCGGTCGCCTCGTCGAGCAGCAGCGCGCCGAAGCCCTTGCTCGTGGTCTGCTCGACGCAGCCGTATGGATACTTGAGCAGGCCCTGCAGCGCGCCCGCGAACGGCAGCGGCGGCAGGCTCGAGACGGTCAGACGCGCGGTCACCGAATCGGGCAGCAGGCCTTCCATCGCGCCGGTGCCGAGCGCGATCGGATCGAGCGTGTCGAGCGCGCGCGGCGTCGAGCGCAGCACCGACGGCCAGGCCGCGCGCACGACCATCTCGAACTCGCGATCGAGATGGATGTCGCCGCCGTCAGCGGTCACGCGGATGCTGCCGACGCCATAGCCTTCGAGTGCGGCGAGCGGGAACTTGAGCGTGGTCTTCGCCTGGTCGGCGAGCGTCACGCGACGCGTGCCGTCGCGCACCGCGAGCGGCTTCCCGGCGGCGACCTTCACGTCGAACGCGCGTTCGCCGCCCGAGAAGTTCTGCAGGTCGAGCGTCAGCACCGACGCGTCGCCGGGCGCGAGCACGCGCGGGGTCGAGATTTCCGCGACCAGCGGCGCACGCACGATCGTCTCCGCATCGGCACTGCCGTAGTGGTCCTCGCCGAACGCCACCGCTGTCACGCGCACGGTGCCATTGAAGTCCGGCATCTTCAGTACGACCGCGGCCTCTCCCTTCGCATCGAGTGCGACCGCGCCCGAGAACAGGTCGACCGTGAGCACGCGCGCGGTCGGCCGTCGCGCCTGCGGCAGCGCAGCGAGCGCGAGATCGCCGCCGTAGCGAAGGCGCGCGCTGCCGCCGTCGAAGCTCTCGATCACGCGGCTGTAGAGGTCGTAGGCATCGATGCCGAGCGCGCGTTGCGCGAAGAACCAGCCGATCGGGTCGGGCCGTTCGAAGCGCGTGATGTTGAGGATGCCGACGTCGACCGCCGACACCGTGACCCAGGCCTTCTTGCCGGCCAGCGCGGGCACCTTCACGGTCACCGGCAGGTCCGTCTCGGGCTTCATCTGCTTCGGTGCCTCGATCGCGACCTCGACCTTGCGGTCGCCGCGCTCCATCGGCACGTGCACGACGCCGACCGCTCGCGCAGGCGTGGTCTTCTCGGCCGCCGAACCGCCGCGCAGCACGAGCGCGGTCACGTAGACATCATGGCGTTCCCAGTCCTCGGTGACCGGGATCTGGACCGTCGTGCCGGGCCTGGCTTCGAAGTTGCGCGTGTAGAGCAGGTGGTCGGTTTCGACCAGCAGCACGCCGGCGCCGGCCTGCGGGGGCGTGACCGTGAGCGTGAGCGTGTCGCCCGCTCGATAGGCCGTCTTGTCGAGCGCGAGCTTGACCTTGTCCG
>JAEYZH010000150.1 GCA_023430685.1 Pseudomonadota bacterium | reverse complement strand
AGTACTTACAGCGTGCGATCGAACTCCCTGACCTGGCGCTCGGCCTCGTCCTTGGCCACGCCGTAGCGCTCCTGCACCTTGCCGGCGAGGTACTGGCTGTTGCCCTCGGCGATGGTCAGGTCGTCGTCGGTCAGCTTGCCCCACTTCTCCTTGATGCGGCCGGCGAGCTGCTTCCACTGTCCCTTGATGCGATCTTCGTTCATGGTCTGCTCCTGCTGGGCGGTTCCTGGTGGAAGCGCCGTGGATGGGGGTCTGGATTAGTGCGCCGCAGCCTTCAGGCCGCTCGCGTCGACGCTGCGCACGCCCTTGACGCTCTTGGTCGCGGCAACGGCCTTCTTCACGGCCGCCTCGTCCTGCAGCACGCCGGTCAGCGTGACCATGCCGTCCTTGGTGTCGACGTCGATGTCCATCGCCTTGACGTCTTCGGTGATGCCGAGCTCGGTCTTGACCTTGGTCGTGATCCACGCATCGGTCACGGGCTGCTCGGAGTCGACATTCGTGTCGTTGTTCACCGGCGTCGCGGCGGGCTGCTGTGCGGTCGCGAACGACGCCGCGCCGAAGGAAAGCGCCGAGGCGAGCATCAGGGTGGTGAGGTTCGTGGTACGAGTCGTCATGGTGTTCTCCTCCAGTTGACGGCGCTGCGAGCGCCGGTGGTCCGGTGACCACGTGGGACCAGATTGGCGATCCACGCCCAACCCCGCGATGAACAATGCTTTTTTTACGTGCGAAGCGTTCAGGCAGCGGCCGCGGATACCGCCTCGCGCGCGGCCTCATCGCACGCGAGGCGTGGCATGCGCACCGCTTGCGCGCACCGGATGTCGAACCGCGCCGCGGTACTTCGTCGCTCGCATCGACGGCGCAAGCGCGCCTCGGGAGCACGACCATGCGATTCATGCTCATGCTGGAAGCAGCCGACGCCGGCGCAAGCGACCACGCGTTCGATGCCGCCGCCGGGGCGGCACTGGAGCGCTACGGCGCGTTGCTGCTCGGCGCGGGCGTACTGCTCGAAGCCGCGCGCCTGCAGTCGCCCGGAGGTGGGGCCACGGTGTGGCTGTCGCATCGGCGCGGCGCGCACGTCGACACCGGGCCGGAGCAACGCGGAGTCACTGTCCAGTGGTTCTGGCTGATCGAGGTGCGATCGCTCGAGGAAGCGATCGAGTGGGCGCGGCGCTGCAAGTGCCTCTTCACCGATGCGCAGCAACGGATCGTGATTCGTGCGCTCGTCGAAGGCGGCGATGCGCCGCGGGCGTGCACGTGAATGCGCAACGGCATGGCTTGCGCACGCGCGCCTGCGATGGTGTGATCCATGCCCATGGCGCAGGACATCGCAAGGACCATCGAGGCCGTGTGGCGCATCGAAGCGGCGCGTGTGACGGCCGCGCTCGCACGCATGCTGCGCGACGTCGGCCTGGCCGAGGACCTCGCCCAGGATGCACTGGTGGCCGCGCTCGAGAACTGGCCCAGGAGCGGCGTGCCCGACAATCCCGGCGCGTGGTTGATGGCGACCGCGAAGCACCGTGCGGTGGACCGGTTGCGGCGCGAACAGCTGATCGTGCGCAAGCACGAGCAGCTCGGCCATGACCCGGACAGGCTGGAGGCCGCGCATCCGGCGGACGCCACCGACATGCTCGACGACGACATCGGCGACGACTTGTTGCGGCTCGTGTTCACGGCCTGCCACCCGGTGCTGCCGATCGAGTCGCGCGTCGCGCTGACGCTGCGCATGCTCGGCGGCCTGACCACGGCCGAGATCGCGCGCGCATTCCTCGTGCCGGAACCGACGATCGCGCAACGCATCGTGCGCGCGAAGCGCGCGCTCGCCGACGCAGCGGTGCCGTTCGAGGTGCCGCGCGGCACCGAACGCGACGAGCGCCTGCCCGCGGTGCTCGGCGTGATCTACCTGATCTTCAACGAAGGCTACGCGGCGAGCACCGGCACCGACTGGACGCGCCCGCAGCTGTGCGAAGACGCGTTGCGGCTAGGTCGCGTGCTCGCGGGCCTCGCGCCGGGCGAACCCGAGGTGCTCGGACTCGTCGCGCTGATGGAAATCCAGGCTTCGCGCCTCGGCGCGCGCCGCGGACCCGACGGCGAGCCCGTGCTGCTGCTCGAACAGGACCGCAGCCGCTGGGACCGCCTGCTGATCCGGCGTGGCCTCGGTGCACTCGAGCGCATCGAGCGCATCGGGCGCGCGCCCGGTCCGTACGCGCTGCAGGCGGCGATCGCCGCCTGCCATGCACGCGCGCGCCGCGCCGAGGACACCGACTGGGCGCGCATCGTCACGCTCTACGACGCGCTCGCGCAGGTGGCGCCGTCGCCGGTGGTCGATCTGAATCGCGCCGTCGCGCTCGGGATGCGTTCCGGCCCCGCGGCAGGCCTCGACGCGGTCGATCGCCTGCTCGGCGACCCCGCGCTGAAGGACTACCACCTGTTGCCGAGCGTGCGCGGCGACCTGCTCGGCAAGCTCGGTCGGCGTGAGGAGGCGCGCACGGAGTTCGAGCGTGCGGCTGCGCTGACGCGCAACGAGCGCGAGCGCGCATTGCTGCTGCGACGCGCGGCCGCCCATTCCTGAGTGCGTCGAAGCGACAAGCCGCCCGAACAGGGGTATCGTTGACGACCAGCCGGGGTCCACAGGGGGCTCGATCGATGCCTGACATCCGAACCCGCGCGAGCGACTTCCGCCATCGCGCGATCGTTCTTGCGCTGCTGCTGCCCGTCGCGGTCTCGGCGGCGGCGACGGCTGCCGACGCGAACACGCCGAGGCGGGGCCAGCCCGTGCTGGTATCCCAGCACGTCATCGCGGGTGGCGGCGTCACGCGCGCGGCCAGCCCGTGCTTCCTGCTCGATGCCACGGTCGCCGAGCCGGTCGCCGGTCGCGCCACGGGGGGCGGCTACGCGCTCGACGCGGGCTTTCTCGCGATGCCCGTCGCCGGCGACCGCCTGTTCCGCAATGGATTCGAGGATTGCCAACCATGAAGAGCCTGCTGCGCATCGCATTGTGGGGTTGCCTGGCCGTGTTCGCGGCGCCGACGCTCGCGCAGGTCGCGCAGTTGCCGGACTTCACCTACCAGGCCCGTCTGCAACAGGACGGCCAGCCATTGAACGGCGCGGTCGACCTCACCTTCGTGCTGTACGACGCGGAGACCGGCGGTTCGCAGGTCGGGTCTTCGATCAGCGAGCCCGCGTTCCCGGTCACCGATGGCCTGTTCACGGTGAGTCTGAGCTTCCCGGGCGCATTCACGGGCGATCAGCGCTGGCTCGAGGTGCGCGTGAACGGCGTGCCGCTGTCGCCGCGCCAGGCAGTGTCGACGACGCCGGTCGCGCAATTCGCACTCGACGGCAATCCCGGGCCGCAGGGACCGCAAGGTGATCCGGGTCCACAGGGCATGCAGGGGCCGCAGGGTGAGCCGGGTCCGCAAGGTGTGCCCGGAACGCAGGGCGACCCCGGTCCGCAGGGTGTGCCCGGACCGCAGGGCGACCCGGGTCCGCAGGGTGTGCCCGGACCGCAGGGTGATCCGGGTCCGCAGGGTGTGCCCGGACCCCAAGGTGACCCGGGACCGCAGGGCACGCCCGGACCGCAGGGTGATCCGGGTCCGCAGGGCGTGCCCGGACCCCAGGGTGGCCCGGGTCCGCAGGGCGTGCAGGGCGATCCCGGTCCCGAAGGACCGCAAGGTCCTGCGGGCGGCTCGTTCGCCGACGCGCCTGCCGACGGCCAGCTCTACGCGCGCTACAACAACACCTGGGTCGCGCTCGCGCCGGGCGGCGGCGCACCGAGCCTGGAATCGATGATCCTCGCGGACAACCCGACCCTTTACTACAAGCTGGACGAAGCGCCCGCGGCGACCGTGTTCGACGACATCGGTTCGGCCGACATCGACGTCACGCTGAGTGGCTCGAGCTTGACGCTGCGGCCGGGCTGGAGTCGGCTGTTCCCGACCAGCAACGCGAACTACCTGCGCATGAACGAGGGCAACGGGAAGGCGTCCGCGGTGGGCAACCCGACCGGGCTTCCGAACCCGAGTGGCTCGCTCACGGTAGAAGCCGTGTACAGCCCGCAAACCAATGGCGCGGGATTCCAGCCGATCCTGTCCATCGGCGACGATGCGCCTGCGGTCCCGTTCCTCGTGTTCGGCGTGTCCAACCTGCAGCCGCGCCTGCAGGTCGGCAACGACACGCGCGTCGATCTTTCGGGACTCACCGCGGGCCACGCGTACCACATCGCGGCCGTGCTCGACGCCAATGCGAACCAGGTGCGCTTCTACATCAACGCGCGGCTGCTGCAGGTGCAGTCGATGTTCGGGTATCCGCCCGCGCCGTTCCCGTCCCTCGTGAATCCGAAGGTCTACGTGGCATCGGAACCCGGGGCCGATCGCCCGTTCGTCTATGCAACGCTCGGCCACGTCGCGTTGTTCTATGGGCAGGCGCTGAGCGAAGCGCAGATCGCGGCGCACGCGCAGGCGGCGGGCTTGTACGGACACTGAAATGCGCGCGTCGAGGTGAGCGGGTTGGGAAGCGCGATCGTGGCGCGCCGCAATGAGGTGCGAGCCAGCCTGCGCAGTGCCACCGATGCCTCGCTCGCGCGATTCTCAGGAAGCCGCTTCCGGCGGCACGAGCGCGGTCAGCGAACAGCCGGGTTTCGCCTCGAGCCTGCGTGATTCGCTCGCGACGCGCAGCCGCCCCTGCTCGTCGACGCAGAACAGCACGAGTGCCTCCGCGCCGTGTGTCTGGCGGAACGCATCGAGTCCGAACGTTTCCGACAGGCGCGTGCTCTTGATGCGCCAGCCTTCGTCGAGCTTGCGTTCGATCGCGCCCAGCGTCACCTCGCTGCCGAACAGGCGATCGGCGCGGATCGTATCGGATTGTTCGCGACGCCGGGCACCGTCGGCGGTGGCTTCGCGCACGCGCAGGCGGTACACGCGATGGCGCCCGAACTCGGGTCGGTAGCGCACGCAGGCGAGGCTGTTGTGCTCCCCGCGCGTGGACATCGCGAACAACCGGCCGATGCCATCGAGCGGCAGCGTGCGTTCGGCGTGTTCACTGAGCGGATCGCCGTACCAGACCGGCAACCCCGCCATGCGCGCCGCCTGGATGTCGGGCCAGTCATCGTCCGCGACCAGTACCTGCACGCCTTGGTCGACGAGCGCCTTGGAGACCGCGCGCGCGACGCGGTTCGCACCGATCACGAGCACGCCGCGCGGCTCACGTTCTGCGACATCGAGCCAGCGCGCGAGCGGGCCCGCGGTCGCACTCTGCAGCGTGACCGTGCCGATGATCAGCGCGAACGCCAAGGGCACCAGCATCTCGGCGCCTTCGATGCCTTGCGACTCGAGTCGCAGCGCGAACAGCGCGGAGACCGCAGCAGCGACGATCCCGCGCGGCGCGACCCATGCGACCAGCGCGCGCTCGCGCCAGGACAGCGAGCCACCCATGCTGCTCGCGAGCACCGCCAGCGGTCGTGCAACGACCTGCGCGACGACCAGGATCAGCAGCCCCGCGGGAAGCGCACCGGCAGGCAGCGGCCATCGGAGGCGCGCCGCGAGCAGGATGAACAGCGCGCTGATCAGCAATGTGCTCAGGTGCTCCTTGAACGAGAGGATTTCCTCGATCGCGAGGCCGCGCAGGTTGGCCAGCACGATGCCCATCACGGTGACCGCGAGCAGGCCCGATTCGTGCGCGAGCTCGTTCGCGCTCGTGAACGTCAGCAACAACACCGCCAGCGTGCCGTAGGTTTGCAGGTACTCCGGAAGCCAGTTGCGGCGCAGCAGGAACGCGAGCACCGCCGCGCCTAGTGCTCCACAGGCCGCGCCGGCGAAGACCGTGAAACCGAACACGCGCAGCGAATGCCCGTCCTGCTGCGACACGATCGCTTCGTAGACCAGTACCGCCAACAGGGCGCCGAGCGGATCGATGATGATGCCTTCCCAGCGCAGCACGTTCGAGATGCGCGTGTTCGGCCGCACGCTGCGCAGCATCGGCATGATCACGGTCGGGCCGGTCACGCAGGTCAGCGCACCGAACAGCGCGGCCAGTTCCCACGACAGTCCCGCGATCCAGTGCGCGGCCGCCGCGAGCACGACCACGCTCACCAGCGCGCCAACGGTCACGAGCCGGGAAACCGTGCCGCCGACGCCCGCGAGCTCGTGGAATCGCAGGCTCGCCGCGCCTTCGAACAGGATGATCGCGACGCCGAGCGTGACGAACGGGAACAGCAGCGGACCCATCGCCGCATCCGGATCGAGCCAGCCCAGGCCCGGACCCAGCATGAGTCCGAGCAGCAGCAGGAACAGGATCGCGGGCAGGCGCACGCGCCACGCGAGCCATTGCGCGCAGAAGCCGAGCGCTGCGAGCGCCGCGAGCTGCAGCGCGGGCGATACGCTCATCGTTCGCCGCTGGCGGTCGCGCCCGCGGGTGCGGGCGCGGCAGGGCCGGCTTCGCAGACCACGCGCTTGCGTGGCGGGGAGGGGTTGCCCGCACGCGTCGCCTGCCCGACCCTCGGCATGCGCGAGGACAGCGGCAGCACCTGGTCGTTGAGGCGCCAGTCGTAGATCACGGCGAAGGCGAGCACGCGCGCGACGTACTCGCGCGTCTCGCGATACGGGATCGTCTCGATGAAGAAGTCCGGTTCGAGTGTCGCGCGCGCCTCGAGCCAGCGTCGCACCGGCCGCGCGCCCGCGTTGTAGGCCGCGCTCGCGAGCCACGGGTTGCCGTCGAACTCGCGCGCCATCTGGCCGAGGAAGCGCGTGCCGAGCTTGACGTTGTACTCGGGGTCGAACAGGCCGTTGACGCCCCTCCATGCGACGTCCGCCGACTTCGCGACCTGCTTGCCGACGGCGGGCAGCAGTTGCATCAATCCGTAGGCGTCCGCATGCGAGCGCGCGTCGGCCATCCACGCGCTCTCGGCACGGATGATCGCGTAGGCCCACGCCGGGTCGATGCCGGCTTCGCGCGCATCGCGCCGCACCTGGTGTTCCATCGCGACCGGGAAGCGCTGCTCGTACAGCCGGCGGGTCTCGGGCGCAGCCGAAAACGCGAACACCGCGCGGTCGTACCAGCCGCGGCGATACGCGAGATCGGCCGCGAGCCGCTGCTGCGCGGGCTCCAGCTTGGCCATCGCGAAATCCCACTCGCGCCGGCCTTCGCGCAGCATGCCGAGTTCGCGGAACTCGAACGCGCGTGCGAGATCGGGCTGGCGCTCGAGTCGTGCGGTGGCCTGCGCGTCGGCAGCGAGCGTGTCCGGACAGATCGAGTACGGTCGCCCGACCCAGTCGGCCGCGAGGAAGCCGTGGAACGTCGCCTCGCGCGCGACCTCGCCGAGCAGCGCGGTCGCTTCCGCGTCGCGGCCGAGCTTCATCAGCATGCGCCCGCGCAGGTAGCGCCATTGCGGGTCGGCCTTCTGCCCGTCGGACATCCGCTCGAGTGCTTCGAGCGTGCCTGCGTAATCGGCCGATGCGAGCGCGCCGCGCACGCGCCACTCGCGGGTCGCGTCGTCATCGGCCTCCGGCGGCAGCGCCTTCAGCCGTGCGAGCGCATCGGGCGAATAGCTCGTCGCACGATACAGCGCGATCGCATTGAGGATGCGGTTTTTCTGGGCCGCGTCCCACTTGAAGCGTGCGGCGAGATCCGCCCATGCCGCTTCGGCCGCGGCGCTGTCGCGGCGTGCATGGCGCGCGAGGCCCCAGGCCAGCGCGTCGCGCGTGCGTGGCGTGTCGGGCCAGGTCTTCGCCTTGGCGAAACTCGCGGGTGCATCGCGCAGCGCCGCGAGCACGCGGTCCGCCTCGACGCGAACCGTGCCGTCGAGCCATCCGGCCACCTGGGCCACCGCGTCGGCCTGGCCGGCCTCGGCCGCGCGCGCGAGCCGCGCCCACGCCTGCGCATCATCGATGAGGCCGCTCGCGCGCGCATCTGCGATCACCGCGGCGCAGGCGTCGGGAAGACGCTGGCTGCCCTGCCATACGGGTTCGAGGTCGCGCGCGAAGTCGAGCGTTTCGCCGGCGACGCGCCGAGCCCGCAAGGCGTGGCACTGCAGGTCGCGCTCTTCGCTGCCGGCATAGGTCGCGCGCACGCGCGGCCAGTCGCCTCGTCGCGCGAGTTCGCGCAGCCAGGCCGAGCGCAGGTCGGCGGCAGCGCGCGTGTCGGACCAGCGCGCCAGGAAGCGCTCGACCGCTTCCGGCGAGGCGTGCTTGAGGTCGCTGCGCAGCGCGGCGAGCTCGATGTACGGATAGGGCGGGTAGTCGCTGTCGACGGCGGCGGCGAGCTTGCGCCAGTCCGAGTCCGCGCCGCGCGCGGCCGCCGCCAGCGCGGCGCGGAACGCGTTGCGTTCGCCTGCGC
>JAEYZH010000148.1 GCA_023430685.1 Pseudomonadota bacterium | reverse complement strand
CCCCAGTCGCGCGCGACCCAGGCAGCGCCCTCGCGCGCGATCGCGCCGCCGCGCGTGCGCGCGAACCTCGTGAGCGAGCGCGTGGCCGTGCCGTCAGCCGCGAAGCGCACGCGTGCGGCCGCCGCGTCGAGGCAGGCCTCGACCTGCATCGAGCGCGTGGCCTCCTCGTAGCGCAGCGTGTAGCGCGGTGCGCCGGCCGCGCGTGCATCCAGCGCGAGGACGAGCAGGAACAGGGCGAAGGTGCGCGCGATCACGCGCCGATGATGCGGCCGCCGCGCTGAACGTGGGTGGGCGGGCGCGCCCGGCCGTTACAATCACGCGATGGACGTTTCCCACCTGCTCGACGGACTCAACGAAGCGCAACGCGAAGCGGTCACCGCCCCGGCCGGCCACTACCTCGTGCTCGCGGGCGCGGGTTCGGGCAAGACGCGCGTGCTGACGCACCGGATCGGATGGCTGCTCGAGGTCGAGCGCGCGTCGCCGTGGTCGCTGCTCGCGGTCACGTTCACGAACAAGGCCGCAGGCGAAATGCGCGCGCGCACCGACGCGCTCGTCGCGGGCGGCGCGCGCGGCCTCACGATCGGCACCTTCCACGGCATCGCGCACCGGCTGCTGCGCCGGCACTGGCGCGAGGCGAAGCTGCCCGAAACGTTCCAGATCCTCGACGCGGACGACCAGCAGCGCCTGGTCAAGCGCACGATCCAGGGTCTCGGCCTCGACGAGGCGCGCTTCCCGCCTCGCCAGGCGAGCTGGTTCATCAACAGCGCGAAGGACGAGGGCAAGCGCCCGGATGCGCTGGATGCCGGCTACAACAGCAACCATCGCGTGCTGATCGACATCTACCGCGCCTACGAGGATGCGTGCCGACGCGGCGGGCTCGTCGATTTCGCCGAACTGCTGCTGCGCGCGCACGAACTGTGGCTGCACGACGATGCGCTGCTCGCGCATTACCGCGAGCGCTACCGCCACCTGCTGATCGACGAGTTCCAGGACACCAACACGCTGCAGTACGCGTGGATCCGCGTGCTCGCGGGAACCAGCGGGCAGGCCTTCGTGGTCGGCGACGACGACCAGGCGATCTACGGCTGGCGCGGCGCGCGCGTCGAGAACGTGCAGCACTTCCTGCGCGACTTCCCGAGTGCGCGCACGATCCGACTCGAGCAGAACTACCGCTCCACCGGCAACATCCTCGCGGCCGCGAACGCGGTGATCGCGCACAACCCCGATCGCCTCGGCAAGCAGCTCTGGACCGCGGGCGAGGAAGGCGTGCCGATCGAGCTCTACGCGGCCTACAACGAGCAGGACGAAGCGCGTTACGTCGTCGAGCGCATCCGCGAGAACATCCAGTCCGGCGCGCGCCCGTCGGAGCACGCGATCCTGTACCGCTCGAACGCGCAGTCGCGCAACTTCGAGGAACAGCTCAGCCAGCACGCGATCGCCTACAGGGTCTACGGCGGCCTGCGCTACTTCGACCGCGCCGAGGTCAAGGATGCGCTCGCCTACCTGCGCCTGGTCGCGAACCGCCACGACGACGCCGCGTTCGAGCGCGCGGTCAACACGCCGCCGCGCGGCATCGGCGACCGCACGCTCGACCTGCTGCGCCAGCGCGGCCGGCGCGACGACGCGTCGCTGTGGGAGGCCGCGCTGGCCGAGCTCGCCACCGGCACGCTCGCGTCCCGCGCGAAGAATGCATTGCGCACGTTCCTCGAGCTGGTCGAGGCGCTCGCCCACGATTGCCGTGCCGGGGGCGTCGTCGACGAAGGCGATGACGACGCGGCCTCGCTCGCGATGGCCGAGCAGGTCGAGCACGCGATCGCCCGTTCGGGCCTGCGCGAGTACTACGAGAAGGACAGCCGCGGCAGCGCGGAGTCGCGCGTCGAGAACCTCGACGAACTCGCGAATGTCGCCGCGCGCTTCCGGCGCACGCCCGAGGATCTCGAGGCGGGACTGACCGAGCTCGCGGCGTTCCTCGCGCACGCGGCGCTCGAGGCCGGCGAGGGCCAGGGCGAGGCCTGGCAGGATTGCGTGCAGCTGATGACGCTGCATTCGGCCAAGGGCCTGGAATTCCCGAACGTGTTCCTCGTCGGCATGGAAGACGGCCTGTTCCCGAGCCAGAAGTCGACCGAGGAACCGGGCCGGCTCGAGGAAGAGCGCCGACTCGCCTACGTCGGGATCACGCGCGCGCGCGAACGCCTCGTGCTGACCTGCGCGGAATCGCGGCGCATGCACGGCTCCGAAAGTTATGCGCGCCCGTCGCGCTTCCTCGCCGAGATCCCGCCCGCGCTGCTGCGCGAGGTGCGCCCGCGCGTGCAGGTCAGCCGCCCCGCATTCGCGGGTCGCGCGACGCTCGCCGAAGCGACGACGCCGTTCAAGCTCGGCCAACGCGTGTCGCACGCGAGCTTCGGCGAAGGCATCGTGCTGTCGTACGAGGGCGCGGGCGCGCACACGCTCGTCGAGGTCAACTTCGCCGACGCCGGCCGCAAGCGACTCGTGCTCGCCTACGCGAACCTCGCGCCGTTGTAGCGCGCGATACCGCGGCAGCCTGCAGCGCCGCGTCCCGCGCGCCGTGGAGCCATCCGGTGCAACGCGACGCGTCGCCGGGCGCGAAGCCCGATCGCGACGGCGCTACACTCCCTCCCACGAGGGGACCCATGCCGATCGATCCGAACGAGCTGCGCACCGGTGGCGGCCTGCAGGGCGCGGTCGCCGATTCCCTGCTGCGCGAGCGCGAGCGGCGCGCGGGCCTCGCCGAAGGCGATCGCGTCGGGGCCTGGCGCATCCTGCGCGAGCTCGCCCGCGGCGGCATGGCGTTCGTTTACCTCGCCGAGCGCGCCGATGGCGAGTACGAGCAGCGGGTCGCGCTGAAGTGGATGCTCGATGCGCGCGACGACGAGGTCGGGGCCGCGCTGTTCCGCCGCGAGCGCCAGGCGCTGGCCGACCTGCGCCATCCGCACATCGCGCGCCTGCTCGACGGCGGCCGAGACGGTGCCGGTCGCCCGTGGTTCGCGATGGAGCTCGTCGAAGGCGAGCGCATCGATCGCCACTGCGTCCGGGCCGGGCTGCCGCTCGCGCGGCGACTCGGGCTGTTCCTCGAGGTGTGCGCGGCGGTGGCATTCGCGCACGCGCGCGGACTGATCCATCGCGACATCAAGCCGACCAACGTGCTCGTCGACGCCGACGGCGGCGCGCGCCTGCTCGACTTCGGCATCGCCCAACTGCTCGGCGAACAGGACGGGCCGGCCGCACAGGCGTGCACGCCGGGTTATGCGAGCCCGGAGCAGTTGCGCGGCGAGCGGCCGACGATCGCGTCCGACGTGTACCAGCTCGGCCTGCTGCTCGGTGCGCTCGCCCGTGCGGACGAGCAGGAGCAGGACACGCGCCTGGCCGAAGTCGCGCGTACCCAGCTGGCCGCGAGCGGTGCGGCGATGGAACTGCCGCTGCCGGCCTCGATGCCCGCCGATCTCGCCGCGATCCTGCGCAAGGCGACCGCGACCGATCCCGCCGCGCGCTATGCGACCGCGGACGCGCTTGCGGACGACGTGCGCGCGTTCCTCGAGCACCGCCCGGTGCGTGCGAGGCCGCGCCGCGCCGCCTACCTCGCCGCGCGCTACCTGCGCAGGCATCCGATCGGCACGGCCGCGGCCGCGCTCGCGCTCGCACTGCTCGTCGGCGGTGCGGGCGCGTTCACCTGGCGCCTCGGCATCGAGCGCGATGCCGCGGCCTACCAGGCCAAGGTCGCCACTTCGGTGCTCGACTTCCTGCAGGACGACCTGCTCGCGGCCGCGGATCCGGCCGCGACGCGCGGGCGCGAAGTGACCGTGCACGATGCGCTCGACCTCGCGTCGCGATCCGCCGGCCAGCGCTTCGCGCAATTGCCGGTCGAACTCGCGGCGGTGCGCAGCACGCTCGCGCGCCTGTACTACAAGCTTGGGCGGAATGCCGACGCCGAGCG
Source organism: Pseudomonadota bacterium (assembly GCA_023430685.1). GTDB lineage: Bacteria > Pseudomonadota > Gammaproteobacteria > Xanthomonadales > Rhodanobacteraceae > Dokdonella_A. The sequence goes on along the minus strand of JAEYZH010000148.1, from coordinate 7,067 downwards.
CGAGGCGCGCCTTGCGATCGCGGTCGACACCGCGGGGGAGCTGCCGCGCGAGCAGCGGCTGCGCGCGCAGGCGATCCTCGCCGACGCGCTGGTGTCGTCCAACGCCTTCGACGAAGCCGGCGCAACACTGGCCGCGGTCGTCGCCGGATGGGAGGCGCTCGGCCGCCCGCATTCCCGCGACGCGATCGATGCGCGCTTCAGCACCGGCTACCTGCTGAACTACCGGGGCGAGTACGCCGAGGCCGAGGCGGTGTTTGCGCGCGTGGCCGACGAGGCGGACCGCCACCTCGGCGCCGACGACGAACTGAAGCTCGCGATCGCGAGCATGCGTGCGGCCAACCTGCAGACGCTGGGTCGCGCCGAGGAGGCATGGGCGTTGCTGGAGCCCGCGTACGCGCGCAGCGTCTCGCTGCGCGGCGAAGACCACCCGGAGACGGTCGAAGCCGCGCACAACATCGGCGTGCTGATGCGCGACATGGGCCGCATCGACGAGGCGCTGCGCTGGCTCGAGCCCGCGGTCGCGCGTTCGCGCTCGGTGCTCGGCGACGACCATCCATCGACATTGCGAAGCGCGAACGTGCTCGCGAGCGTCTACCGCGACGCGCGCGACTTCACGCGCGCCGAGGCGCTCTACGCCGACGTGCTGGAGCGCCGGCTGCGCGTGCTCGGCGAGGAGAACACCTCGACCCGCGTCACGATGGGCAACCTCGGGCAGCTCTACCTCGAGCGCGATCGCCCGGAGCGCGCCGCGCCCTTGCTCGAGCGTGCACTCGCGCTCGACCTGCGCCTGCTCGGGGAGCGCCACCCCGAGACGCTCGCGACCATGAATGCGATCGCGCGGCTGTATCGCGTGCAACGCCGGCACGGCGAGGCGGAGGCGATGCATCGCCGCGTGATCGCCGGGGTGGAGGCGGAAATGGGGGCGGGTGCCTGGCAGGGCGGCGCGGCGCGTGCCGCATTCGCCGAAACGCTGGACCTCGCGGGCCGTGGCGCCGAAGCCGAGGCCGAATACGCGCGCGCGCTGGCGATCCTCGAGGGATCGCTCGGCGCCACGCATGCGCGCACGCTGAAGGCGCTGGCCGCGCGTGACGCGCTGCGTGCGAGGCGCGCGGGCGTCGCGGTGCGCTGACAGGCGCCTGCGCGGGTCGCGACGGCGCGCGTCAGTGGCTCGGTGCCGCCGCCCCGAGTTCGCGCGCGAGCCAGGCACGACCTGCGTGCCAGTCGCGATGCGCGGTGCGCGGCGAGATCGCGAGCGCCTCGGCGGTCTCGTCGTCGTTGAGGCCGCCGAAATACCGGCACTCGAACACCTGCGCCTGGCGCGGCTGTTCGCGTGCGAGCCGCTTCAGTGCATCGTCGATCTCGATGAGTTGCTCGAACTGCCGCCGGTCGCCGGGATCGACAGCGTCCAGCGCGGTGGCTGCTTCACCTCCGCCACGCTTGAGCGCGAGCCGTTCGCGCGCGTGGTCGGTCAGCACCTGGCGCATGATGCGCACCGCGAGCGAAAGCAGGTGGTCGCGGTCTCGCGCAAGCCCGCCCGCGCGGGAAAGGCGCAGGTAGCACTCGTGCACGAGTGCGGTCGTGCAGAGCGTGTTGTCGCGCGCGCGACTGCGCGCACCGCGCGCAAGGCGCTTGAGCTCGGGATAGACGAGGTCGACGAGGCGGCTCCACGCCGCGTGGTCGCCGCCGCCGGCCGCCTGCAGCAGCCGCGTGATGTCGCCTGCAGCGGCGGGGTGTCCGGCGCGCGCCGTCGGTGTCGCGGAGAAGGTGGCGGCGCGCATGTCAGCCGCGCCCCCCGCGCGGGCGGAACTCGGCGAGTCGGCCGTCGACGCGGTCGAGCATCGGCTCGACCGCCTCGCGTGCCTTCTCGGCCGCGTTGAGGCTCGTGAAGTTGACCTGTTCGGCGCCGCTGGTCCACAGCACGCTGCCATCGGACACGCGATAGGCCTTCACGCCGAGCTGCACCGTGTACAACGTGGACGCCTGGCCGTAGTAGGTGAGCTCCTGGGTGCCGACCGGACGCGCATGCACGAACACGACCGCGTCGGCCTTGCCGCGCAATGCGCGCAGGTTGGGTCCGTTGCCGCTGCCACGCCCGCCTTCGATCACGCGGAAGCCGCGGCTCTGCAGCAGGTCGACCAGCGCGTCTTCTGCCGGCGAGGAGATCACGTCGTCGCCCGCCGACACCACCGCGATCGTCGGCACGCGCGGCTTCGCGGGCGCGCTCGGCTTTTCGACCGGCGTCACCTTCGCGACGCGCGGCGCCGGCGCGGGTTCGACCACTTCGGCCGACGCCTTCGCGGCAGGCAGGTCGCGCAACGCATCGATGCCGGCCTGCGAGGCGCGCGCCGCCGGCGCGCCGGGATCTTCGTGTGCAGCCACCGTGCCGGATGCGTCGGTCGTCGCCGCAGCGAGGTCCGCTGCGGTCGCGGGCGGTGGCGCGGCCGGTGCCTCAATCGGCGCGGTGCTCGGCGCGACGCTTGCGGCGACTTCACCGGTGGTCGACGGGGAAGCAGGCGTCGACGGCGGGGCCACGCGCGGCGCGTCCGCTTCGCTCGATGCGACCTGCGGCGCGCCGAACAGGCCGCCGAGCGCGGGAATCTGGTGGCGCATCGCCCAGGTGCCGCCCGCAACCGCGAGCAGCAGCACTGCGGCGATCGCCCAGGGCAGGGCGGAGCGGCCGTGCGGCTGGCTGCCTGCGGGAACGGTCGGGCGATCGAGCACGCCGCGACGCACCGCGCCGGGCGCGGTCGGCGGTTCGGGCTGGCCGCTCGCGGTGATGCGCGTCTGCGCGCCGGATGCACGCATCGGCGTCGCCGGCGTGCTGCGCAACGGCACCTGGCCCGACACCGGCGTCTTCTGGCCGATCAGCGTGGCCGCGGCCGGCGACAGCTTCGTCTGCACCGTGATCGGCCCGCCCTTCGCGACCAGCGGATGGCGCGCGAGGTCGGTGACGAGGTCGTGGCAATTCTGGTAGCGGTCGGCCGGTTCCTTCGCGATCATGTGCGTGAGGATGCGCGCGACATCGGGGTCGACGTCGTGGTTGAGGCTGCGCACGTCGGGGATCTCGGCCTTGACCACTTCGAGCATGAGGCCGAGCGGCGACTCGTCGTTGAACGGCATCTTGCCGGTCAGCATCTCGAACAGCACGATGCCGAGCGAGAAGATGTCCGAGCGCTGGTCGACCGGGCGGCCGAGGCAGACTTCGGGCGACAGGTAGCCCGGCGTGCCGACGAACTCGCCGGTCGAGGTCAGTTTCTTCGACAGGTCCTGGTTCGACAGCGCGATGCCGAAGTCCGCGATCTTGACCGCACCGCGGCTCGAGATCATGAGGTTGCCGGGCTTGATGTCGCGATGCACGACGCCGTGGTCGTGCGCGGTCGCAAGGCCCTGCGCGGTCTGGTGGATCACCTTCGCGGCCTGTTCGACCGTGAGGCGGTGGTCGCGCTTGAGCATCGAACCGAGTGATTCGCCTTCGACGAACTCCATCACGAAGTAGGTCTGGCCTTCGTCTTCGCCGATGAAGTAGATCTGGATGATGTGCGGATCATTGAGCGCGGCCATGCTGCGCGCTTCGCGCAGGAAACGCTCCTTGATCGCCTCGTCGTGCGCGAGCGAGTCGGCCAGCACCTTGATCGCGACGTAGCGGTTCAGCGAGGCCTCGTAGCCCTTGTAGACGACGCCCATGCCGCCGCGGCCGAGTTCGGCGACGATGTCATAGTGGCCAAGACGCGTTCTCATGACAGCTCCCCTGCGGGCGGATCCCCGCGATTCGAAGCCATCCTACACCTGCGCCGACGGCGCCCGCGCGGACCCTCTTGGCGGCGCCGGGGGTGCACGCGTCGCGGTCCGAACGTGATCCGGTTCGCGTTCCGGCGCGATTGAGACCGACATGCACGCCGCCTACACTCGGGCGTTCCCGCGTCCCCTGGCCCGCCATGCCCGAGCGCACCCGCCTGCCCGGTTGGTTCCTGCTGCTGCTCGCCGTGCTGGCGTTGGCGGCGCTCGCGCGCGCGTGCGGGCTGGTCCTGCACCGGCCGCTGCTCGCGTACGCGAACAACTACGACCAGATCCGCTACAGCGCCTGCCTCGACCTCGCGCCGTGGCGGCCCGGCGATCGTGCCGACCGCGGCCACCCGCAGGCGCCGCTCTCGCGCTACGCGTTCCAGCCGATCCCGCCCGGCCTTTGCGTCTGGAGTTCCGACCTGCTGTTCACCGCGCCGGTCGCGGCCGCGTGGCGGATGTCCGAAGCGTCCGGCGCGCGTTCGATCCACTCGGTGCACCGCCTCGCCGAATGGCGCCTGCTCGCGTGGCTGCTGCTTGCAGGCTGGACCGTGCGCGCGCTGCTGGGCGCGGGGCAGCCGCAGGTCGCGGCCGCTTACCTAGGATGGCTCGCGCTGTTCGGCCATGATCCGGCCAACCTGCTGTACTTCCCGACCTTCTACGCCGAAGCCGGCGCGCTGCTCGGTTTCCACGCCTGCCTCGCCGGCGTCGCGGTCGCGCTGCTGCACCCGACGCGCGCGTCGTTCATGGTCGCTGCGGGCGGTGCCGCGATCCTCGCGGGCAGCAAGCAGCAGCACCTCGTGCTGCCGTTGCTGCTCGGCCTCGCGCTGCTCGTGGGCGCCGGCCGTGCACGACGCATGACGGCACTTGCGCTGCTGGTCGGCGGGCTGGCGGGGCTCGCGCTGCAACTGGCCGATCTCGCGCGCGCGACGCCGGTCGCGCAGGCGGTCGATCGCGCCAACCGCGCGAACTTCGTGCTGACCGTGCTGCTGCCCGAGAGCAGCGATCCCGCGCGCGTCGCGGCGGCGCTGGATCTCGAACCGGCGTGCATCGCGTACGCCGGACGCAGCATCTACGCAATGCCGCTGCCGGTCGAACGCATCTGCACGCGCGTCGGGGACTGGGCGCGCGCCGAACCGTGGTGGCTGCTGCTGTCCGATCCTCCCGCGACCGCGCGCGCGCTGCTGCACATCCCGCGCCTGCTGCTGCCCTGGATCCCTCCGCTCGGCGTGGTCGAAGGCGCGACGTGGGGAGCGTTGCCGTCGGACCAGCCGAGCTGGAACCGCGTGTTCGGCGACAGCGCGGGCGTCGCCGCGGGCGTGCTGCTGCTGCCCTGGCTGGTGGCGGCCGGGGCATGGCGGCGACGCGAGCGCGCGGCGCTCGGCTTCGCGCTGGCCTGCGCGGTCGGCAGCGCGGGCGTCGCGCTGGTTTCGCTGTTCGGCGACGGCGACGTGGATTTCGCCAAGCATGCGCAACTCGCGCCCAATTTCGCGCTCGCGAGCCTCGGCCTCGTGTTCGCGGCGCTGCTGCGGCGCGCGCTCGATGCAGGAGCGGGCCGGTGAAGCACGCGTCGCGCGCATGGCTCGTGCTGTTCGCGCTGCTCTGGCTCGCGGGCTCGCTGCGCGCGTTCGCGTTGTGGTCGCACGAACCGCTGTACGCGTATGCGAACAGCTACGACCAGACGCGCTACACGAACTGCTTCGGATTCCATCCGGATCGCCCACCCGAGGTACCGCCGCAGCAGAACAGCCCGCAGGCCCCTTACGCGAAGTTCCGCTTCATCGAGTCGGGCGACCCGATGTGCTACTGGTCGAGCGAACTCGTGTTCATCGGCGCGGTCGCGCTTGCCTGGCGCACCGGCGAAGCACTCGGTTCCGCGGGGCCGCACGACGTGCGCCTGGTCGGCGCGTTGCGCTGGGGCGCGCTGCTCGCGCTGTCGATCGCGTTCTCGGTCGCGTGGTGGAGGCGCGGCGAGCCGCGGCCAGCGCTCGCGCACGCACTGCTGGTGCCGCTGCTGTTCGCCGATCCCGCGAACACGCTCTTCCTCGATACTTTCTATGCGGAATGGACCGCGCTGCTCGCGGCCTACGCGCTGGTCGCGGCGACCCTGCTGTGGCGCGACGCGCCGTACGCGCGACGTCGTTTCGCGCTGCTCGCGCTCGCGGCGTTCGCGCTCGCGACCGCGAAGATCCAGCACCTGCTGCTGCCGGGTGCGATCGCGCTCGCGGTGCTCGCGCTGGATCGCGCACGGCACGGGCGCACCGGCTGGCGCGCGACTGCCCTCGCGTTCGGCGCGTTCGCGGGATTCTGGCTGCAGTTCGTGCAACTGCAGCGCGACGACGCGATGATGGACGCGATCGACCAGTACAACCGTGCCGACGTGCTGTTCACCGCGCTGCTGCCGGCGAGCAGCGATCCGCAAGCGCTGCTGGTCGAACTCGGCGTCGATCCGCAATGCGCGCGCTACAGCGGACTGCATGCGTGGGAGTTGCCCGCAATGCCGGAACAGGCGTGCGCGGGCTTCGCGGGATTCAGCCGCGGTGACCAATTGCTGGTGCTCGCACGCCATCCGCGCATCGCGCTGTCGCTCGCGTGGCGCGGCGTGCGCGCGCTCGATCCCTGGCTCGCGCGCGAGATCGGACACGTCGAAGGCGGCACGTTCGAGCACGCGCCCGTGATGCGTTCGAGCCTCGACCGCGCGTTGCACGCGGCGCCCACGTTGCACCTCGCCGTGCTCGCGGCGCCGCTTGCCGCGGTCCTCGTGCTGCTGTGGCGCGTCACGATCCGCCGCGGCAGCCGCGCGCTCGAATACGCGGCGCTCTGCGCGATCGTGATGCTCGCGACGCTCGCGGTCACGGTGCTTGGCGACGGCCTCGCCGACGTCGCCAAGCAGGGCCACCTCGTGACCAACGCGGCGCTCGCGTGGCTGCTCGCGACGCTCGCCGTCGCCGGACGGCGTGCGCGCGGATCCGGAGCCGAAAAGCGCACGGCCTGACACACGGAGCACACAGTCACACCCCGCGATGGCGCCCGCGAAACGGCGCGTAGAACGCGCGCAAGGCTGCGAGGTCGGCATCGAGGTCGTGACCGGGCATGAAGGTCGGGCCGACCACGATCGAGCGCGAGGGGTAGTCGAACGCGACCGGCACGATCGGCACCTGCGCCGCGCGCGCGATGTGCCAGAAGCCGCTGCGCCAGCGCGCCACCGGCTTGCGCGTGCCTTCGGGCGCGATGCCGATCCAGAAGCGCGGGCGCGCCGCGAACGCGGCCGCGACCTGCTGCACGAT
>JAEYZH010000136.1 GCA_023430685.1 Pseudomonadota bacterium | reverse complement strand
CCTCCCGCCGGGGTTCAAGTTGCCGTTCTGAGGGGCCGGGAATAGGGAATCGGGAATAGGGCATGGCAAGCAGCAAATACAATTGAGGCTGAAGTTCCTGCGCCCGGTTCTGGCTCGCCGATTCCCTATTCCCCATTCCCCATTCCCTACCCATGTCCTCCCCCCTCCTCAACGACCTCATCGACGCGCTGCGCTGCCTGCCCGGGGTAGGGGCGAAGACTGCGCAGCGGATGGCGTTCCATGTGCTCGAGCGCGATCGCGCGGGCGCGCGCAAGCTCGCGGAGCGGCTCGCGACCGCGGTCGAGCGGATCGGCAACTGCGAGCGCTGCCGCAGCTTCAGCGAGTCGCCGGTCTGCGTCGTCTGCGCGAACGCGCAGCGTGACACAAGCCTGCTCTGCGTGGTCGAGACGCCGGTCGACCAGCTCGCGATCGAACAGGCGACGGGCTTTCGCGGGCACTACTTCGTGTTGCTCGGCCGGCTCTCGCCGCTCGACGGCATGGGACCGCGCGAGCTCGGCCTCGACCTGCTAGAGCGCCGTCTCGCCGAAGGCGAGGTCCGGGAACTCATCGTCGCGACCAATCCGACGGTCGAAGGCGAGGCCACCGCGCACCTGCTCGCGCAACTCGCGCGCGCCGCGAACGTGCGCGCGAGCCGCCTCGCACACGGCGTCCCGCTCGGCGGCGAGCTCGAGTTCGTCGATCGCGGCACGCTCGCGCACGCGTTCGGCGGGCGGCAGGAGCTTTAGGGCGGGGAATAGGGAGTAGGGAGTAGGGAGTAGGGAGTAGGGAGTAGGGAATAGGGAATAGGGAATAGGGAATAGGGAACGGCAAGAGCGAAAGCGGCGGCGTTGGCATCGGGACGTATCAGCATTGGCGCTTGCGCTTTACCATTCCCCATTCCCCATTCCACATTTCCCGGCTCACAAAATGACCGACACGCTCTTCGCGAAGATCATCCGCCGCGAGATTCCCGCCGACATCGTCCACGAGGACGACGAGGTGCTCGGGTTCCGCGACATCAATCCGCAGGCGACGGTGCATGTGCTGTTCATTCCGAAGCGGCCGATCGCGACGCTGAACGACCTCGGCGAGGGCGATGCGGCGCTGGTAGGGAAGCTCGTCCTTGCGGCGTCGCGCTGGGCGAAGCAGCAGGGCTTCGCCGAGGACGGCTACCGCGTCGTCATGAACTGCAACCGCGACGGCGGGCAGACGGTGTTCCACATCCACCTGCACCTGCTCGCCGGGCGCGCGCTGCATTGGCCGCCCGGCTGAGCGAGCGGACGTGCGCCATCAGCTGCGCGGCGGTCGCGGACGCGGTGGCGGGCGCGGCGCGGGATTGTCGCGGATGATGATCGTGCCGCCCCATTGTGGACCCCAGTACGGGTTGTAGCCCCAGCCCCATCCCGGGCCGACGCCGTACATCCAGGGATCGTAGTAGGGCGAGTGCAGGTTCGCGCTGCGCGGCTTCCAAAGGTGGATCGCGTCGGCTTCGACGTGCGGATAGCGATAGTCGAACTCGCCGATCTTGCCGTGGTCGACACCGGTCACGCGACCCGTGACGGTGATCTCGCGGCCCTGCTTGAATTCCTCCGGATCCTGGAATCCCTCGTGGCATGCGATGAAGCGGCCGCCCGAGGGATCGCGCAGCAGCGGACGCGCATTCGAACCGAGTTCGCGCGAAAGGATCTCGAAGCAGGTGGAACCGGCCTTGGGTTCGACGCGGATGATCTCGCCGCCCCATCGCACCGGCTGCCCATTCGCGGCTGCGACGGCCTGGCGCGGCGTCATCGGCGTGAACGTGCCCTGCAGCGGCTTCGGGACGCTCGCGCACGAGGCCAGCAGGATGCCGAGCGGCGCGACCAGCAAGAGGGCTTTCATCGGGTACTCCGGTGCGATCGGTGCATGCCTGCGAGCTTACTCCCTCGCATGAGGTGATGACGCGCCAGCGTCGGCGCTCGTTGCAGTGCCGTTCCGGATCGGCGCGCGTCGATCCGGCACGCGCGGCACGCGCGGCAGGCGGAAGCGGCGCGCGGCGCGCTCGAACGCGCGCACGCGTTCAGGATCTGTATCGCCACCGTATCGCAGCGCGACGTAGCGGCGAACCAGCGGTTCGAGACGTGGCGCGGCGACTCGCGACTGCGCGCGCACGCGCGCGAGCAGGTCGAGCGGCCCTTCGCTGTCGCGCGATTCGATGCCGGCGCGCGCGAGGCGCGCGCGCAGCAGGCGCCAGGCATGGTCGAGCGCATCGCCTCGCCTGCGCGGCGCCGAGCGGATCGCCCACGCGGTCGCGGCGACCAGCACGAGCGCGATCGCGACCGCGAGCGCGAGCATGAGGTCGGCGGGGTCGGCGTCGGCGACGCCGAAGGGCGTCAGCAAGCCCTGCTGGCGCAAGTGGTCGAAGCGGATGATCCCTTCGGTCCAGAGCCTGTTCATCACATCGAGCCGGTTGCGCAGGTCGCGCAGCAGGGTCGAGCCGGTCCAGCCTTCGCCCGCGTTCGCGACCGATGCGCCGAGATCGATGCGCGCAGGACTCACCGCCGCGGTCGGATCGACGCGCACCCAGCCGCGCTCGCCGAGCCAGACCTCGGCCCACGCATGCGCATCGGACTGGCGCACCAGCAGGTAGGCGTCCGATTCGTTCCACCAGCCGCCCTGGTAGCCGGTCACCACGCGCGCCGGAATGCCGGCCGCGCGCATCAGCACGACGAACGCGGAGGAATAGTGCTCGCAGAAACCCGCGCGCGTGCCGAACAGGAAATCATCGACCGAATCGCGGCCGAGCAGCGGCGGCTGCAAGGTGTAGGTGAACGATGCACGGAACAGGTCGAGCGTTGCCTTGACGATCGCGGCGTCGTCGCGGCCTTCGGCGCGCCATCTGCGTGCGAGATCGTGCGTACGCGGGTTGTAGCCCGGCGGCAACGCGAGCGCGCGCGCGCGCGGACCTTCGGACAGTGATGGCGCGAGCACGTAGTCGGTGGCCGAGCGAACGCGATAGCGAACCGGTTGCGTGACCTGCGTGCTCGAGAACAGCACGTGGTCGGCGCCGAGACGCGCGCCTTCCGGCGCGGCCAGCGGCATGTCGAGCGAGGGCAGCCAGCGTCGATCGGTCGGTTCGAGCGTGATCTCGTAGCTGTAGGTCCCGCTGCGCCCGTTGCCGCGCCGCTGTGCCTCTTCCATGAAACCGTAGCCGAGGAACCAGCCGCGCGACCAGGTGGTGCCGTCGAAGTCCCACAACACCATTGTGCGGAAATAGCGCTGCTGCGCGGGCGGCGGGCCGGTGTCGAAGCTCACGCGCAGGGCCGGCGCGTCGCTGACCAGGAGTTCGGTGATCTGTCCAGGCGCCATCGTTTCGGACAGGCCCGTGCGCGCGAGCATGTCGCCGCCCGGCGCGCCCCAAAGCGGCGAACCGAGCCGCGGCACCAGCAGGAACGCCGCGGCCGCGAGCGGCAGTCCTGCGAGCATGAGCAGGGCCGCGCTGCGGAACTCCGCGCGCAACGGCCGGCGATCGCCGGGGCTCGCAGGTTGCAGCGCGACGAGCGTGGCGACCAGCAGCACCAGCACCGTGCAGACCAGCGAGGTGAAGCCGAGCGACTGCGTGAACAGCAGCGCGCTCATCAGGACGAACGCCGCGAATCCGGCCGCGACGCGCGCGTCGCGCACGCGTTCGGTCTCGAGCAGCTTCAGCGCGAGCAGGCCGCAACCGAGCACGCTGCCGGGTTCGCGGCCGAACACGTTGCCGAACGACATCGTGATCCAGGCGAGCAGCAGCGCCGCGAGCGGTATGCGCACCCAAACGGGCACGGTCGGCGCGCCGCGCCGGCGCGACACCGCGCGCAATCCGATCGTCGCGAACAGCACCGCCGCGAACCAGGCCGGCAGGTGCCCGAGGTGCGTCGCGATCACCGCGGCGACGCTGGTCGCGAGCAGGCCGAAACGGAGGTTGTCGATGCGATCGCTCAAACCGCTGCTCCGTCGGCGGTGGGCAGCAGGGCGAGCGCGCGCAGGCAGTCGAGGCGATGCGCAAGCCCGAGTCCGGGACCGAGGCTCTGGTCGGGAAGGCGCAGGCGATAGCGCCGCTGTTCGGCCTCGGCGGCGAGCACCCAGGCCGCGAGCCGGCTGATGCGTGATTCGTGGTCGAGTCCGGCAAGCGCGTGGTAGTCGAGCACCAGCATTTCGCCGGAACGCCGCTCCGCGTCGCGCACCAGCAGCGTGTCGTGGCGGATCGAGGCCTTCCATGCGATCAGTCGCGACGCATCGCTGCTGCGGTAGTCGCGCAGCCCCGAATGCTCCTCGCTCGCGCCCGCGTGCGCGTGTTCGCCGAGTTCGCCGGCTCCGGCCGGCAGCGGCGGCGCGGGCGATTCGACCGCGGGGTAGACGAGGAACGTGGCCGATGGATGGACGTAGCTCCATGCCTGGAACAGGCCGAGCGGGTAATCGCTCCAGATGCGCAGGCGGCCGGGCCGGAACCATCCGCGCTGCGGCGCAGGCATCGGCAACGCGACCTCGGCGGGATCGGGTTCCGCGACCGCGAACACGACCTCGGTCGCGCCTGCGCGCAGTCGCAGGGCGCGGCGCGTGCGACCCTCGGCAAGAAAATGCAGGTGCAGCACGATCGCGTCGCCCGCGTGCACCTCGCTCGCGCGCACGCCGGACAGACGCAAGCCGCTGAGCACGCGAAAGCCCGCGAACAGGCTCGCGCCGCAGGTCGCGCCGAGGAGGCAAGTCAGCAGGATCGCGGGATTGTTCCCGTAGTTCAGCGCGCCGACGAGCATCACGACGAGCAGGACCGCGAACGCGAGCCCGAAACGCGTCGGCAGCACGTAGATGCGGCGTCGGTCGAGCCGGAGCGGCAGCGGCTCGGGTTCGCGCAGTCGCGTCAGTGCGGGCAGCCGGCGCTCGGCCTGCTCGAGCACGCGCGTGCGCAGGCTGGCGAGTCCTGCGTCCATGCGGTCAGCGCACGGCCGTCGCTTCGAGCAGCTGCAGCGCGAGGCGGTCGCGGTCGCCGCGCGAGCTCGCACCCGGGGTCAACCGGTGCGCGGCGACGAACGGGAAAACCGCCTGCACGTCTTCGGGCACGCAGTGCGGGCGCCCGGCGAGCAGCGCATGCGCGCGCGCTGCGGCCAGCACCGCAAGACCGGCGCGCGGCGAAAGGCCGATGCGGATGTCTGGATGCTCGCGGCTCGCGGCGAGCAGCGCCTGCACGTATTCGATCAAGGCCGGGCTCGCGAAGACGCCGGCGCACGCCCTGCGCAGTTCGAGGATCTGCTCGGGCGCGAGGCACGGCGACAGCGTCGCGATGAGGCCACGCCTGTCGTCGGCCGCGAGCATCGCGCGCTCCGCATCGCGGTCGGGATAGCCGAGGCTCATGCGCAGCATGAAGCGGTCGAGCTGCGAGTCCGGCAGCGGCCAGGTGCCCGCGAAGTCGAGCGGATTCTGGGTCGCGACGACGAAGAACGGCGGCGGCAACGGATGCGTGACGCCATCCACCGTGACCTGCTCCTCGGCCATCGCCTCGAGCAGTGCGCTCTGCGTCTTCGGCATCGCGCGGTTGATCTCGTCGGCGAGCAGCAACTGCGTGAACAGCGGACCCGGATGGAAGCGGAACTGGTTCGCCTCGCGCTCGAAGATGCCGACGCCGATGATGTCCGACGGCAGCAGGTCCGAGGTGAACTGCACGCGCTGGAACTTGAGCCCGAGCGTCGCGGCGAGCGCATGCGCGAGGGTGGTCTTGCCGACGCCCGGCAGGTCCTCGATCAGCAGGTGCCCGCCCGCGAGCAGGCAGACGAACGCGAGCCGCACCTCCCTGCGCTTTCCGAGCACGACGGTGTTGACCTGGGCGATCGAGCGCGCGAGCGCTTCGCGCAGTTCGGTGGGCAATGGAGTGGCGACGGCGGAGGGTTCTGACATGGCTCTCGCAAGGGTGGGGGCGGGAGGATCCGCGCGGCATGCGGCAGATTCGCACACCGCGCATCCGCGCGGGCGACTTGCCGCGGGGCGTGGCCTTGCGGCACTCTGCACCGCCTTTGCGGTCGATCGCAACTGGCGTGTTCCGCGCGATGCCGGATCTTCGCTGCACCATGCCCGGCGCCTGCCCGCCGTTCGACCGAACCTGCCGAGGTACCCGCGTGTCCCGCAACAGCCGCAGCGCGAACGAAACCCTGGTCGAAAGCCCTTGCGATGGCAAGCCGACGCCCGCTTCGACGCGCGCGGCCGGACGGGCAGGGCGCTGACGCATGTTCCGTCCGCTCGAGGCGTTCATCGGCCTGCGCTACACGCGTGCGAAGCGCCGCAATCATTTCATTTCCTTCATTTCGCTGGTGTCCGTGCTCGGCATCGCGGTCGGCGTGACCGCCCTGATCACGGTGATTTCGGTCATGAACGGCTTCGACCGCGAGCTCAAGGACCGCATCCTCGGCATGGTTTCGCATGCGACGATCGAAGGGGTCGGTGAAACCCTGCGTGAATGGCCGACCGCGCTCGAACGCGCGAACGCGCATCCGCGCGTGCTCGGCGCGGCGCCCTACGTGGAGCGCCAGGCGATGCTGCAGGGCGCGCGCGTCAGCGGCGCGATCGTGCGCGGCGTCGAGCCGGCGCTCGAGGACAGCGTGTCCGAAGTCGGCCGGCGCATGACCCAGGGCAAGCTGGCCGACCTCGTGCCGGGCGGATTCGGCATCGTGCTCGGCAAGGAACTCGCGATGATGCTCGGCGTCACGGTCGGCGACCACGTCACGGTGTTCGCCCCCGAGTTCAGCGCGACGCCGATCGGCGCGATCCCGCGCATGAAGCGCTTCCGCGTGGTCGGCCTGTTCGAAGCCGGCATGCAGGAATACGACTCCGGGCTCGCGGTGCTGAACATCCGCGATGCGCAGACGCTGTACCGGCTCGACGGTCCGACCGGCATCCGCCTGCGCCTCGACGACATGTTCCAGGCGTATGCGGTCGCGCGCGACCTCGGCGAGGACCTCGGCCAGTTCTACCGCGTCAGCGACTGGATGCAGGGCCACAGCAACTTCTTCAAGGCGATCGCGATGGAGAAGAAGGTGATGTTCCTGATCCTCTCGCTGATCGTTGCGGTCGCCGCGTTCAACCTCGTGTCGACGCTCGTGATGCTCGTGCAGGACAAGCAGGCCGACATCGCGATCCTGCGCACGCTCGGCCAGAGCCCGGCCAGCGTGATGGGCACGTTCATGGTGCAGGGCGTGCTCGTCGGCACGCTCGGCATCGTGCTCGGCGTCGCCGCCGGCGTGCTGCTCGCGCTGAACCTGTCCGACCTCGTGCACTGGATCGAACGCACGTTCCACGTGACGTTCCTGTCGCCCGACGTCTACTACATCAGCGAACTGCCGAGCGAACTGCACTGGCCCGACGTGGTCTGGATCACGCTGACCGCGTTCGTGTTCTGCACGTTCGCAACGCTCTATCCCGCACGGCGCGCGGCGAAGACCGAGCCTGCTGCGGCTTTGAGGTATGAGTAGCCGGGAATAGGGAATAGGGGATGGGGAATAGGGCCCATTCCCTCGTCCTCCCTGTGCCCCATTCCCCATTCCCCATTCCCTATGCCCTATTCCCTGCTTCCACCATGACCATCGCACTCGAAGCCTCACGGCTCACCAAGACCTACCAGGAAGGCAAGCTGCGCACCGAGGTGCTGCGCGGCGTCGACCTGGTCGTGCGGCGCGGCGAGACGGTCGCCGTGATCGGCGCCTCGGGCACCGGCAAGAGCACGTTGCTGCATATCCTCGGCGGGCTCGACATGCCGACGTCGGGCGAGGTCACGGTCGAGGGCCAGGTGATGTCGCGGCTGTCGGATCGCGCGCGCGGCGACCTGCGCAACCGCGCACTCGGTTTCATCTACCAGTTCCACCACCTGCTGCCCGAATTCAGCGCGGTCGAGAACGTCTGCATGCCGCTGCTGATCCGCGGCATGCCGATCCCGGAAGCACGCGAACGCGCGATCGACCTGCTCGGTCGAGTGGGACTCGGCGCACGTCTCGAGCACAAGCCCGGCGAACTCTCGGGCGGCGAGCGCCAGCGCTGCGCGGTCGCGCGTGCGCTCGTGACGCGCCCCGCCTGCGTGCTCGGCGACGAGCCGACCGGCAATCTCGACGAGCGAAATGCGGCGCAGGTCTACGACCTCATGCTCGAACTGAATCGCGAGATCGGCACCGCGCTGGTGCTCGTCACGCATGACCACCGGCTCGCCGCACGCGCGGACCGGATCCTTGAACTGACCGGCGGCGCGCTGCGCGACCACGTCGCCTGAGGCGCGAACACGGGCCGCAGGATGCGGCGGAGGCGAGGCATGCAGGCGGACAGGACGTCCGGCAGCGCAGGGGATGCGCACGCGGCCGCATGGCCGTCGGCCGCGACGCTCGCGTTGCTCGCGGGCGTGCTCGTCGTGCATCTGCTCGCGGAACTGCCGCCGCGCTGGTTCGTGGTCGCATGCGCAGGCGCGGGTTGCGCGTTGCTGGTGCCGCGGCGGTCACGCCTGGCCGGTTTCGCACTGCTCGGCTTCGCGTGGTGCGGGCTGCGCGCGGGGATGGCGCTCGATGCACGACTGCCGGCGGCCCTCGAAGGCAGGGACTTCGACGTCGTCGGCCAGGTACGCGAACTGCCGCTGCGGCGCGCGGATGCGACGCGCTTCGTGTTCCGGCCCGAACAGGTGCGCGATGGCGACGACCTGCTCGCGTTGCGCGGCGAGCTGCGCCTCGGCTGGTACGGCGAGGCGCCCGTCGAACTCGAGGCCTGCAGTCGCTGGCAGCTGCGACTGCGACTGAAGCGACCGCGCGGAGCCGTCAATCCCGGCGGCTTCGATGCCGAGCGGCACGCGCTCGAGCGCGGGATCGTCGCGACCGGCTACGTGCGCGAGGATCCGGGCAACCGACGGCTCGAGCCGCCCGCGGCCTGCATCGACGGCACGCGCACACGGATCGCAGCGGACATCGATGCGCGCGTCGGCGACCTGCGCGTGGCCGCGCTGCTGCGCGCGCTCGCGATCGGCGACACGCGCGGCCTCGGCGAGCGCGAGTGGGAGGTCGCGCGCGCGACCGGCGTCTCGCACCTGCTCTCGATCTCCGGTTTCCACGTCGGCATCGCCGCGGCGTTCGCCGCGCTGCTCGTGCGCCTGGCCTGGCGAGCCATGCCGGGGCTCGGGCTGCGCGTGCCGATGCCGATCGCGCAGGCGCCGGCCGCGTTCGCGACTGCGCTCGGCTATGGCCTGCTCGCGGGCGCGAGCCTGCCGACGCTGCGCACGGTGCTGATGATCGCGGTGGTTGCGCTCGCGCGCTGCAGCCGGCGCGCGATCGGCGGCGTGCAGGCCCTCGCGTTCGCACTGCTCGCGATCCTCGTCGGAGATCCGCTCGCGACGCTGTCGCCGGGCTTCTGGCTGTCCTTCGGTGGTGTCGCGCTGCTGATGGTCTGCATGGCGCCGGCGCCGCGCGCGGGACTGCGCGCGGCGCTGGGCCAGCTCGGCAGCGCGCAACTCGTCATGAGTCTCGGCCTGCTGCCGCTCACGATCGGATTCTTCGGCCAGGCCTCGTTCGCGGGCTTCGTCGCGAACCTCGTCGCGGTGCCGCTGGTCAGCTTCGTGATCGTGCCGTTGTGCCTGCTTGCGGTGCTCGCACTGCTCGCCTGGCCGCCCCTCGCGGCGCCGCTGCTCGCGCTCGCGGGAGCCTTGATCGGTGCGCTGTGGACCATGCTCGAATCGATGGCGCAATGGCCGGGTGCGCAGCTGTGGTTCGCCGAGCCGCCC
This sequence comes from Pseudomonadota bacterium, assembly GCA_023430685.1. Classification (GTDB taxonomy): domain Bacteria; phylum Pseudomonadota; class Gammaproteobacteria; order Xanthomonadales; family Rhodanobacteraceae; genus Dokdonella_A. The sequence goes on along the minus strand of JAEYZH010000136.1, from coordinate 18,457 downwards.
GCGTGGGCGCTCGCGCTGGCGCTCGTCGGCGCAGTCTGGGCGCTGCTGCCGCGCGCGCTGCCCGCGCGCCCGTTGGGGCTCATGCTGATGCTGCCGCTGCTGTGGCCACCACGCGCGTCGCCCGGCCACGCCGCGTTCGAGGCGCGCGCGATCGACGTCGGCCAGGGCTTGTCGGTCCTCGTGCGCACGCGCTCGCATGCGCTGCTCTACGACGCGGGCGCGAAATATCCGTCGGGTTTCGACCTCGGCCGCTCCGCGGTGATTCCGGCGCTGCATGCGCTCGGGGTACGCGACCTCGATCTGCTCGTGGTCAGCCATGGCGACAGCGACCACGCGGGCGGCGCGGCTGCCGTGCTGGACGCATTCCCGCGCGCCGACCGGCTTGCCGGCGAACCCGCGCGCAGCGGCATCGTCGCCGCCCCCTGCGCGCGCGGCCAGCGCTGGCGCTGGGACGGCGTCCTGTTCGAGATGCTCGCGCCCGGCGCCGGCGCGTCCGACGCGCTTCGCGCCGACAACGATCGATCCTGCGTGCTGCTGGTCAGCGGCGCGGGTGGCAGGCTGCTGCTGACCGGCGACATCGGCAGGCGCATCGAGCCCGAGGTCGCGGCCCGGGTGCCTGCGGGCGCGCCCTTGGTACTCGTCGTGCCGCACCACGGAAGTCGCAGCTCCTCGTCGGTCGAGTTCGTGCACGCGCTGGCGCCCGCGGCCGCGTTGGTTTCCGCAGCCTGGCGCAGCCGTTTCGGCCACCCGCACCCGCAGGTCGTCGCGCGTTACGCGGACTCCGGTGTGCCGCTCTGGAACACCGCCGACGCTGGGTCGCTCGCGGTCTCGTTTCCGGCGGACGGCCCGCCGACGCCGGTGCAGGCAGAGCGGATCCGACGCCCTCGATACTGGCGCGAACGACCCGCTCCCGCGCGTCCCTGAGGCACGACGCGGTCTGCAGCGGCCTTCGGCGCTGCAACGCATCGCACAGTCGGCCTCCGCGCCGCTGCTATGATGACCGCCGGTCGAAATGCAGTCGAAGGTGGACTCGTGCTGGAAATCCTGATGGCCGGCGGCTGGGCAATGCTGCCGATCGTGGTGTGCTCGGCGGTCGCGCTCGCGATCATCCTCGAACGCTTCTGGAGCCTGCGCCGCAAGGCCGTGGTGCCGCCCGGGCTCGGCGATGAAGTGCGTGAGTGGGCGCGCCAGCGCAAGCTCGATCCCGAGCATCTCAACGCGCTGCGCACCAATTCGCCGCTCGGCGAACTGCTCGCCGCGGCGCTGTCGGTGCGCCACCGGCCGCGCGCGATCATCAAGGAGCGCGTCGAGGACACCGGCCGCCACGTCGTGCACCGCCTCGAGCGGTACCTCAACACGCTCGGGACGATCGCGCTGATCGGGCCGCTGCTCGGCCTGCTCGGCACCGTGTTCGGCATGATCCGGATGTTCTTCGCCGTGATGGTCAGCGGCGTCGGCGACCCGCTCAAGATGGCCGGTGGCATCGGCGAGGCGCTCGTATGCACCGCGGCCGGCCTCGTCGTCGCGATCCCGGCCTACGTGTTCCATCGCTATTTCCGCGGCCGCGTGACCGACCTCGTGGTCGAGATGGAGCGCCAGGTCTACCTGTTGACCGACGAACTGACCGCGGCCGGCGAACTCCCGGCGACGCCTGCGTCACCGGCCGGCGCGGCGGCAGGCGCGCCCGCCCGCGTCGCGCGCGCGGCAGCGGTCTGAGGCGCGCGTGCGCATCTCGTCCGCCCGTCGCGAGGATGATTTCGAGATCAACGTGATCTCGCTGATCGACGTCATGCTGACCCTGCTGATGTTCTTCGTGCTGACCACGACCTTCGTGCAGCACACGCGCATGCAGGTGACGCTGCCGCAGGCCGAGGCGGTCGAGCAGGGCGAGCAGCTCGAAGCGCTGTCGGTGCTGATCGATCGCGATGGCCGCTACTTCATCGACAACAACGAAGTGCTCAACCCGGGCCTCGATTCGCTCAAGGAAGCGATCAGCCGCCACGCGGGAGAGGACCGTGAGCGCCCGGTCACGCTGCGCGCGGATGCGATGACGCCGCACCAGGCGGTCGTGACCGCGATGGACGCGCTCGGCGAACTCGGGTTCACGCGCCTGTCGATCGCCACGACGCGGGTGCAGGCGGCAGGCGCGCAGTGACGCCCGACGCGGCGGCTCCGGTGCGCTCGGGCCTCGCGATCTACGCCAGGTTGCTCGGCCATGCACGGCGGTACTGGCCGGTCGCGATCGTCGCCGTGCTCGCGATGGTGACCGACGCGGCCTGCATGGGCCTGTTCGCGCGCATCATCAAGCCGATGCTCGACAACCTGTTCATCGAGCGCGACCCGGCCAGCATCTTCTGGATGCCGATCATCATCATCGCGATCTTCCTCGTGCGCAGCATCGCGACCTACGTCACCGACTACGGCACCGCCTACATCGGTCGCGGCGTCGTGCAGCAGCTGCGGCAGAAGGTGTTCGACCATTACCTGCGCCTGCCGGCCGGCTTCTTCGACCGCGAATCGTCGGGCCACCAGATCGCGCGCATCACCTACAGCTCCGAGCAGGTCGCGCACGCATCGACCGACGCGCTCAAGGTCGCCGTCGTCGACGGGCTCAGCGTCGTGTTCTATGTGATCGTGATGCTGCTGGTCAGCGTCAAGCTCACGCTCGCGCTGCTCGTGATGGTGCCGCTGGTCGGCGCGCTCGTCACCTATGTCGGGCGACGCTACCGGCGCATCAGCCATCGCATCCAGGGATCGATGGGAACGGTCAGCGGCGTGATCGAGGAAGTGGTCGGCGCGAATCGCGAGGTCAAGGTCTATGGCGGCCAGCCGTACGAGTCGCAGCGTTTCAACGCGGTCGCCGACCAGACGCGCCGACTCGGGCTCAAGGTCGCTTCGACCAACGGACTCGCGAGCGCGTTCGTGCAGTTGATCGCGGCCGTCTCGCTCGCGCTGATCATCTATTTCGCGACGCGCCCCGCGATGCTCGAGACGCTCTCGCCCGGCGCGTTCACCTCGCTGATCCTCGCGATGGGCGGCATCCTGCCGTCGCTCAAGCGCCTGACCACGGTGCAGGCGAACCTGCAGCGCGGCCTCGCCGCGGCCGAGGAGATCTTCGGCCTCATCGACACGCCGCCGGAGCCCGACGCGGGTCACCTCGTGCTTGACTCGATCGAGCACGGAATCGAGTTCCGCGGCGTCGGCCTGCGCTATCCCGGTGCGGCGCGCGCGGCGCTGGCCGGCATCGACTTCACCTGCCCGCGCGGCAGCGTGACCGCGCTGGTCGGGCGTTCGGGTGGCGGCAAGTCGACGCTCGTGAACCTGGTGCCGCGCTTCCTCGAACCGACCGAAGGCGTCGTGCTCGTCGATGGCCACCCGCTCGGCGACTACACGCTCGAGAGCCTGCGCCGGCAGGTCGCCTGGGTCGGGCAGACGGTCACGCTGTTCGACGACAGCATTGCGCGCAACATCGCCTACGGCGCGCTGGCCGGTGCGAGCGAAGCGGAGATCATCGCGGCGGCCGAAGCGGCCAATGCGATGGAATTCATCCGACTGCTGCCCGACGGCATCCACAGCCGCGTCGGCGAGCGCGGCGTGCTGCTCTCGGGCGGCCAGCGCCAGCGCATCGCGATTGCGCGCGCGCTGCTCAAGAACGCGCCGATCCTGATCCTCGACGAGGCGACCAGCGCGCTCGACAGCGAATCGGAGCGCCTGATCCAGGATGCGCTCAGGCGCCTCATGCGCGAACGCACGGTGCTCGTGATCGCGCATCGCCTGTCGACGATCGAACATGCCGACCGCATCGTCGTCCTCGACCGCGGCAGCGTGATCGAGCAAGGCACGCATGAGGCGCTGCTCGCGCGCGAGGGCCATTACGCGGCATTGTGGCGCCTGCAGTTCAAGGATGGGCGCGACGACGGCGAGTCCGGGAACTGAGCCGCATGCACGGCATCGCGCAGCGCATCGAGCGCATCTGGTACGGCGGCGCGCCGGTACCCGCGCTGCTGGCGGCGCTGGTGCCGATCTATCGCGGCCTGCGCGCGTTGCACCTCGCGCCCTGGGAGCGTGGCTGGCGCACGCCGCGCGAGCTCGGCGTGCCCGTGATCGTGGTCGGCAACCTGACCGCCGGCGGCAGCGGCAAGACGCCGCTCGTGATCGCCCTCGTCGAAGCGCTGCGCCAGCGCGGCCGCCGGCCGGGCGTGGTCAGTCGCGGCCATGGCGGCAGCGAGCGCGGGCCGCTGTTGCTCGACGACCTGCCCGATCCGCGCCGCGTCGGTGACGAACCCTGCCTGATCCGCCGCCGCACCGCCGCGCCGGTCGCGATCGGTCGCGACCGTGCCCGCGCCGCCGCATTGTTGCTCGAGTGCGGCGTCGACGTCGTGATCGCCGACGACGGCCTGCAGAACCCGGCGCTCGCGCGCGATGTCGAGATCTGCGTCATCGACGGACAGCGCCGCTTCGGCAACGGATGGCTGCTGCCGGCCGGGCCGCTGCGCGAGCCGCTCGCGCGCCTCGCGCAGATCCCGCTGCGGGTCTGCAACGGCGGGGCGCCGCAGCAGGGCGAGGTGCCGATGCGACTGGTCGGCGAGACCGCGGTCGCGGTCGGCCGCGCCGCAGCGACGCGGCCGCTCGCCGCGTTCGCAGGCCACGCGGTGCACGCGGTCGCCGCGATCGGCAACCCGGACCGTTTCTTCGCGGGCCTGCGCGCGCACGGGATCGAGGTGCTGCCGCACGCGTTCCGCGACCACCATGCGATCTCCGCGGCCGATCTCGCATTCGGCGACGAGTTGCCCGTGCTCATGACCGAGAAGGACGCGGTCAAGTGCACCGCATTCGCCACCGACCTGCACTGGTGCATACCGGTGCGCGCGGAGTTGCCGCCGGCGTTCTTCGATCATGTCGCGAACGCGCTTGCGCCGGTCGGCATCCGGCCCCATTGATGCGCGACCTGCCCGGACGCAGTGCGTGTCCGGGCGCCGGGTCGGCCACGCATCGCGCGTCCCTGCCGGATTCTTAACCCCCGTCCGCGCAGAATGGACCGATGCCGCTCGAGACCTTCCATCCCGCCGTCGCTGAATGGTTCAGCCGCACGTTCGATGCGCCGACGCCCGCGCAGGCCGAGGCGTGGCCCGCGATCGCGGCCGGCCGCCACACGCTGATCGCCGCGCCGACGGGGTCGGGCAAGACGCTCGCGGCGTTCCTCGCCGCGATCGACGAGCTCGTGCGCCGCGGCATCGACGAAGGCCTGCCCGACGAAACCGCGGTCGTCTACGTGTCGCCGCTGAAGGCGCTGTCCAACGACGTGCGCATCAACCTCGAGCAGCCGCTCGCGGGCATCCGCGACGTGCTGCGCGAGCGCGGCCTGCGCGATGTCGAGATCCGCACCAGCGTGCGCACCGGCGACACGCCGCAGGCCGAGCGCGACCGCATGCGCAAGCGCCCGCCGCACGTGATCGTGACGACGCCCGAGTCGCTCTACATCCTGCTCGGCTCCGCCTCGGGCCGCGCGATGCTGTCGACCACGCGCAGCGTGATCGTCGACGAGATCCATGCGCTCGCGCCGAACAAGCGCGGCGCGCACCTCGCGCTGTCGCTGCAGCGGCTCGACGCGCTGTGCGAACGCCCGCCCGTGCGCATCGGCCTGTCCGCGACGCAAAAGCCGATCACGGAGGTCGCGCGCTTCCTCACCGGCGTCGCGCCGGGGTCGGACGGCATGCTCGCGCCGCCACCGTGCACGATCGTCGACGCCGGCCATGCGCGGCCGCGCGACCTCGGCATCGAACTGCCGGAGTCGCCGCTCGAAGCGGTGATGTCGAACGAAGCCTGGGGCCAGGTGCACGCGCGCATCGAACGACTCGCGCGTGAACACCGCACGACGCTCGTGTTCGTCAACACGCGTCGCATGGCCGAACGCCTCGCGCGCCACCTCAGCGAGCGGCTCGGCAAGGACAAGGTCACCGCGCACCACGGTAGCATGTCGAAGGAGCATCGCCACGACGCCGAGCAGCGGTTGAAGCGCGGTGAGTTGTCGGTGCTCGTCGCGACCGCCTCGCTCGAACTCGGCATCGACATCGGCGACGTCGACCTCGTGTGCCAGATCGGCACGCCGCGTGCGATCTCGACCTTCCTGCAGCGCGTGGGCCGCTCGGGCCACGCGGTTGGCGCGACGCCGAAAGGCCGGCTGTTCCCGCTGTCGCGCGACGAGCTGGTCGAATGCGCAGCGCTGCTGGACGCGGTGCGCCGCGGCGAACTCGACACGCTGCATGTGGAGATGGCGCCGCTCGACGTGCTCGCGCAGCAGGTGGTGGCCGAAGTCGCGAGCCGCGACTGGGACGAAGCCGGGTTGCATGCGCTGTTCCGGCGCGCGTGGCCGTTCGCCACCATCGACGCCGCGCGCTTCGCGACGGTCGTGCGGATGCTGGCCGAGGGTTTCACGACGCGACGCGGTCCGCGTGGCGCCTACCTGCATCGCGACGCGGTCAACGGCGTGCTGCGCGCGAGCCGCGGTGCACGACTCACCGCGATCACCTCGGGTGGCGCGATCCCGGACACCGCCGACTACGAGGTCGTGCTCGAGCCGCAGGCGACCCTGATCGGCAGCGTGCACGAGGATTTCGCGGTCGAGAGCCTCGCCGGCGACATCTTCCAGCTCGGCAACCATTCCTACCGGATCCTGCGCGTCGAGCGCGGTCGCGTGCGCGTCGAGGACGCGCAGGGCGCGCCGCCGTCGATCCCGTTCTGGCTCGGCGAGGCGCCGGGGCGCAGCGACGAGCTGTCGCAGTCGCTGTCCCGGCTGCGCGAGGAGGTGTCGCGCCGACTCGATGCGTCGGACGCGCTCGCGTGGCTCGTTGACGAGGTCGGTCTCGACGAGGCGGCCGCGCGCCAGCTCGTGGACTACCTCGGCGCGGCGAAGATCGCGCTCGGCCTGCTGCCGACGCAGCACACGCTCGCGATGGAGCGCTTCTTCGACGAGTCGGGCGGCACCCAGCTCGTGATCCATTCGCCGTTCGGCAGCCGCCTCAATCGCGCCTGGGGCCTCGCGCTGCGCAAGCGGTTCTGCCGCAGCTTCAATTTCGAATTGCAGGCGGCCGCGACCGAGGATGCGATCGTGCTGTCGCTGTCGACGAGCCACAGCTTCCCGCTCGAGGATGTCGCGCGCTACCTGCATTCCTCGTCGGTGCGCGACGTGCTCGTGCAGGCGCTGCTGGACGCGCCGATGTTCGGCCTGCGCTGGCGCTGGAACGCGACCACGGCGCTCGCGCTGCCGCGTTTCCAGGGTGGCAGCAAGGTGCCGCCGCAGATCCAGCGCATGAAATCCGAGGACCTGCTCGCGACGGTATTCCCCGACCAGGTCGCCTGCCTCGAGAACATCGTCGGTGAGCGCGAGATCCCCGACCACCCGCTGGTCGAGCAGACGCTGCACGACTGCCTGCACGAGGCGATGGACATCGACGCGCTCGAGGCGCTGCTGCGGCGCCTCGAGTCCGGCGAGGCGCGCATCGTCGCACGCGACCTCACCGCGCCTTCGCCGCTCGCGGCCGAGGTGCTCGGAGCGCGGCCGTACGCGTTCCTCGACGATGCGCCGCTCGAAGAGCGTCGCACCCAGGCGGTCGCGAGCCGCCGCTGGGCCGGGCCCGAGAGCGCCGAGGATCTCGGCCGGCTCGATCCCGACGCGATCGCGGCGGTGCGCGAGGAGGCCTGGCCGGAGGCGCGTTCCGCCGAAGAGTTGCACGCGGCCCTGATGGGCGCGGGCTATTTCGGCGAGCGCGAGGCACGCGCGACGCACGGCTGGGCGGAGTGGTTCGATTGGCTCGCGGCCGATCGACGCGTGTGCCGGCTGTCGACGCCGGGCGAGCCGATCTGGGTGCCGGCCGAGCGCCTGCCGCAGTTCGACGCGATCCTGCCCGACGCGGCACGCATGCCCGCGATCGTCGCGCCGGCCGAGTACGCTGCGGTCGAATGGACGCCCGAGGCGGCGCTGGTCGAGGTGCTGCGCGCGCGCATGACCGCGCTCGGACCCGTCCGCGCGAGCGTGCTCGCCGCGTCGCTTGGCGTCGCGCAAGGCGACGTCGGCATCGCGTTGCTCGCGCTCGAGCGCGACGGTTTCGTCATGCGCGGTCGCTTCAGTGCCGACGCGCTGGTCGCCGACAGCGAGGTCGAGTGGTGCGAACGGCACCTGCTCGCGCGCATCCATCGCTACACGGTCAAGCGCCTGCGGCGCGAGATCGAGCCGGTGGAACCGCGCGACTACATGCGCTTCCTGTTCGATTGGCAACGCGTCTCGCCAGCGTCGCGTGTCTGCGGACCGGACGCGCTCGCGGGCGTGCTCGCGCAGCTCGAGGGCTTCGAGGCGCCGGCGTCCGCGTGGGAGGGCTCGATCCTTCCCGCGCGCATCGAGGGCTACGAGATCGCCTGGCTCGATGCACTGTGTCAATCCGGGCGCGTGCTGTGGTCGCGATTGCGCGCGCGCAAGGGCGCTGGTGAACGCGCCACCTCGCCGGTGCGCGCGACGCCGATCGTGCTGCTGCAGCGTCGCAATCTCGACACCTGGCTGCAACTCGCCGACACCGGCGGAGAGGGCGCGGCGCTGTCCTCGCGCGCGCAGGTCGTCGCCGAACATCTCGCCGCGCATGGCGCATCGTTTTTCGACGAATTGCTCGCGGGCACGCGGCTGCTGCACGTGCAACTGGAGGAGGCGCTCGGCGAGCTCGTCGCGGCGGGGCTCGTCAGCTCGGACAGTTTCGCCGGACTGCGTGCGTTGCTGGTGCCGCCCTCGAAGCGCGGGTCGACGAGCCGTCGACATGGACGGCGCCGCTCGCTGTTCGGGATCGAGGACGCCGGTCGCTGGTCGCTTGCGCGTCGTGGCGAGCAGGCAGCGTCCGAGCGCGTGCGCACGCGGCAGCAGACCGATCCCGCGGTGCTCGAGCAGATCGTGCAGGTGCTGCTGCGCCGCTACGGCATCGTCTGCTGGCGCCTGCTCGCCCACGAAGCCGAATGGCTGCCGCCGTGGCGCGAACTCCTGCGCACCTGCCAGCGGCTCGAAGCGCGCGGCGAGATCCGGGGCGGACGTTTCATCGCGGGCGTGTCGGGCGAGCAGTTCGCGCTGCCGGAGGCGATCGCGCTGTTGCGAGGCGTACGCCAGCGCGCTGCCGACGGCAGCCTCGTATGCGTCAGCGGCGCCGACCCGCTGAACCTCGTCGGCGGCCTGCTGGCGGGCGACCGCGTGCCGCGTCTCGCGGGCGCGCGCGTGCTGTACCGAGATGGCGTGCCGGTTGCCAAGCGCGTCGGCGGCGAGATCGTGCTGATCGGAGCCGACGATCCGGCGCTGCACGCGATTGCGCGCGCGCACCTGACGCGCGATGGCGTGCGCGCACCGGCGCCACCCGCGACCGCCACCGGCGAAGAGGAATGACCGACCGCGCGCTGAATGGCGCGCGCCGGGTTGCGACGTCGTCGGGACGCGGTTAAGGCGCAAGCTGCGACCGTGCCTGTACCTTTGGGTGCAGGAGAAACATGATGAAGCGGATCTTGATGGCAGGCATGCTCGCGTTGGGCGCGAGTCTCGCGAGCGCGCAGTTGCCGACCACGACCGAAGTCCCGCCGGGCCAGCTCGCCCAGGCCGATGCCGACTTCCTGCGCACCGCCGACACCGCGAACGTCGATCAACTCACGTTCGCGATGCGCATCACCGGGCGTGACCGCACCGTCGCTCGCTCGCTCGCCGAGAACGTGCTGAAGACGCACCGCGACGCGGATGTCGCGCTGAAGATGCTGGCTCCGCGCAAGCATGTCGAGCTCGACCACGCGATGAGTGATCGCGCGCGCATCGAGGCGGACGAGCTGCTGCGCCAGGACATCGACGTCGACAAGCGCTACGTGCAGAACCTCGTTCGCGACGGCCGCGACCTCATCATGCTGTATGAAACCACGTACCACGGGTCGCGCGATCCGGACATCCGCCAGTATGCGGATACCTTCCTCGAGAAGCTGCGTGCGAACCAGCGCCAGGCCGAGGACCTGCTGCGCAGCAAGAACTGGGCGGAACCGGTCCACTGAAGGCCGGTGCGCGGCGACTCCAGGGTTGACGTGGGTCAATGCGCGGGCATCGCGGGAAACCGCATGCTCGCGCTGCGCGGCGGGATCGCCGTCGCATCCCCACCTTCGCGGAGCCCGCCCATGCTGTTCCAGTTGAACCGTCCGGTTGCCGATCCCCTCCCATTGCTGCGCGCGTTGAAGTCGCACGACCCGCTCGCCCGGATCGAACTCGATGCGACGCGAGGTACCGTCGACGTGCAGGGCAACCTCGATGCCTCGCAGGCCGCGGCGGCCTTTCGCGAAGTCGGTCTCGTCGTGAGCACGCTGCCCGAGCGCGCACCGCACGTCAGCGGTACGAGCACCTGTTGCGGCCACTGCGCCTGAGGCGATCTCCACTCGCACGCGCGCTGCCCTCATCCGCCCCTGCGGGCACCTTCTCCCGCGAGCGGGAGAAGGGAGTGGCAGGCGCCTGCTCCGCAGAAGGCGCTGGGGTTTCCACGCGCCCGCGCTCCTGCCTCCCCCGCTTGCGGGGGAAGATGCCGCGAAGCGGTAGAAGGGGGCGGCTCTTGATCTTGAAGATCAGGAAGGCCCGCGATCCGCGACCGCGGGTGCAGGCGGGTCCGCGCCGGCTTCGGCACGCGCGACCACGCTGCTCGCGGTGAGGTCGGCGCTCACGTTGCCGACGGTCGCGAACACGTCCGGAATCGTGTCGACCGCGAGCAGCAGTCCGAGCGGCGCCACCGGCAGGCCCATCGCGGCCGTGACCGGCATCGTCGTCGCCATGAAGCTGACCTGGCCCGGCAATCCGACCGACCCCAGGCTGATGACCACCGCGAGTGCCGCTGCCGCGGCAACCTGTGCAGGCGGTACCTCGATGCCGTAGATCCATGCGACGAACGAGGCCGCTCCGATGTACTGGATCGGGCTCGTGATGCGGAACAGCGAAACCGCCATCGGCAGCACCAGCGCCGCGACAGCGCGCGGTTGCCCGAGGCGATCGCGCGCGGACTCGACCATCGCAGGCAGCGAGGCGAGCGACGACTGCGTGCTCGCGGCGACCACCTGCGCCGGCAGGATCGCGGAAGCGAACCGGCGCAACCGCACGCGGCCGAACACCACCGCGACCGGATAGAGCAGCAGCGTGACCGCGAGATACATCACGCAGAGCAGCGCGATGTACCATCCGAGTGCGCTCAGCACGCTCGCGCCTGCGCTCGCGCAGACCGCGAGCACGAGCGCGAACACGCCGAGCGGCGCGGCCCACAACACCCATTGCACGATCACGATCATCGTGTCGGCGATCGCCTGGAAGAACTCGACGATGCGCTCGCGGCGCGCCGCATCGATGCGCGTCAGCGCGAAGCCGAAGAACAGTGCGAACACCACCAGCGGCAACATCGCGCTCTGCGCGGCCGCGGCGATCGCATTGGTCGGGATGATCGCGGTGAACCAGTCGGCGAAACCGACCGCGGCAGGCGCGGCTTCCGCCGGAATCGCGTCGCGCAGGGACGCGATGAGTGCCGCGTCCCGCGGCAGCAGCGACAGCGCGAGCGGCGCGACGATCGCCGCGAACGCGGCACCCGCGGCCAGCAACAGGGCGAACACGACGAGCGCACGTCGCGCGGTGCGGCCCGAGGCGGCCGCGTCGTTGGCGGCGCTGACGCCGATGATCACGAGTGCGAGCACGAGCGGCACGACGGTCATCTGCAGCGCATTGAGCCACAGGCGGCCGACCGGCTGCGCGAACAGGACCGCGCGCGCGGCGTGCGCGGGATCGAACCATGCGAGGAACAGGCCGGCCGCGGCGCCGAGCGCGAGGCCGAGCAGGATGCGGGTGGTCGAAGACATTCGGGTCCGGAGTCGAGGGTCGAAGGGGCAGGGCGCAGAAGCGGTGCGCAATCAGGGGAGCCGGGGCAGGGACCAGCGTGTCTCGAGGCGCTCGTACTCGGATTCGGGTAGCAGCACGAACACGGGATGCCGCCTCGCGTCGAGCCATTCGAGCAATTCTTGCATCGCGGGCTGCGCCATCGCGGTGCAGCCTGCCGTCGCCTGGCCCGGCTCGCCCCAGAGGTGCGCGAAGATGCAGCTGCCGGCGCCGGCTTCGCCGCGCGCATTGTGTTCGATCACGAACCCGAGTGCGTAGCGTTGGTCGCCCGCGGCGTGCAGGTCCAGTCGCATCGGCTCGGTGGAGCCCGCGACTGCCGCGGCGCCGACTTCGCGCGCGTCGACGATGCGGTTGTACAGCGGGGAACCGGCGACATCGATGCACCAGTGCGCGGCATCCATCGCGGCGTACGGCAGGCCGGTGCGAACCGACTGCGCATAGCCGAACGCGGTTCCGAGCGCGAATACGCCCGCCGGGCTGCGGCCATCACCCTCGCGCTTGCGTGGCCCCGGCTGCGGTTCGTGCAGGCCGATGCCCCATGCGGCGCCGGCGCGGCCGATCGAGACCGGCGTTGCCGCGAGTGCAGGTTGCCAACCCGCGTCGGTTCGCTCGAACGTGTGCAGAACGCCGTCGTGGCTGTTCCATTCCGGAATCGTCACGAGCACGAGCTGGCGCGCATCGGACCATCCGGAACGCAGGCCGGCGCTGGCCTGCAGCGCGGGCGCGGGCAGCAGCCCCGAGAACAACAGCCCCGAGAGCAACAGGCGCAGGGTTTTCATGCGGCGGCGATCCTCGTGCGGCAATGTTCAGGGCTCGAGCAGGTGGCGGATGCGTTCGAGGTTCGCATGCAGGCGTTCGAGCCGGTGCTCGCGATCCTCGCACAGCAGGACGAACAGCATGTCGAGCAGATGGTGCAGCGCCGACGCATACAGCAGCGGCCGAACATGTGCGCGCTCGTCGTGCGCAGACACCAGCACCGACAGGTCGGCGATCGCGCGCAGTGGATTGGCGGTATGGCGCGTCACCGAAACGACGATGCCGTGTCGCTCGTGGAACTGCCGGGCGATCTGGCACAACGTCGGCTGCTGGCCGTGTTCGGAGAACACCAGCAGCACGTCGCCGGCCTCGGCCGCCGCGATGCTCGCGGTCATCAGCACCGCGTCGAAGTGGTGCACCGTGAGGATGTCGATCAGCGACAGCCGCAACGCGAATGCGCGCGCCGGGATGCCGTCCTCGCCGAGGCCGATGATGAACACGCGACCCGCGTTGCCGATCGCGGTCGCGATCGCATCGACCTTGTCGTATGGATTGATCAGGCGCGTTTCCTGTTCGGCCAGCGACTTGCTCTGCCACAGGCTCTCGGCGAGCGCCGAGTGCGGGTCGTCGCGCTCCGGATTCTCGGCGTGGCCATTTCCATCGCCACCGTCGCCGCGCGCGATTGCCTCGCCGATCGAGGTCTTGAGGTCGGGATAGCCCTTGAAGCCGAGCTTCTGGCTGAACTTCACGACGCTCGACTGGCTGATGCCGAGCGCGTTCGCGAGCTGCTGCGAGGAATAGTCGCGCAGCAGGTGCGCCTCGTCGAGGATGAAGTCGGCGATGCGCCGCTCGATCGCCGACATGCTGTCGCGCTCGGCCCGGATCTTCAGCAGCGGCGACATCGCGCGTGCCCGGCGTTCAGGCCAGCAGCTCGAGTCCGCGGATCTCGCGGATGCCGAGCCCGGGCGCGTCGGTGATGCCGATCTCCGATTCGTTGAAGATCACGCCGCCATCGACCGGGTTGAACGCGCACAGCGACGGGCCGTCGAGGTCGATCTTGGTGATTGCGTTCGATTTCGCGACCGCGACGTGGACCGCTGCCGCGACGCTGATGCTCGATTCGAGCATGCAGCCGATCATGCACTCCACCTGGTACATCGCCGCGATGTCGGCGATCCGGATCGCGTTCGAGAGCCCGCCGGTCTTCATGAGCTTGATGTTGATGATGTCGGCTGCACGCATGCGGATCAGTTCGATCACCTCGGTCGGGCCGAACACGCTCTCGTCGGCCATCACCGGAGTATGCACGCGCTCGGTCACGTACTTCATGCCGTCGAGGTCCTGCGCCTTCACCGGCTGCTCGACGAGTTCGAGGCGCACGCCCGAGTCCTCGAGTTCCTGCAGCGCGTAGACCGCCTGCTTCGCGGTCCAGCCCTGGTTCGCGTCGAGGCGCAGCAGGGCGCGACCCTCGACCGCGGCGTAGATCGCCTTGACGCGCTCGATGTCGACGCCGATGTCCTTGCCGACCTTGATCTTGAGCGACTCGAAGCCGCGATCCACCGCCGACAGGGAATCCGCGACCATCTTGTCGATGTAGTCGACGCTGATCGTGATGTCGGTCGTGATCACCGGATCGCCGCCGCCGAGCAGGCGGTACAGCGGCGCTCCGTAGAGTTGGCCCCAGAGGTCGTACACGGCGATCTCGACCGCGGCCTTCGCGCTCGAGTTCTTCTCCATCGCACCCTGCACGAGATGCGTGATGCGGTTGAGGTTGGCGATGTCCTGGCCGATCAGGCGCGGCGCGATGTAGTGGCGGATCGCGTCGATGATCGAACCGTGCGTGTCGCCCGTGATGACCGCGGTCGCCGGCGCCTCGCCGTAGCCGACATGGCCGGTGTCGGTGTCCACCATCACGACGATGTCCTCGACCGCCTCGACGGTGCGCAGGGCGGTCTTGAACGGTGTCTTCAACGGCACCTTGAGCATGCCGAAACGGATGTCGGTGATCTTCATGGAGGGGTCGGCGCTTCCGTGGCGGGATTCGGGCGGATCCGCACGATGCTGGTCATGCGGTCGATGTAGGCGTGTTCGCGGCTCGCGCGCAGCGGCAGCAGCGGCGTGACCGCCACGCCGTTGAGGCGGTCGCGCTGGAGCTGGCCGTCGGCGCCGAGGTAACCGATGCCGGTGGTGTCGTGGATGACCCAGGGCGCGCCGTCGATCGCGCCGATCACCATCATCACGTGGCCCGGGATGTAGACGAGGTCGCCGACGTCGAGCGCGCGCGCGGCAGCGAGCCGCGCGTCGTGGTCGTCGTCCTCGCCGAACCGGCGCTTCTCGAGCGCGGGACTCACCGCCTGGTCGCGCGTGTTGCGCGGCAGTTCGACGCCCATGCTGCGGTAGACCTCGGAGACGAATCCGCTGCAGTCGCGCGCGTCGTAGGAATGCCCCCAGCCGTAACGCTCGCCGAGGAACTTGAACGACTGGCGCACGAGGTTCGCGCGCGTGAGCGGCAGGTAGCCGGGCGCGCTGTCGGTGCTCGCGGGCAGCAGCGCCGGCGCGAACGCGAGGCTTCCATCCGCACGCCGCAGCGGCAGTTGGACCACATGCGAGGCGTACGCATGCTGGCCGTTGACCTGGCCGTCGGCGGGTGGGTCGACCAGCGGCAGGCGCAGCCCCATGTCGAGCTGCAGGCGCGACAGCGCGGGTTGCTCGGGCGTGTAGACGGTGCGCGCGGTGGCCGCGGTCACGATGCGATAAGGCGCGCGGTCCACGTAGCCGAACACCTCGGCGGCCGTGCCTGCGGCGACGCGATCGCGCGCGATCCAGGCCGCGTAGCGCGGACTCAGCACGAACAGCCACTGGCCGTCGCGGCTCTGGTGGACCGGCACCACGGGCGTGCCCGGGAACAGCGCGCTCTCCTGGAAGCGGTCGATGTCGTGGTCGCCCGGCTCGCTGAAGACACGCAGCGCGCTGGGGAACGCGCGCAGCGCGGCGCGTTCGACCACGAGGCCGTGGCGCGTCGGCTGCGAGGCGGGGATCGCCTCGAGGTCGCGGTTGGCGACGATCGCGGCGAGTGCGTCCGCCGCGATCGGAGTGCCCGCTTCGTCGTACAGCGTGCGCGTCGGCGCGTCGGCGAGGCCAGTGATCCACCCGGCGACCTGCTCGCGGCGGAGCGTGGACGGCAGCGTGCGCAAGTCGTGCATCGACGGATCG
Source organism: Pseudomonadota bacterium (assembly GCA_023430685.1). Taxonomy (GTDB): domain Bacteria; phylum Pseudomonadota; class Gammaproteobacteria; order Xanthomonadales; family Rhodanobacteraceae; genus Dokdonella_A. Next base: position 2,568 of record JAEYZH010000136.1, on the reverse strand, counting down.
GTGCGCAGCAAGGTCGCGTTGCGCGCGTCGATCTCGCTGCGCGTCAGCACCACGCGCTCGGGCTCGCGCAGGCGCTCGATCCAGAACGCCGGGGTCAGGCGCTCGGCCGGGATGCCGCGCACGCCGTCGGCGAACGGTTCGAGCGCGGGCACCTCGCGCGCGAGCGCCGGCGCGCCTGCGAGCACGAAAGCGCAGAGAAGGAGGCGAGACAGGGTGTGGGCAGCCTTCATGGCTCAGCTCCCGGCCAGCGAAGAAAGGATCGAAGCGACCAGCAACCCGAAGCCGGTGCCGAGCACGTAGCCGAGCAGCGCGAGCAGGATGCCGACCGGAACCAGCGCACGCGAGTAGCTCGCGGCGAGGATCGGCGTCGCCGCGACGCCGCCGATGTGCGCGAGCGAGGCGATGCCGCACAGATACAGGTCGAAGCCGAACAGGCGTGCGGCGAGCACGAGCAGCGCCGCGTGGACCGCGATGACCGTGACGCCGCAGAGCAGGTACAGCGGCGCCGAGCCGATGCCCTCGAAGTTGCTTTGCGATGCGAGCACCGCGACCACCGCGATCAGCAGCGCGCCGGAGATCGAACCCGCGCCGGCGAAGCGCGCGAGCGGCGTATGCGCCGCGACGAGGCCGAGGCCGGTCGCGATCAGGATCGTCCAGGTCGTCGTGCCGACCATGCCGCTCGTCGGCAGGCGCGTCGCGCAAGCCGCCGCGAGCGCTGCGGCGGCGAGCGCCAGCCCGAGCCAGAGCAGCACGCCGTCCGGACTGACCGGGCCGACGGGTGCGCGTTCAACGACGTCGATGTCGGCGCTCGACTTCGCGCGCGTCCAGCGGTTGAACGCGGGCGCGAGCGGCGCGGCGGAGAACAGCACGACCACCCACATCGAGTAGCACAGCGCGTCGGTCAGCAGCGACATCGCGAGCAGCGAATCGGACATCCCGACCGCCTGCTTGACCGCGACCATGTTCGCGGTGCCGCCGACCCAGCTGCCGGACAACGCCGCGAGCGGCTGCCAGGCATCGCCGGGCAACCAGTGTCGGTACGCGAGGAAGGTCGCGATGAACGCGATGAACAGGCTCGCCGTGGTGCAGGCGAACACCGCGAGCACGCGCGGCCCGAGTGCGAGGATCACGCGCAGGTCGCAGTTGATCATCAGCAGGAACAGCAGCGCCGGCACGAGGTTGGCGATCAGCAGCGACTGCGCGCCGCGGATCTCGTCGTTGACCTGCCACACCCCGACGACCGCGAGCAGGGTCACCATCAGGTAGGTGAATACGATCGGCGGCAGCACGCGGAACAGGCGCCAGCCGGTATGCCGTTCGATCGCCGGGAAGACACCCGCGCACAGCAGCATCAGCGCGAGGTACGGCCAGACCGTCCGGATCATCGAAGTCCCCTGCGGTGCCACCGGCGCGCGTTCGCAGGCGCGGTGGAATAGTTGATTCTCTGTTGCTTTGGTGGAAGCATAAATTATTGACCGCCGTTTGCAACCGTGTTACACCAGCGGCTCGGCGCCATCCGGGGATCTTGGGGTGGAAAAAGCAGCGGCAGCATTCCAGGAACCGATCCTGCACCGGTGGCGGCTTGCGTGCACGCGCGGACTCGCGGTGCGGCTGCTGCTCGCGCTGCTCGCGCTCGCGGGTACGAGCGTGCAGGCCGCGACCGACGCGCTCGCGACGGTCACCGCCCAGGTCGACAGTGGCCAGTTCCGCGCCGCCGAGTCCGCGATCGCAGCCGCGCTCGCAGACCGCGATCTCGATCCTGCGTCGCGTCGCGCGCTGGAATTCCAGCGCGAGCGCATGCGTCGAATCATGCTCGATTTCACGCTCGATGCGGACGCGTTGAAGGCTCGACTGCAGCGCGACATCCCGGACCTGCGCGACGCGGAGATCTCTGCGTGGGACGCACGCGGCCTGCTGGAACGCCAGGTCATCGACGGGCGCGTGCTGTACTTCAAGCGTTCGCCCTCGAACCTGTTCCGGCTCAGCGCCGAGGCGCGCAAGCGCCGCAGTGTCGATGCCGCGCCGCAGGACGGCCCGATGGAAACCGCGAATGCCCATCATCGCGAGGTCGTCGACGCGGTGCGCGCGAGCGGTGCGCGCAGCGTCGCGCCCCGGCACCTTCGCGTGACGCAATCGCTGACTGTCGACGCCGACGCGGTACCCGCGGGCGAAACGCTGCGCGCGTGGATCCCGTTTCCGCGTGCTCTGCCGGGCCAGCAGGAGGGCATTCGGCTCGTCGCAAGCGATCCCGCGCGACACCAGCTCGCACCTGAGGCTGCGCAGCAGCGCACCGTGTATTTCGAGAAACCGGCGATCGCCGGAACGCCGACCGTGTTCTCGGTCACCTACGAACTCACCACCTTCGCGCGCCTGCAGCAGGTGCCGGACGCCTCCGCGAAACCGGCCGCGACCACGAGCGAACTCGCGCCGTTTCTCGCCGAGCAGCCGCCGCACATCGTGTTCAGCCAGCCCGTGCGCCTGTTCTCGCGCCAGGTCGTCGGCGATGAAACCGATCCGTGGCGGATCGCGCGCAAGCTGTACGCCGCGGTCGACCAGATCCCGTGGGCC
>JAEYZH010000073.1 GCA_023430685.1 Pseudomonadota bacterium | reverse complement strand
CGGCTGCCTGCGGCGACTCGCTCGACCCGTGATCGGCCGGCTTCGCGGCCTGCGACGCCGCGGTGCGCGATCCGGGCGCGCGCCGCGCGCGCGGTTTGGCGGGCCCCGCATCGGCGGACTTGCCGCCCGATGTGCGCTTGCGCGGTGGTTTCGGGCCTTCGTTCTCTTCCATGGCGGCAGTCTAGCGGCAAGCGCCCGCGGTGACGTCCGTTATGCTGGTGGTCCACCGCGCGCGACGCCTGCTGGAACTCCGCCGATGCCCCGATTGCCGTGGACCCGCTACCTGCCATTCGCGCTCTGCGTGCTCGCCTGCGTGTGCGCGCTCGCGGCCTGGAACAGCGGGATCGGTGCGCGCATCCTCGCGCTCGCGAGCGGCGCGCTGGTCGCGCTCGGGCTCGCCGACCTCGTGCAGGTGCGCTCGACGCTGCGGCGCAACTACCCGGTCAGCGCGCACGTGCGTTTCCTGTTCGAGTTCTTCCGGCCGATGTTGCGCCAGTACGTGGTCGAGTCGGATACCGACCAGGTGCCGTTCTCGCACTCGCAGCGCGGCATCGTGAAGCAGCGGTCGCTCGACGCGCCCGACGTGCGTCCCTTCGGCAGCCTGCAGGACATGTACGCCGAGCGCTTCGAGTGGCTCAACCATTCGCTCGCGCCGAGCCTGATCGACAGCGCCGACTTCCGCATCATGATCGGCGGCGCGCAGTGCACGCGACCGTACTCGGCCAGCGTGTTCAACATCTCCGCGATGAGCTTCGGCTCGATCTCGCCGAACGCGGTGCGCGCGCTCAACGAAGGCGCGCGCCGCGGCGGCTTCTACCACGACACCGGCGAAGGTTCGCTGTCGGCCTATCATCGCGAGAACGGCGGCGACATCTGCTGGGAACTCGGCTCCGGCTATTTCGGTGCCTGTTCGCGCGCGGGCGTGTTCAGCGAGGAACGCTTCGTAGAGCGCGCGACGCTCGAACAGGTCAAGCTCATCGAGATCAAGCTGTCGCAGGGTGCCAAGCCCGGCCACGGCGGCGTGCTGCCGGCGGCGAAGGTGAGTCCGGAAATCGCGGCCACGCGCGGCGTGCCGATGGGCGAGGACTGCATTTCGCCCTCGCGCCATTCCGCATTCGACACGCCCGAAGGCCTGCTGCGCTTCGTCGCGCGCCTGCGCGAGCTGTCGGGTGGCAAGCCGACCGGCTTCAAGCTCGCGATCGGCCACCCGTGGGAATGGTTCGGCATCGCGAAGGCGATGCAGACGACCGGCATCCTGCCCGATTTCATCGTCGTCGATGGCGGCGAGGGCGGTACCGGCGCGGCACCGATGGAATTCCTCGACCATGTCGGCGCGCCGCTGCGCGAGGCGTTGATGCTCGTGCACAACACGCTGGTGGGGCTCGACTTGCGCGAGCAGGTGCGCATCGGCGCGAGCGGCAAGATCATCACCGCGGTCGACCTCGCGCGCACGCTCGCGATCGGCGCCGACTGGTGCAACGCGGCGCGCGGCTTCATGTTCGCGCTCGGCTGCATCCAGTCGCAGAGCTGCCATACCGACCGCTGCCCGACCGGCATCGCGACGCAGGATCCGGGTCGCTGGAGGAAACTCGACGTGCCCGACAAGGCCGCGCGCGTCGCCGCGTTCCATCGCAACACGCTGCACGCGCTGAAGGAACTGATCCAGGCCACCGGACTCGCCCACCCGTGCGAACTCGGGCCCGAGCACGTGATCCGGCGCGTGTCGGCGAACCAGGTGCGCTCGCTCGCATCGCTGTATCCGTTCCTCGAGCCCGGCGAACTGCTGCGCGGCGTGCCCGCGGGCCATGTCGTGTTCGAGCGCTTCTGGGATTGCGCGCGTACGGACTCGTTCGCACCGCCCGCCGAACTCGGTGCACGTCGAGCGAGCAAGTCGCGCTGAGCAGTGTCCGGCCCGAAACCGCGTGCTGCACCGCCGCTGAGCGATCGCCGCGGCAGCGGCTATGATCCGCGCTTTCCCGGGGAGAGCGTCGAATGAGCCTGACCGCGCAACTGACGCGCCACAAGTCGGTCGAACAGCTGCAGTCCGAGCTCGGCACGCGCCGCGATTTCCGGCGCGTGCTCGGGGTCTGGCAACTCACCGCGATCGGCCTCGGGGGCATCATCGGCGTCGGCATCTTCGTGCTCGCAGGCCAGCAGGCTGCTGCCAATGCGGGACCCGCGGTCGCGCTGTCGTTCATCATCGCGGGCATCGCGAGCGCGGCGGCTGCATTGTGTTACGCGGAATTCGCGGGGTTGATCCCGGTCACCGGCAGCGCCTACACCTACAGCTACGCGACGCTCGGCGAACTGGTGGCGTGGCTGATCGGCTGGGACCTGCTGCTCGAGTACGCGCTGATCGTCGCGGCCGTCGCGAGCGGCTGGTCCGGCTACGTTCTGAACCTGCTCGACGCATTCGGGCTGCAGCTGCCCGAAGCCTTGCGCGGCGCACCGCATTCCGGCGACGGTCGCATGTTCAACCTCGTCGCGGCGCTGGTCGCGATGGCGGTCGCGGTGTTGTTGACGATGCGCACCGAATGGGGCGCGCGCGCGAACACGGTCGTGGTCGCGTTCAAGGTGCTCGCGGTGCTCGTCGTGATCGCGGTCGGCATCGCGCACGTGGATCCCGCCAACTGGACGCCGTTCGTGCCCGAGCGCATCGTCGATGCCGACGGCGTCGGCCACTACGGTTTGCAGGGCGTGGTGACCGCGGCCGCGGTCGTGTTCTTCGCGGTGTTCGGCTACGACACGCTGACCACGGCCGCAGAGGAGGCGAAGAACCCGCAGCGCGACCTGCCGCGCGCGATCCTGCTTTCGCTCGGCATCTCGATGGTGCTCTACATCGCGATGACGCTGGTGCTGACCGGCATGGTGCCCTATACCCAGCTCGGCAATGATGCGCCGGTGTCCGAAGCGTTCCAGGCGCGTGGCATGAAGTGGATCGGCGCGGCGATCTCGGCAACCGCGATCGCGAGCATCCTCAGCGTGATCTTCGCGTTCATGCTCGCGGCCTCGCGCATCTGGTTCGCGCTCGCGCGCGACGGGCTGTTGCCGGGCTGGTTCGCGAAAGTGCATCCGACCTACGGCACGCCGCACCGGACCACGCTCGCGCTCGGCGTGTTCACCGCGCTGGTCGCCGGCCTGTTCCCGCTCGACGAAGTTGCCAAGCTCGTCAACATCGGCGTGCTCTCGGCTTTCGTCGTGATCTGCTCGGCGGTGCTGCTGCTTCGCCGGCGCAAGCCCGACCTGCCGCGCGCGTTCCGCACGCCGTGGGTACCGGTGATCCCGGTCGTCGGCATCCTGTTCTCGATCTGGCTGTTGACCGAGCTCGCGGCGCTGACCTGGTTCGTGTTCCTGGCCTGGGTCGCGATCGGGCTCTTGGTCTATTTTGCGTACGGGATCCGGCATAGCCGGTTGGCGCGGGTGAGCGAAAGCTGAGCAGGACGCGTTCAACTTGGGCGCGCGATCCGGTTCGTGAGAGAATCGGCATCACGCGCTCGTAGCTCAGCTGGATAGAGTACAGCCCTCCGAAGGCTGGGGTCGTGGGTTCGAATCCCGCCGAGCGCGCCACCTCATCAAGGCACTCCATCGCGAGCAGCCGTCCATGGCGCAACGCCCGGCCCGCACATCCGTGTGCGGGCGTTCGCCGGCTCGCGATGCCCGACGGCATCGCTCGAAAGCCCGGCTCACCCCTCCGAAGGCTGGGGTCGTGGGTTCGAATCCCGCCGAGCGCGCCACCTCACCAAGGCACTCCATCGCGAGCAGCCGTCCATGGCGCAACGCCCGGCCCGCACATCCGTGTGCGGGCGTTCGCCGGCTTGCGATGCCCGACGGCATCGCTCGAAAGCCCGGCTCACCCCTCCGAAGGCTGGGGTCGTGGGTTCGAATCCCGCCGAGCGCGCCACCTCACCAAGGCACTCCATCGCG
>JAEYZH010000062.1 GCA_023430685.1 Pseudomonadota bacterium | reverse complement strand
GATCACGGCCAGCGCGATCAGGACGGCGGCACCGAGCAGGCGCTGCTTCAGCGATGGATCCATGGCGAGCCCATGTCGGGGAACGCGTCGATTATACGCGCGTGCCAGCCTGTATCGGCGCCAACGGCGCGCTGCGGGAACGACGCATCGCGAACCCGAGCGCAGGCGCCGCGACCAGGAACGAGCCGAACGCGAGCACGCGGTCGCCAGGCCGCGCATCGGCGCACGCCGCAGCCAGCGCCGCATCGACGTCCACATGCAGCGAAATAGCGGTCGCCGCCGGCAGCACGCCCTCGAGCCGGCGCGCGAGTGCATCGGCGGACAATCCGCGCGCGGAGTCGTGCTCGAGTCCCGCGAGCAGCCAGCCGTCAACGTGCGGCGCGATCCCGGCCACGACGCCCGCGACATCCTTGTCCGACAATGCGCCGAACACCGCGAGCGTGCGTCCGGGCGTCGACGTGTCGCCGAGCCAGCGTGCGAGCGTGCGCGCCGCCTGCGGGTTGTGCGCGACGTCGACAACGATCTCCGGGGCGCCCTCGAAGCGCTGCAGCCGTGCCGGCACGCGCGCGCCGACGACCCCGCGCGCGATCGCGCGGGCATCCCATCCGAGTCGGTCACGCAGCGCATGCAGTGCCGCGATCGCAGCGGCCGCGTTGTCGACCTGGCACCCGGCCGGCAGTGCGGGTAGCGGCAGATCGAGCACCGGCGGCGACGCATCGCCCTCGCACCAGCCGCGCCAGTGCCAGCCGCGATCGCGGCGCGCGAATGCATAGTCGCGCTGCGCCAGCCGCGCGACCGCGCCGATCGCCCCAGCCTGATCCAGCAGGACCGCGGGCGCCGCGGGATCGCCGATGATGGCCGCGCGTCGATGGCGGAAGATGCCTGCCTTCTCGCGCGCGATCGTGTCGCGATCGGGGCCGAGCCAGTCCTGGTGGTCGAGGTCGATCGTGGTCACGATCGCGACGTCGGCATCGATGAGGTTGACCGCATCGAGGCGACCGCCGAGCCCGACCTCGAGCACCGCTACATCGAGCGCGGACTGCGCGAACAGCAGCAGCGCCGCGAGCGTGCCCCACTCGAAATACGTCAGCGAGATCGTGCCGCGCGCGCGGTCGATGCGCTCGAACGCGTGCACGAGCGCCGCGTCGCTCGCGTCCTCGCCCGCGATGCGCACGCGCTCGTTGTAGCGCAAGAGGTGCGGCGAGGTGTAGGCGGCGACCCGATGACCGGCAGCCGCGAGCATCGCCTCGAGGAACGCCACGGTCGATCCCTTGCCATTGGTGCCTGCGATCGTGATCACGACCGGTGCAGGCGCAGGCGCGCCGAGCCGCGTCCACACCTCGCGCACGCGATCGAGCCCCAGTTCGATCGCATGGGGATGCGCGCGCTGCTGGTAGTCGAGCCAGTCGGTGAGCGTCATGGCAGGGCAAGGTGCTAAGGGCTGGGACGAGGGGCGAGCGTGATTGCGAGTCGCCGGGACGAGATCGAACGCGGTGACAAGACGTGTCGTCATGGACACCCGATGGTGAATCGCGAGCTTGCCGCATGCTTCGAGAGAACTGAAGAACGCGTTCACTCGGACGATGGCGTTTGCCTGGCCTCGCCCCTCGCCCCGGGTCCCTCGCCCGCTTGCCTCACCGCATCAACACCCGCCGCGGCTTCCAGGGCAACTTGCCGCGCCAGTACTGGATCAGCACGAAACCGCCGGCCATGCCGCCGAGATGCGCGAAATGCGCGACGCCGGCCTGGGTGCCCGTGATGCCAAGGATCAATTCGATCACGCCGTAACCGGTCACGAACAACCAGGCCGGCATCGGGATCGGCGGGAAGAGCAACATGATGCGCGAATGCGGATACATCATGCCGTAGGCGAGCAACAGGCCGAACACGCCACCGGACGCGCCGAGCGTCGGGTAATAGCCGCCCGTGAAGAAGTGCACGACCGCGAGCTGCGCAATCGCCGCACCGATCACGCAGACGAAGTAGTACAACGCGAACGGCCGCGCGCCGAACAGGTTCTCGATCGCCCCACCGAACATCCAGAGCGCGAACATGTTGAACGCGAGGTGCGCGAACCCGCCGTGCAGGAATCCGTAGGTCACCACCTGCCAAGGCTGGAAGCCGGCCACGTTTTCGTACATCGAGGTGCCGAGCGGCCACAACGCGAAATGCACGATCAGCGTTTCGCCCGCGAGCATCTGCAGCAGGTACACCGCGATGTTCGCGATCAGCAGTGCGCGCGTGACGGGGGGAAGGTCGAAATGCATGGGTTCCTGCGGCGAGTCCGGCCCGGAAACACCATGTCGGGCGACCTGCCGAGGATGCGGCCTCGGCGCGCGCGATTCAATACGGGCGCGCCTGCCTGCTCAAAGCAGGAAGCCGAGGTCGCCTCCACCATGGGCGCCGAAGCGCCCGAGGTTCGGGAAGATGTCGGAGATGCCCCCTGCGTCGACGCCGAACCAGCGTGCAAGCGTCGCCGAATACTGGTCGACCGCGATCGTCGGGATGACCTGGCCGTAACCGGTGTCGTCGGGATTGCCATTCGGCGCGAGCGAAGGCAGCGCGCCGTAGAAGCGTTGCCCGCGCACGCCGCCGCCAAGCACGAAGTGGTGGCCGCCCCAGCCGTGGTCGGTGCCGGCGCTGTTGACCGCGAGCGAGCGACCGAAATCCGATGCGGTGAACGTCGTCACGCCGGATTCGACGCCGAGCTGGACGGTCGCCGCGTGGAACGCATGCAGCGCCTGCGAAAGCTGGCCGAGCAGGTAGTCGTGTTCGTCGAGCTGCGCGGCGTGCGTGTCGTAGCCACCGACCGAGACATAGAACACCTGCCGGCTCATGCCGAGCGCGCCGCGCACCGCGATCAGGCGCGCCACCATCTGCAACTGCGCCGACAGCCGGTTCACTTCCGGATCGGGAAACGGCGTGTCCCACGCCGGCGGCGTGCCGAGCGCCGCGGCGATCAGGCGGTAATTGTCGATCGAGCGTCGCGTCGCACCCGCGAATGCGCGCTCGAGCAGGTGCGCCTGGGTACCGGGTTCGATCAGCGCATCGAATGCCGCCTCGCCCGCGCTGTTGTCGCCTTCGAGGTACCAGGATTCGGGGCCCCCGTCGGAATAGTTGAGCCGCTCGACGCCTTCGGTACCGATGCCGTACGGATTGACGATCGCGCCACGCTGGAACGGGTTGTTGCCGCCGAGCGAAATGCTCATCGGCACGTCACCGCTGTTCGCCTCGTGCAGCAGGTCGGCGACGCGCCCGCCCCAGCCGTTCGCGCTCGCGTCGTCCGGACGCGACGTCTGCCACTGCACCGACTGGTCCGAATGCGAGAACAGCTGCGGCGGGACCGGCACTGACTGCGCCTGGTATTCGGCTTGCGTGATCGGGTACAGCAGGCCACCGACGTTGGCGACGATCGCCGCCTTGCCCGCATTGAACAGCTGCGCCATTTCCGGCATCGCCGGATGCAGGCCGTAACCCGCGGGACCGCCGCCCGCGACGGGGTTCAATGCGTGCAATGCAGCGCCCGGGATCGCAAGACCGCCACGCGAAGCGAGGTAGTCGTTGCGTGGCTGGCCGCCCACCGGGACCACGGTGTTGAAACTGTCGTTGCCACCGAACAGGAACACGCAGACGAGCGCCTTGTAGTCGCCGAACACGTACGGGCGCTGCGCGGCCGCCGCGGAAATCAGCCTGAGGTTGCCGAATGCCGAATGCAACGCGACGCCGCCGAGGGCCGCGGCGATGGACTTGCGCAGGAACCGGCGCCGATCGACGTGCATGGCGTGCCTCACTTCTGGATCGAGTATTCGGGCGAGCTGATGATCAGGTACAACAGGTGCTGCACGCGCTCGCGCCCGAGGTTCGGGCCGTAGTCGCCGGGCGTCATCTCCGCGAGCCGCTGCGACAAGACCTCGCGCATGAACGGCGACATCTGCCCGGACAGGAACAGGAGGTCGTACTCGTCGACCAGCGCGGCCGGATCGATGGCGGCGAGCGCGGCGTCGGCTTCGATCTGCAGCAGCAGCGCGTGGTCGGGATCGCGCATCCAGCACTGCAGGTTCATCGGGTTGTAGCAGAAGATCTGGTGGAACAGGTCGTTCGGCGTCGCGACGATCGCGTCGTCGGTGAGGATCTGGAACTCCGGCGCGACGAGGCCGGCGCCGGCGACCTCGCCCGGCGGGCGGTACGCGGGCTGGAAGAAGTTGAACACGCTCGGCGCGCGCAGCGGCGCCTGACCGTACCAGTCCTCGATGCCCGGATAGCGATCGGACAGGTTCCAGATCCGACCAGACTCCGAACGACTCTCGAGCGCACGCCACAGGTGGGTCGCCTTGAGCAGCGGCTCGCGCAACTTGCCGAAACGGTCGGGCCGCTGCCAGTGGCCGTAGCGCGCTTCGGGATCGAGCAGGATCGCGCGCACGACCGCGCGCAGGTCGCCACGCACGTGCGCGGGACTGCCGTCGTCGGCGAAGACGTCGGCGACGCGTCGCACGTAGGCCGGCGAGGGATTGCTCGTGACGAGGCGCTGGATCAGGCGCTTCGCGATGAACGGGCCGACGTTCGGATGATGGAACAGGTTGTCGAGCGCCGCGGCCATCTCGGCCCGTGCGTCGCCGCCGTGCACGAGCACGCCGCCCGCCAGCGCGACGCCCGGGTAGACGAGCAGCTGCTTGTCCGAAGTCGCGTCGTGGAAGGCCTCCACCGGCTGCATCGGCAACTGCCAGATCGGGCGGTCGTCGGCATTCGCCCAAGGCCCGCACGACTCGTAGGTCTCCGCGGTGCAGCAGGGGTACGTGGATGGTCCGCAGCCGGTGTTGTTCCAGATCCAGCCGGTGTAGACCGCAGCGAAGCCGCGCACCGTGGCCTGGTCGTAGGTCGGCACCTGCTGGCCGCCGACCAGCGTCGGCGTGCCGTCGGGGCCGAGTTGCACGAGTCCGACGGAGAACAGCTGCATCGCCTCGCGCGCGTAGTTCTCGTCCGGGCGGATGTTGCGCAGTGGATCGGCCTTCTGGTTGCCGATCATGCTGAGATACACACCCATCGCGGGGTGCAGCGTCACGTCCTCGAGCAGGGTCCGGTAATTCGCGAACGCATTGCGCGCGAGCATGTCGTAGTAGCTCGCGAGCGCCCACGGCTGGTACGCGAGCGTGCCATTCTTGTTCGAGACGACGAAGATCTCGCTCAGCGCGAACGCGACGCGCTGTCGCAACTGGTCGTCGTAGGCGTTGGCCGGATAGCCCGGGCGGCTCGGGTCGGGCGTGCCGGCCGCGTGGACGCTCCAGGCCTCGAAGCGCACGCCATCCGTGACCGAATCCGGCGAGGCCGCGCGCACCCAGTCCATGTAAGGCACCTGCAGCGAAATCGGGCGCGCGAACTGTTCCTCGAGCCAGCCCTCGTAGCCGACCACGCGCAGGTGCACGATGTCGGCCGCGGTCGGTCCGAACGTGGCCTGCGCGAGGAAGCGCGCCGCCTCGGCATCGGTCGCGGCCCCGGCGGCGAGGCCCTCGAAGCCGTCGTGGAACGCGGCATCGGGCCAGTGGCTGGCGCCTTGCGCACCGGCGTGCATCGGCACCATCAGCGCGAACACGCCCGATGCAGCGACGGACCACCACCCGCGCAGCGGGAACCTGGACTTGCCCATCGCGACCGCCCTTCCGGAATGCGCGCAGATGCGGCCGAGTGTAGTCAGCGCCGGGCAGCGCGAACATGACGCGCGCCGCAGTTGCACCTCACGAGGGCGATCGGACGCGGTGCGTTGCGCTGCGCGGTTTCGCGCGAATCGGCACCGATGCCTCCATCGCCTCCGGTCCCCAGAGCGCGCAGTCGAGGTCGCATTCCCATCCGTGGCGTGCGAGCTCGACGCGGCCATTGCGCACTGGCACGCCCTCGGCGCCGAGGCGCCGCGCCTGCTCGCGAAAGCCGCGACTGCCGGGCGGGAACGCGATGCAGCCGTCGGCGCGCAGCACGCGGTGCCAAGGCAGCTGCAGGTCGTCGGGTGCCTCGCGCAGCACCCGCGCGACGAGGCGCGCGCGCCGCGGAAGGCCGGCGCGATCGGCGACTTCGCCATAGCTGCTGACCCTGCCGCGCGGGATCGCGGCGATCACGCGGCGGATCGCATCGTGTTCGGGCGCTGACGGGCGGACTGACTTCACCGGCTGCGCACGCTAGCATACGCAACCGCCAGACCGAGGACGGCCCGTGCAAAGCTTCGAACAGATCCGTTCCCATGTCGGCGGCCGCCACGCGTTGCGCACCAACGACCCCTACCTGATCAGCTTCGACATCGCGCTCGAGGACGGACGCCACCAGGGCGTCTACCTCGCAGAGATGGAAGACGAGGAAGGGGCGAAGTACCTGCGCGTGTCGACCCCGATCGGCCCGTTCACCGGCGTCGATGGTGCACGCTGCCTGCGTTTCAATTGGGAACAGCGCACCGGCTACCTCGCGCTCAGCGATCTCGAGGGTTCGCCGTACCTGCACCTGTGCGAGAACCGTCCCTACGCGTCCCTCTCCGACAGCGAACTCGATCGCCTGATCGCCGAGCTCGGGATGCTCGGCGACCGCCTCGAACAGGCGATATCGAGCGGCGGCGACACGTTCTGACCAGGCGGATCAGGCGATCCAGCCGAGGCCGCGCGCGAGCTCGACCAGCAGCCAGGCGATGCCGCCCGACACCGGCAGCGTCAGGATCCATGCCCACACCATGCGCTCGACGATGGTCCAGCGGATCGCGTTGACGCGCTTGGCGACGCCGACGCCGAGGATCGCCGACGAGATGTTGTGCGTCGTCGACACCGGGATGCCGAAGTGCGAGGCGGTCAGGATCACGCTCGCGGCGGCCGTCTCGGCCGCGAAACCGTTGATCGGATGCAGCTTGACCATCTTGTGGCCGAGCGTCTTGATGATGCGCCAGCCGCCGGCCGCGGTACCGGCCGCCATCACGAGCGCACACAGCACCTTGATCCACAGCGCGATCTCGAACTTGCTGCCCGCGTCGGCGTCGATGCGCAGGAAGTGCATCCATCCCGGCACCTGATCGAGGGTCCCCGCGGCGGTCGCGGTCGCGAGCGCCAGCGCGATGATGCCCATCGTCTTCTGCGCATCGTTCATGCCGTGCGAGAGCGCCATCGCGCTGGCCGAGACCAGCTGCGCCTTGCCGAAGAACTGGTTCGCGAAACGCGTGCGGCCGAACCGCTGCAGCACGCCGGTGCGCGAGCCGAGGAAGATCATCAGCGAGAACAGCAGGCCCATCAGCAGCAGGCCGAACACGAAACCGGCGATCGGCGAGCCGATCATCGGCAAGACGACCTTGGGCAACACGCCCGCCTCGCCCCACCAGTGGTTGCCGCCCGCGGACCAGATGATCGCGGACCAGTCGCCGCTCGCGGCCGCGAGCGCGGCGCCGCACAGGCCGCCGACGAGTGCGTGCGAAGAGCTCGAGGGCAAGCCCCACCACCAGGTGATGAGGTTCCAGATCACCGCGCCGAGCAACGCACAGATCAGGATGATCGGCGTCACCGCGACCACGTCCGCATCGATGAGGCCGGAGGCGATCGTCTTGGCGACCGCGGTGCCGAGCAGCGCGCCGACGAGGTTCATGCCGGCCGCGAGCATGACCGCCTGCCCCGGGCTCAGCACCTTGGTCGCGACCACGGTCGCGATCGAGTTGGCGGTGTCGTGGAAGCCGTTGATGTATTCGAACGTCAGTGCGACCAGCACGACCACGAGAACCAGGGTCAATTCCATCGACGTTCCTTGTTGCGCCCGGGTCGCGTCAGGAGTTCTTGAGGACGATGTGGTAGACCACGTTGCCGGCGTCGCGGCAGCGGTCGATCGCCTTCTCCAGCAGTTCGAACAGGTCCTTCAACAACAGGATGCGGATCGCTTCGTGGCGGCCGCTGTACAGATCGCGATACAGCTCGATCATGAGCCGGTCGGCTTCGCTCTCGATCGCCTGCAGGCGATCGTTGAGCGCCTTCATCGCCTCGAGGTTCATGCCCTTGCGCAACTGCCCGACCATCTGCGCGATCACGCCGGTCGCCTTCTCGAGCATCGCGGCGCGCGTCGCGAAATCGACGTCCGCGAGGCTCCCGGCCGCGAGCGAGTATCGTTCGGCGAACTTGGAGATCGACTTGGTGATCTTGTTCAGCGCCGCGGCGAGCGCCTCGATGTCCTCGCGGTCGAGCGCGGTCACGAAGGTGTTGACGAGTTCCTGGCTGATTTGCGCGGTGAGTTCCTTCTCGAGCTTGCGCGCGAGCATGAACTCGTGCAGCGCGGGCGCGGCCTGGCGCTCGTCGAGCATGTGCACGAGCGCGGCCGACGCCTTGTGCGCCGCATCCGCGCTCGCCTCGAGCAGGCCGTAGAACTTGTCACCTTTGCCGAAGATCGTCTGCAGCGAGAACATGGCGGAGTCCTGTGCGGCCGGGTCGCGGGCGCGGAAAATGACGCGCATGTTACAACGAGCCGGGGCGCATCCGTGGGATCTGGCGCCTGCGGCTTCGCGATCGCGCGTCGCGCGGGCTAGTCCGCCGCGCTGCCGCCGGTCGTCGTCGGCGCTGCAATGGATCCGTTTTGCGCGGCGATCGCGGCGATCCGGCAGGTATCGGCGAGGATGCCGTGCAACACGCGCAGTTCTCGCTGGTCCGGCGCCGCGCGCAGGTAGAGCCGGCGCAGGCGCTGCATGATGCGCTCGGGCGAGCGACCCTTGTGGAACTCGATCGCGTCCAGCGCGCGCGCGAGATGGGCGAAGTACTGTTCCATCTGCGCGCCATCGGCGGGCTTCCCTTCGGGCGTTGCCGGGCCTTCGGCGACGCCGTCGAGCATCGCCATGCGCAGTTCCCACGCAACCACCTGCACCGCCTGCGCGAGGTTCAAGGACGAATAGCCCGGATCCGAAGGGATCGTGACGGCCGCGTGACAGTATTTGACTTCCTCGTTCTCGAGGCCGGAGCGCTCGTTGCCGAACACGAGGGCGACTTCGCGCCCCGCGCGCGCGGATTCGAGCACGCGCCGGGCGGCGCGACGCGGATCGAGTTCCTCCAGCGCAATGCCGCGCGGTCGCGCGGTCGCGCCGAGCACGAGGCCGCAGTCGGCGATCGCGTCGGGCAGCGCTGCGTCGACCACTGTCGCGTCGAGCACGTCCCCGGCGCCGGCCGCGAGTGCGCTGGCTTCCGCGTGGGGGAACGCTTCCGGCGCGACGAGGTGCAGGCGGCGGAAGCCCATCGTGCGGATCGCGCGTGCGGAAGAGCCGATGTTGCCCGGATGCGACGTGCGCACGAGCACGAAGCGGATGCGGGCCGGCACGACGGCGTCAGGTTCGTTCATGGGTTCGCCCGGGCTTTGCTCGTGTCGTGCATGGTTTGGTCGGTACGCGGCGATCTGCTACCCTCGCGCGCCAGGGCGCGGCCAGCCGCGTCGTTCTTTCAAACCCCGTCCAGGCGACCAGCCATGCCCAGACCCGCCGTCAACGTGGCGGTGCGCGCCGCGCGCGCCGCCGGCCAGATCATCCTGCGCTACATGAACCGCCTGGACAGCCTCGAGGTCGTCGAGAAGCAACGCCACGACTATGTGTCGGAGGTGGACAAGCTCGCCGAGGCGGAAATCATACGCGAACTGCGTCGCGCCTATCCGCGCGATGCGATCCTCGGCGAAGAGTCGGGCATGATCGGCAAGTCGCGTACGGTATGGGTGATCGATCCACTCGATGGTACCCACAATTACCTGCGCGGCTTCCCGCACTTCTGCGTGTCGATCGCGCAGCTCGAGAACAACGAACCGGTCGTCGGCGTCGTCTACGATCCGCTGCGCGACGAGCTGTTCACGACGAGCAAGGGCGACGGTGCCTACCTCAACGATCGCCGCATGCGCGTGAGCCGCCGCGAAGGCCTCGGCGGCGCCCTGCTCGCGACCGGATTCCCGTACCGCCAGCGCCGACATCTCGAGGCGCAGCTCGGCATGACGCGCGCGCTGCTCGCGGAAGCCGAGGACATCCGTCGCACCGGCTCGGCCGCGCTCGACCTCGCCTACACCGCCGCCGGTCGCCTCGACGGCTACTTCGAAATCGGACTGTACCCGTGGGACATGGCGGCGGGCTGCCTGCTCGTGCGCGAAGCGGGTGGACGCTACGGGGACTTCATGGGTCGTGACGGTCTTCCGGACACCGGCAACCTCGTCGCCGGCAATGTCTCCGTCGCGAACGCGATGGTGAAGGCGATGGCGCCCGAAGTGACGCCGGTGCTCGCGCGTTGAGGGCCCGGTAGGCTGGCCGGCCAAAGGCCGGCCAGCGCCCCTCGCGCGATTCCGCGCAGAATCAAGTGCGCCGGCCGCGCCGAGCGCGTCCAGCCTGCCTTGCAGGCCTGCACTGCTGGAACGACCGAAGGTCTGGCCCGCGCTGCGCGCGTTCAACGACCGTGCAAAGAAAAAGCCCGGCTCGCGCCGGGCTTTTTCGTCTTGCGTGTCGTCCGGTCTTACTGGACGTTCAGCTCGGTGCGACGGTTGCGCGCACGGCCTTCCTTCGTGTCGTTCGTGTCGATCGGCTGGCTCTCGCCGAAGCCCTGGACCGCGGTGATGCGGCTCGCATCGACGCCGTGCGACGTCAGGTAGTCGGCCACGATCTGCGCACGACGCTCGGACAGGCCCTGGTTGTACGCGTCCGTACCGATGGAGTCGGTGTGGCCGTTCAGCTCGACCTTGATCTCCGGGTAACGGTTCAGCGCATCGATCGCCTGGTCGAGGATCGCGATCGAGTCGGCCGTCGGAACCTGCAGGGTCGGCTCGATGTTCGACTCACCGGTCTTCGGACGGTCGAACTTGAAGTTCACGCCACGCAGGTCGATGACGACCTTCTGCGGGCAGCCATCCGGGCCCACGACGGTGCCGGCCGGCGTGTCGGCGCAGCGGTCGTCGCAGTTGTTGACGCCGTCGTTGTCGTCGTCGAGCGTACGGCAGTCCGGAGCAGCCGGCGGTGCGGCCGGTGCCTCGGCGGCCGGAGCAGCCGGGGCGGCACCGAAGTTGTAGACCAGGCCCACGCTGACGATCGCGTCGGTGTAGCCGTTCTCGTGCGAGATGTTGTAGCCCAGCGCGTCGGACAGGTTGCCACGCGTGTTGTTGTCGTGGTCGTAGCGGGCGGCGATTTCACCGCGCAGCGCGACGCGCTCGGACATGTTGTACTGGACGCCCGCGCCGAGGGTGGCCATCGGATCCCAGCCGTTCTCGTTGTAGCCTTCGGCCGCGAGCAGGTAGCCCGAGTACGCGGCGTGGCGCAGCGCACCGACGCCGCCCATGATGTACGGACGCCACTGCGAACCTTCGTCACCGAAGAACCAGCGCGCGCTGACACCGAGGCCCACGCTCTCCCACTCGTGGCCGTCGCGCCACGAACCGCCGTCGAACTCGGCGTTGTTGATCGAATACTCGAAGTCGACCGCGAGGTTCGGGTTGACCCACACGCCGACGCCGAAGCCGCCCCACGCGGAGACGTCGGTTTCGCGGCTGCTGTCGGAAATGTTGGCGCCGATGCGGGGCGCGATGTACCAGCTCTGGGCGTTGGCAACCGCGGTGCCGCCGACGAGCGCCAGGGCGATGAGCGCACTAAGGGCATTACGTTTCATTCTGGAGGACTCCTCTCTCGTTTTGGTAATGGCAATGCGCCCGCCCGATCCGCTGGACGCTCACACTTCGTAATACTCCGCTCCTAGTCTACGCCAAATTCGCGCCCAGGAAACGTGTATTTAACACTTCAGCCAAGTCAGGCCGCAGTGTAGCCGGGCCCGTTCCCGCGGCCAACATGGTGTGAAGATGCCGTTAAGGATAGGGTCAGTTCATTCTGCGAACCAGTCGAGAAAACGCTGGATCGGCAGCGCGTCGAGGCTCGCGGGGTCCGCACAGGCCGATTCGAGCAGGGACGCCTGCGGCGCCGGGAGCCGGGACGTGGCCGCGGCGCGGATCTTGGCGCGCAGCAGCGGGACGGCCTCGGCTCGGCGCCGGCGATGGCCGATCGGAAAGTCGATCTCGACCCGCGGCGTCGCGCTCCCGTCGCGGAAGAACACTTGGACCGCATTGCCGATCGCGCGCTTGCCGGGATCGAGGTAGTCGCGCGTGAAACGCGGCTCCTCGCGCACTTCCATACGCTTGCGCATGGCGTCGATGCGCGGGTCTGCCGCGGCGGCGTCGGAATAGTCCACGGCCTCGAGGCGCCCGAAGATCAACGGCACCGCGACCATGTACTGCAGGCAATGGTCGCGGTCGGCCGGGTTTGCGAGCGGGCCGGTCTTGTCGATGATGCGCCGGCCAGCCTCCTGCGTCTCGATCACGATGCGCTCGACCTCGTCGAGGCGTCCCGCGACCAGCGGATGCAATTGCAACGCGCATTCGACCGCGGTCTGCGCGTGGAACTCGGCCGGGTGGCTGACCTTGAACAGCACGTTCTCCATCACGTAGCTGCCGAACGGGCGTTCGAAGCGGAACGGTTGTCCGCCGAATGCGACGTCCTGGAAACCCCACGTGCGCGCGCTCAGCGCCGATGGATGGCCGTCGCAGCCCTTGACCGCGTTCAACGCATGGATCACCGCGCGCCGGCAGGCGTCACCCGCGGCCCAGCTCTTGCGCGAACCCGTGTTCGGCGCATGGCGGTAGGTGCGCAGCGAGCCGTTGTCGATCCAGCTGTGGCTGACGGCGTTCACGATCTCGCGCTTGCCGCCGCCGAGCATGTGCGTCGCGATCGCGGTCGAGGCGAGACGCACGAGGATCACGTGGTCGAGTCCGACCCGGTTGAACGCGTTCTGCAGCGCGTAGCAACCCTGGATCTCATGCGCCTTGATCGACAGCCCGAGCACGTCGCGCACGCACAGCCCGGCGCCGCCTTCACGTTCGGCCTTGCGCGAGAGCCAGTCGGCGAGCGCGAGGATGGTGCCGAGGTTGTCGGAAGGATGGCCCCACTCGGCCGCGAGCCAGGTATCGTTGAAATCGAGCCAGCGCACGAGCACGCCGATGTTGTAGGCGCCCTGCGCCGGGTCGAGTTCGTGCGCGGTACCCGGCACGCGGGCTCCGCCTGGCAACGTCGCGCCCGGCACCAGCGGCCCGAGGTGCTTCACGCATTCGGGGAACTCCAGCGCGAGCATCGCGCAGGCGAGCGAGTCGAGCAGCACCCAGCGCGCGGTGTCCCAGGCCTCGGCGGAATCGACGCGGTAGTCGACGACGTAGTCCGCGATGTCGACCATCGACGCGTCGGGCGCGGGTCGCTCGGCCGAGCGCGTGGCTTGCTCGATCATGGCTGCTGCCTTCGGCCGTCCGGGCGCGGCCGCCGACCCAGTCTGGTCCGAAGCCGCGCACGATGCGAGCCCGGATGCCTCAGCCGCCTTGCGCGATCACTTCCGCAGGCACTCGAACGGCGCCCTCCATGAGCACGCGCGCCGAGCGCGACATCAGCGCGCGCGTCGCGACCCACTGCTCGCCGCGCCGGGTGACTTCCGCGCCTACGCGCAGCGTGCCCGATGGATGGCCGAAGCGGACCGCCTCGCGCGTGCCGCCCCCGGCAGCGAGGTTCACGAGCGTGCCCGGCACCGCGGCTGCGGTCGCGATCGCGACCGATGCCGTGCCCATCATCGCGTGGTGCAGCTTGCCCATCGAGACCGCGCGTGCGAGCAGGTCGATGTCGTCCGCGCGCACCGGCTTGCCGCTCGACGCGAGATAGTCCTTCGGCGGCGCGACGAACGCGATCTTCGGCGTGAGCGGGCGCCTGGCAGCCGCGGCCGCGTCGGGCACCAGCCCCATGCGCACCGCGCCCGCGACGCGCAGCGCTTCGAGCTTCGCGAGCGTCGTCGCATCCTCGTTGATCGCGGGCTGCAGTTCGGTGCCATCGAAGCCGAGCGCGGCGGCGTCGACGAATACCATCGGCACGCCTGCGTTGATCAGCGTCGCCTGGAAGCGGCCGATGCCCGGCAGATCGAGTTCGTCGACGAGCTGGCCGCTCGGGAACATCGCGCCGCCGTCCTCGCCCTCGTCGGCGGGATCGAGGAACTCGAGCGCGATCTCGGCGGCGGGGAATGTCACGCCGTCGAGTTCGAAGTCACCGGTTTCCTGCACCTCACCCCCGCTGACGGGCACGTGCGCGAGGATCGTCTTGCCGATATTGGCCTGCCAGATGCGCACCGTGCAGTGGCCGTCGCGCGGCACGCGCGATGAATCGATCAGCCCGCGCGAGATCGCGAACGGACCGACGGCCGAAGAGAGATTGCCGCAATTGCCGCTCCAGTCGATGAAGTCGCCCTCGATCGGCACCTGGCCGTAGAGGTAATCGACGTCATGGCCGGGGAGGCTCGCCTTTCCGATGATCACGACCTTGCTCGTGCTCGAGGTCGCCCCGCCCATGCCGTCGGTCTGCTTGCCGTAGGGATCGGGCGAGCCGATCACGCGCAGCAGCAGCGCATCGCGCGCAGGCCCCGGCACGCGCGCGGCTTCGGGCAGGTCGTCGAGGCGGAAGAACACGCCCTTGGAGGTACCGCCGCGCATGTAGGTGGCGGGAATGCGGAGTTGGGGCGCGTGTTTCATGCTCGTTCCATCGGTTCCGGTGTTCGCATCGACCAGGGCCGGCGGTTCTCGCCTCTGCCCGGGGGCCCGTCAGGCGACGTGGCGTGCAGCCAGGAAATCCTGCGCGAAGCGCTGCAGCACGCCGCCCGCTTCGTACACCTCGAGGTCTTCGTCGGAATCCAGGCGGCAGGTGACGGGCACCTCGACGCGTCCGCCGTCCTTGCGATGGATCACGAGCGTCAGCGTCGCACCCGGCTTGCGCTCGCCGACAACGTCGAAGGTTTCGGTGCCGTCGATGCCGAACGTGTGGCGGTTCTCGCCGGGCTTGAACTCGAGCGGCAACACGCCCATGCCGACGAGGTTGGTCCGGTGGATGCGCTCGAAGCCTTCCGCGACGATCGCCTCGACGCCTGCGAGGCGCACGCCCTTGGCGGCCCAGTCGCGCGAGCTGCCCTGGCCGTAGTCCGCGCCCGCGATGATCACGAGCGGCTGCTTGCGCTGCATGTAGGTTTCGATCGCTTCCCACATGCGCACGACCTGCCCTTCCGGCTCGATGCGCGCGAGCGAACCCTGCCGCACGCTGCCGTCCTCGTTGCGCACCATCTCGTTCTGCAGTTTCGGGTTCGCGAACGTCGCGCGCTGGGCGGTGAGGTGGTCGCCGCGGTGCGTCGCGTAGGAATTGAAGTCCTCTTCGGGCAAGCCCATCTTCGCGAGGTACTCGCCCGCGGCGCTGTCCGCGAGGATCGCGTTCGACGGCGACAGATGGTCGGTCGTGATGTTGTCGCCAAGCACCGCGAGCGCGCGCATGCCGCGCAGCGTGCGTTCACCCGCGAGCGCGCCCTCCCAGTACGGCGGCCTGCGGATGTAGGTGCTTTGCGGCCGCCAGTCGTACAGCGGCGCGGCGCGTTCGCCGCGGTCCGGCACGATGCGGAACATCGGTTCGTAGACGGAGCGGAAATGCGCGGGCTTGACCGCCGCCCTCACCACGGCGTCGATCTCGTCGTCGCCAGGCCAGATGTCCCTGAGCCTCACGTCGTTGCCGCCGGCATCGACGCCGAGCACGTCCTTCTCGATGTCGAAACGCACGGTGCCCGCGATCGCATACGCGATCACCAGCGGCGGCGAGGCGAGGAATGCCTGCTTCGCGTACGGATGGATGCGGCCGTCGAAGTTGCGGTTGCCCGAGAGCACCGCGGTCGCGTAAAGGTCGCGCTCGATGATTTCCTGCTGGATCGCGGGATCGAGTGCGCCGCTCATGCCGTTGCAGGTGGTGCAGGCGAAACCGACGATGCCGAAACCGAGCCGTTCGAGGTCGCGCAGCAGTCCGGCTTCCTCGAGGTAGAGTTCGACCGCTTTCGATCCCGGCGCGAGCGAGGTCTTGACCCAGGGCTTGCGCACGAGGCCCTTCGCGTTCGCGTTGCGCGCGAGCAGCGCGGCCGCGATCACGTTGCGCGGATTGGAGGTATTCGTGCAGCTCGTGATCGCGGCGATGATGACCGCGCCGTCCGGCATCAAACCGCGGCCTTCATCGTGCCTGCCCGATTCGAGTGCGGAGGCGTCGGCGATGCCGCGCGCGCCGAGTTCGCTGACCGGCAGGCGCCGGTGCGGATTGGACGGACCGGCCATGTTGCGCACGACCGCGGACAGGTCGAAGTGCAGCGTGCGCTCGTACTGCGCGTGCGCGAGGTCGCTGGCCCAAAGTCCCGCGGATTTCGCATAGGTCTCGACCAGCGCGACCTGAAGCTCGTCGCGACCGGTCAGGCGCAGGTAGTCGAGCGTGTTGTCGTCGATGAAGAACATCGCCGCGGTCGCGCCGTATTCGGGCGCCATGTTCGAGATCGTCGCGCGGTCGCCGATCGTCAGCGCGGCCGCGCCTTCGCCGCGGAACTCGAGATAGGCGCCGACGACCTTCTGCTGGCGCAGGAACTCGGTCAACGCGAGCACGATGTCGGTGGCGGTGATGCCCGCCTGAGGCTTGCCCGCGAGCTCGACCGCGACGATGTCCGGCAGGCGCATCCAGGAGGCGCGGCCGAGCATCACGTTCTCGGCTTCGAGCCCGCCGACGCCGATCGCGATGACGCCGAGCGCGTCGACGTGCGGGGTGTGGCTGTCGGTGCCGACGCAGGTATCCGGGAAGGCGACTCCATCCTGCACGTAGACCACCGGCGACATCTTCTCGAGGTTGATCTGGTGCATGATGCCGTTGCCGGGCGGAATCACGTCGATGTTGCGGAACGCGCGCTTCGTCCAGTCGATGAAGTGGAAGCGGTCCTCGTTGCGACGGTCCTCGATCGCGCGGTTCTTCGCGAACGCGTCGGGATCGTAGCCGCCGCATTCGACGCTGAGCGAATGGTCGACGATCAGTTGCACCGGAACCACCGGATTCACCGCGGCGGGATCACCGCCCTGCTGCGCGATCGCGTCGCGCAGGCCGGCAAGATCGACCAGGGCGGTCTGGCCGAGGATGTCGTGGCAGACCACGCGTGCCGGGAACCACGGGAAGTCGAGGTCGCGGCGGCGCTCGACCAGCTGGCCGAGGAAGTCGGCGATGCGGGCAGGATCGGCGCGGCGCACGATGTTCTCGGCGTGCACGCGCGCGGTGTAGGGCAGCCCTGCCCATGCGCCTGGACTCAGCGCGTCGATCGCCTCGCGCGCGTCGAACCAGTCGAGGTCGAGGTTCGCCAGGGGCTTGCGGTAGCGCGTGTTCAAAGTCTGCATGTGGGCTCGCGAAGGTGGCGGCGATCGCGCCGACGCGCTGCGTCGGCGACGGGAATGACCGCCTATTTTGCCAGAACGCGCCGAACGGGCCCGCGGGCGCTTGTCGCAGCCCTGCAATCCGGGCATCTTCATACGCTCGTTTGAACCGGGCCCCGCCGTGCGCTACCCGAACCTGTTCGCTCCGCTCGACCTCGGCTTCGCGACGCTGCCGAACCGCATCCTGATGGGTTCGATGCACACCGGCCTCGAGGATCGCGCGCGCGACTTCGACAAGCTCGCCGCGTATTTCGCCGAACGCGCGCGCGGCGGCGTCGCGCTGATCGTCACCGGCGGATTCGCGCCCGACATCGCGGGATGGCTGACGCCGTTCGCGAGCCGGCTCTCGATGCCGTGGCAGGTCGCGCCGCATCGCAAGGTCACGCGCGCGGTGCACGCCGAGGGCGGGCGCATCTGCCTGCAGATCCTGCATGCGGGTCGCTACGCGTACCACCCGCTGTCGGTCGCGCCCTCGCGGATCAAGTCGCCGATCACGCCGTTCACGCCGCGAGCGCTCAGTGCGCGCGGGGTCGAACGCACGATCGATGCGTTCGTGAACTGCGCGCGAAAGGCGCAGGACGCGGGCTACGACGGCGTCGAGGTGATGGGTTCGGAGGGCTACCTGATCAACCAGTTCCTGGTCGAGCGCACCAACCAGCGCACCGACGACTGGGGCGGCTCGCTCGAGAACCGGCAGCGTTTCCCGGTCGAGATCCTGCGGCGCATGCGTGCCGCGGTGGGTCGCGATTTCATCATCATCTATCGGCTCTCGATGCTCGACCTCGTCGAGCGCGGGCAGGCCTGGGAAGAGATCGTCTCGCTCGCGCGCAGGGTCGAGGCCGCGGGCGCGACGCTGATCAACACCGGCATCGGTTGGCACGAGGCGCGCGTGCCCACGATCGTGACCAGCGTGCCGCGCGCGGCATTTTCGTGGGTCACGCGGCGCATGAAGTCCGAGGTCGCGATCCCGCTGGTGACGACCAATCGCATCAACATGCCCGACGTGGCCGAGCGCGTGCTCGCCGACGGCGATGCGGACATGGTATCGATGGCGCGTCCGCTGCTGGCCGACCCGGAATGGGTGCGCAAGGCGCGCGAGGCGCGCGCGGACGAGATCAATACCTGCATCGCGTGCAACCAGGCCTGCCTCGACCACGTGTTCGAGAACAGGCGCGCCAGCTGCCTGGTCAATCCGCGCGCGTGCCACGAAACCGAACTCGTGGTGCGGCCCGCGCCCGCGCGCAAGCGCATCGCGGTCGTCGGCGCGGGCCCCGCTGGCCTCGCGTGTGCGACCACGCTGGCCGAGCGCGGGCACGCGGTCACGCTGTTCGAGCAGGCGGCGCGGATCGGCGGCCAGTTCAACATGGCCAGGCGGATCCCGGGCAAGGAGGAATTCGCCGAGACCCTGCGTTACTACGCGCGCCGCATCGAGCAGTGCGCGGTGGACCTGCGCCTCGACACGCGCGCGACGCCCGGTCTGTTGCAGGGGTTCGACGAGGTCGTGCTCGCGACCGGGGTCACGCCGCGCGCGGTGGCGATTCCGGGCGGCGATCGACCGAACGTGCTGAGCTATGTCGACGTGCTGCTCGGCGATGCGCCGGTCGGCCCGCGCGTCGCGATCATCGGCGCCGGCGGCATCGGCTTCGATGTCGCCGAGTTCCTGGTCGAATCGGCGCCCTCCCCGACCACCGATGTCGCGCGCTGGACGCGCGAATGGGGCGTCGACATGACGCTCTCGTCGCGTGCGGGCCTCGTGCGCCCGGCGCCCGAAAAGCCCGAGCGCGAGGTCTGGTTGCTGCAGCGTACGCCCGGCAAGCCCGGCAAGCGCCTCAACAAGACCACCGGCTGGGTGCACCGCGCGACGCTCGCGGCCAAGCGCGTGACGATGCTCGGCGGCGCCACGTACGAACGCATCGATGACGACGGCCTGCACATCCGCGTCGGCGACGAGCCGCGCGTGCTCGCGGTCGACACGGTCGTCGTCTGCGCGGGCCAGGAGCCCCATCGCGCGCTGCACGCGCAACTCGAGGGCGCAGGCATGCGCGCGCACCTGATCGGCGGCGCCGATGTCGCGGCCGAACTCGACGCCAAGCGCGCGATCGCGCAGGGCACGCGGTTGGCCGCGGGGCTGTGATCCCGGCCTTGCGGCCGCGCGCACGCCGAAGCCGTGCGCATGCGCACCGCGCGGGCGAGCGTACAATCAGGGACCGTCTGCAGAGGAGCGTCCGATGAAGCTCTATTACACGCCCGGCGCCTGCTCGCTCGCCGACCACATCGTGCTCGAATGGATCGGCGCGCCCTACGAGGCGGTGCGCGTGAGCCGCGAGGAACGGCAGACGCCCGCGTTCCGCGCGCTCAATCCGGCCGGAGCCGTGCCTGTCCTCGAACACGACGGTTGGGTGCTCACGCAGAACGCGGCGATCCTCAACTACCTCGCCGACCTTTTCCCCGAAGCGCAACTCGGCGGCGACGGCACGCCGAAGGGTCGCGCCGAGGTCAACCGCTGGCTCGCGTTCGTCAACGCGGACGTGCACCCCGCGTTCAAGCCGCTGTTCGGGGCCACGGCCTATCTCGAAGACCCGGCGATGGTCGAGAAGAGCAAGGCCAATGCGCGCGCCACGATCCGCGGCCTCCTCGAGCGCGCCGACGCTCAGCTCGCGGGGCGCGAGGGCATCGCGGGCGCCCGCTCGATCGCCGATCCGTATCTCTACGTGGTACTGCGCTGGGCTCGCAGCCAGGGCGTGGATCTGTCCGGCCTCGACCAGCTCGCGCGGTTCTCCGCGCGCATGGACGCCGATCCGGCGGTCCACAGGGCGCTGCGCGAAGAAGGGCTCGCCTGACGCCGCGCCGACCGCATGCGCCGGCGTATGTCAGATTGTCGCAGTGCCCGGCAGGGCGTCAGCTCGCGATCGCCGCACGCACGCTGCGCTCCCAGCCGCGTGCATACTCGCGACCTCGCGACTTCCCGACGGCGTCGGCAAGGTCGGGCAGCAATGCCTGGAGTTCGGCCACGTCGTTGCAGCGCTCGATCTTGAGCTGCATGAAGAAGCCACGCAGGCCAAGATGCTCGCGCACGGCTTCGGACATCAGGCCGCTGAGCGTCGTGTAGCGCAGCGCCACATCCGAGGGCGCGGCCACTCCGGACGCGGCCGCCGCAGGCGCGGCTCCACCTTCCGCATCGGCAATCAGGCCCATCGCGAGCAACTGGTCGAGCGCGTCGGGAGCAGCGTGCAGGCCGGCGCCGAGTTTCCGCAGCAACCCCGCGTCCCGCCGCCCGTCGACGAGCAGCAGCATCGAACGCAATCCCGATGCGAGTTTCTGGGACCGGTTCGCGATCTCGTCGCGGCCCGCGTCGGTCTTCATGTACAGCTCGTTGTCGAGGATCATCAAGTTGCGCCCCGCTCCGCTACCGTCGCCCATGGTCCTGCTCCCGCTTGGATGGCCCGATCCGGGTCATGCAAGGCGGATGCCAGATGATCGCAGCGGGCCGTGCAGACGGATAGTCAACAACTGCGACAGGTATGCGCCCGCTCGGAAGGCGCGCCGGTGCCAGGGCCTGGCCAAACCCCGCGCGGCGCCCCTCAGCCGCGCCGGTCGATCGGCACGAACGAGAGGTCCTCCGGACCGGTGTAGTGGGCGCTCGGCCGGATGATCTTGCCGTCGATGCGCTGCTCGACCACGTGGGCGCTCCAGCCCGAGGTTCGCGCGATGACGAACAGCGGCGTGAACATTGCGGTCGGCACGCCCATCATGTGGTAACTGACCGCGCTGAACCAGTCGAGGTTCGGGAACATCTTCTTGATTTCCCACATCGTCGACTCGAGCCGCTCGGCGATGTCGAACATCTTCATGTTGCGCTGCGCCGCGGACAGTTCGCGCGCGACTTCCTTGATCACCTTGTTGCGCGGGTCGCTGACCGTGTAGACCGGATGGCCGAACCCGATCACGACTTCCTTGCGTTCGACGCGCGCGCGGATGTCGGCCTCGGCCTCGTCGGGCGTGTCGTAGCGCTTCTGGATCTCGAATGCGACTTCGTTCGCGCCGCCGTGCTTCGGGCCGCGCAGCGCGCCGATCGCGCCCGCGATGCACGAATGCATGTCGCTGCCGGTGCCCGCGATCACGCGCGCCGTGAAGGTGGACGCGTTGAATTCGTGCTCGGCGTAGAGGATCAGCGAGGTGTGCATCGCGCGCACCCACGCGTCGGCAGGCGCCTTTCCGTGCAACAGGTGCAGGAAATGGCCGCCGATCGAATCGTCATCGGTCTCGACGTCGATGCGCCTGCCGTTGACCGCGAAGTGATGCCAGTAGAGGAGCATCGAACCGAGCGAGGCCATCAGGCGGTCCGCGATGTCGCGCGCCCCCGGGTGGTTGTGGTCGTCCTTTTCGGGCAATGCGCAGCCGAGCGCAGACACGCCGGTGCGCATCACGTCCATCGGGTGGGCCGAAGCGGGCAACTGCTCGAGCACGGCCTTGACCGATGCCGGGAGGCCGCGCAGCGATTTCAGCTTCGCCTTGTAGCCCGCGAGTTCCGCATGCGTGGGCAGCTTCCCGTGCACGAGCAGGTGCGCGATCTCCTCGAACTCGCTGGTGGTCGCGAGGTCGAGGATGTCGTACCCGCGGTAGTGCAGGTCGTTGCCGCTGCGGCCGACCGTGCACAGCGCGGTGTTGCCGGCGGCGACGCCGGACAGCGCGACGGATTTCTTGGGCTTGAAGGGGATCGCGGGTTCGGTCATGGCCTGCTCCGTTTCATTCCTGGATTGCGCGAGGGGCGCGATGCACGCGAAGCACGACGCGGGCCTCGCAAGGTTTGCACGAGCGACATGCCGAGGCGCAGCCCGCGTGCGATCGCGGGTGACCCACCTGCCGCAGTCGGGTTCGCCGTCTCATCCGTCCTGCTTGTCGGACCGTTCACCCGCGAACAGCGCATCGAGCTTCTGCTCGTAGGCGTGGTAACCGAGGAAGTCGTAGAGCTCCTCGCGCGTCTGCATCGAGGGCACCACGGCCTTCTGCGTGCCGTCGCGGCGCACGGTTTCGTAGAAGCCGAGCGCCGCCTTGTTCATCGCGCGATACGCGCCGCAGCAGTACAGCGCGATATCGACGCCGGCCCGGGCAAGTTCTTCGGTGGTGAAGAACGGCGTCGAACCGAACTCGGTGAGGTTCGCGAGGATCGGCACGCCGACCGCCTGCTTGAAGCGCCGGTAGTCCTCGAGCGTCTTCATCGCTTCCGGGAAGATCATGTCCGCGCCGGCCGCGACGTAGGCCTGGGCGCGCTCGATCGCCGCATCGATACCTTCGACCGCGGCCGCGTCGGTGCGCGCCATGATCACGAACGACGCATCGGTGCGCGCATCGACCGCGGCCTTCACCCGATCGACCATCTCGCCCGTCGGCACCACTTCCTTGCCCGGGCGATGGCCGCAGCGCTTCTGGCCGACCTGGTCTTCCATGTGCACCGCGCCGACGCCGACGTTGATGAAGGAACGGATCGTGCGCGCGATGTTGAACGCGCCGCCCCAGCCGGTGTCGATGTCGACGAGCAGCGGCATGCCGGTCGCATCGACGATGCGCCGCGCGTCGATGAGCACGTCTTCCATCGTGCTGATGCCGAGATCGGGCACGCCGAGCGAATTGGCGGCGACGCCGCCGCCGGAAAGGTAGAGCGCGCGATAGCCGACGCGACGCGCCATCAGGCCGGCGTAGGCGGTGATCGCGCCGACCACCTGGAGCGGCTGTTCGGCGGCGACGGCCGCGCGGAAGCGCGCGCCGGCGGATGCGTTCGGATCCATGGAAACCCCGCGGCAAAGCACGCAATTCTAGCCGATCCGGCAGGCCGGGCGACCGAAACGACCGGCTGCACGTGACCTCGGCTTGCGGCACGAAATCCAGCCCTGATGGTGCGCGCGAAGAGTTCGGGCTGAAGCCTCCCTGGAACGCTGCGCTGCTGAAGTCCCACCCGCGACGCCGGCGGATCGAGGAGCAGCCGGCCGACCAGCGGTCGTCCAGCCTACGCGCGCTTGGTGCCGGCGAACGTGGTCATCGCCGGAACATCCGCTGCGTCGTCGCGTAATTGCGGCGCGGGCCGTCCGAGCAGGTAACCCTGGCCGAACTCGCAGCCCATGCCGATCAGGGCCTCCTTCTGCTCCGGCGTCTCGATGCCCTCGGCGATCACGCGGATGTCGAGCGCGCGCGCGAGCGCGAGGATCGCCGCGACCACCGTGGTGGTGGCGCGCTTGCCGCCGTCGAGCGCCTGCACGAACGCGCGGTCGATCTTGAGCATGCGCAGCGGCAGGGAGTGCAGGTAGCTCAGCGACGAGTAACCCGTGCCGAAATCGTCGAGCGCCGCGCCGACGCCGATGACGCGCAGGCTTTCCAGCGTGCTGCGCACGTGCTCGGGGTCGTCCAGCAAGGACCCTTCGGTCACTTCGATCACGAGCCGCGAAGGCGCGAGGCCGACACGTTCCACCAGGCGCAGCAGGCGCTGGCCGAAGTCGGAATGGCGCAGGTGCAAGGCGGACACGTTGAGGGTCAGGAAGGTGTCCTGGCGGTGCATGCGCGCCGCAGCCGCGCAGGCCGCCTCGAACAGCTGCCAGTCGATCGCCTCGATATGGCCGCTTTCGTGGGCCACGCGCAGGAACTCGCCGGGCACGAGCAATCCGCGGCGCGGGTGGTTCCAGCGCAGCAGCGCTTCGTGGCCGACCACGTCGCCGCTGCCGAAGCGCAGGATCGGCTGGAAGTGCGGAAGGAATTCGCCGACCTGCAGCGCGCGCCGCAACTCGCCTTCCATCGCGAGCACGTCGACCGCGCTGCGCGCCAGCGTCTCGTCGAACATCACGCAGCGCTTGCGGCCGAGGTCCTTGGCGCGATACAGCGCGAGATCGGCATCACGCAGCAGGTCGTCGGCGGTGCGATAAGTCGAATCGCCGATCGCGATGCCGATGCTGACCGAGGGCTCCAGCTCGCGTCCTGCCGCCTGCAGCGGGCGCGCGAGCACCTCGAGCATCTCGCGCGCGAAGGCCTGCACCGCATCCGCGCCGGGCGAGGCTTCCAGCAACACCGCGAACTCGTCGCCGGACAGCCGCGCGACGAGGTCGGGCGGGACCACGCACTGCTGCAGCCGGACCGCGATCTCGCGCAGCAATTCGTCCCCCGCCAGGTGCCCGAGGCTGTCGTTGATCACCTTGAAGCGATCCACGTCGAGGTAGAGCAGCGCGCAGCGCCGCCACGGCTCGCGCTCGATCCGCGCGAGCACGCCGTCGAGGCGCTCGCGCAGGTAGCGCCGGTTCGGCAGTCCGGTGAGCGCGTCGTGCATGACCTGGTGCTGCAACTGCTGCTGCATGTGTTCGCGCTGCAGCATCTGCTCGCGCAGCTCTCGCGTGCGGTCCTCGACGCGCCGCTCGAGGTCGGCATAGGCGCGTTGCAGCGAAACCGCGGAGCGGCGTCGATGGATGCTGCTTGCGATCTGCATCGCCGCGAAACCCAGCAGTTCCTGGTCGGCTGGGCCGTAACCCACGTCGACCGAGTAGCTCTGCACGACCACGAGGCCGATCACTTCGTCCTCGACGCGCAACGGCACGCCGAGCCAGCACTCGGCCGGCCGGCCGATCCGCGCTGCGTCGATTTCGCCGGCACGCGCGAGTTCGTTGATGCGCTCGCGCCCGCCTAGCAGCGGAACACCCGTGCGCAGCACGTACTCGCTCAGCCCCTGTCCGACCTCGCGCGAGACGACGCGGCGGACACCGGCGTCGACGTAGTACGGGAATGAAAGGATGCGCCGGTCGTCGGACAGCAACGCAATGAAGAAATTCTCCGCGTTCAGCAGTTCGCCGACGACTTCGTGCAGGCGCGCATAGAAATCCGACTCGTCGAGGTCGGCGGTCGCGAGCTGCGCGATGTGGAACAGCGCCGCCTGCAGCCGTTCGGCGCGCTGGCGCTCGAGCACTTCCTGCTGCAGGCCGAAGTTCGCCTGCGCGAGCTCCATCGTGCGCTCGCGCACGAGTTCCTCGAGTTCGTCCTTGCTCTGCTTGCGTTCCAGGGCGGTCAGGATGTGGCTGCCGACGAACTCCAGCAGTGCGCGATCCTCGGCGCTGAAGCGCACGCCTTCGCGATAGCTCTGCACCACCAGCGCGCCGTAGACGTGGCCGTCGCGCAGCATCGGAACGCCGAGCCAGTCGACGCTGTCGGGGCCGACCATGACCACCGGGCCTTCGACCTGCGCCAGCAGTTCTTCGGTGCTGCCCATCAGCGCCCGGCCACCGGTGATCAGGTGCCAGGTCATCGAGTGGCGGCGGCTTTCCATCGGAATGTGCGCGCCGATGTCGGGGCCGTCGTCGTCCGCGACGTCGGCGAAATAGATGAAACGCAGGCTGTCGCGCGCCTCGTCATGGAGCACGATGAAGAAGTTCTCCGCATACATCAACGTGCTGACGATTGCGTGGATGCCGCGCAGCATGCGCGGCATGGCGAGGTCGGACCCAGCCAGGTCGGAGATCGCGAACAGCGCGCGCTGCAGGTTCTCCGATCGCTCCAGTTGCTGGTGCGAATCACGCAGCGATGCGAGCTCCATCCAGCGCATCACGTTGGTGCCGGCCAGCCGCAGCGATGGCGCGATGAATTCGAGCACGTGCGCGGGCGGCGCTTCGGCCGCCTCGAGCAGCAACACGACCGGCGCCTGCCCCACGCGCACCGCGTGGAGACCCGCGCCGACCGGCCGGAACGCGCGTGCATCGGGCGCCAGTCCACCCAATCGCTGCAGCAGCGCTGCGTCGGGGGGCTCGGCGAGCGCACTGGCGAGCACTTCGGCGCCGCGCGCGGACCACGCGACCAGCGCAGCGCGGCTCGCGCATGCCTGTTCCGCCCACTCGACGAGGATGCGCGCGACCTCCGCAGCGTCCGACGCCTCGCCCATGCGGATCGCGCAGGCACCTGCCTGCGGGTCCGGGGTTCGCGGAGTGATCGGAAGCGAACGGCTCATGGCGTTCCCGCGTATGCGCATGCGGCGTGCATCCCCCAGGGAGCGCCGCCTGCGCGGTCAAATCCTACAAGACTGCGGGCCAACGCGCCGTGCCCGGGCAACGATCCGCACACGGGCACCCGCGGCACGGCCTTGCGCCGGTTCGCCCGCCGAAGCGCCGCGCCGCTCAGTCGGCGCGCGCGGCCTCGAGTTCCTGCACGAGCCGATCGGCATGATAGACCTTGCGCATCGCCTCGAGGATCGCGCCACTGTGCACGGACACGGCGCGGTTGAGGCGCTCGTCGTACCAGTAGTTCCCGCCCAGCGAATGGATGTTGCCATCGAACACGAGGCCAACGACTTCGGCGCGCTGGTTGATCACGGGACTGCCCGAGTTGCCGCCGATGATGTCGTTGGTGGTCGTGAAGTTCATGCGCTGGTCGCGATCGAGCGCAGCCTTGGCGTCGATCCACGACTGCGGCAATGCGAATGGATACGCGCCGGTCGCGTGCTCGAACGCGCCGCCGATGTCGGTGAACGGCGCCACCGCGACGCCCTTCTCGTCCCATCCCTTCACCTCGCCGAACGAGAATCGCTGGGTGAACGTCGCGTCGGGGTACACGCTGGTGCCGTACTTCTCGAAGCGCGCAGCGGCGAGCAGTTCGGAATTGCGGTCGATCACCGAGTCGACTTCGTTCTCGTAGCGAGTGCGGATCGCGCGCGCTTCCGGATCGACCTTGCGCGCGAGCACGATGAACGGATCATCCGAGGCGGCGATCGCGTCCGCGCCGCCTTCCCACAGTGCCTTGCGGAACGAGGCATCGCCGAGGCGGGTGCCGTCGACGAGGCGCGCGGCCAGCTGCTCGGGTGACTCCTTGCCGAGTACGTCCCGCACGAACGCGTCATTGGTGCCGAGCCATTCGCGCAGCTTGGTCAGCGACCAGCCGAGCTTGACCTTCTCGTACGCCGGATAGACCGGCGCGCTAGAGAACAGGTCCTGCGTGAGGCTAGGCAGCTTGGAATCGGTGAACTCGCGCAGGCGCTCGGCATTGGGCTTCGCGCGCTCGGCCGCGCCCCGCACGAGCAGGCTTGCGTAGTGGTAGTAATCCGACGAGAAGCCGCGACGCGCCTCGATGAACTTGTAGCGCGTCTCGATGTTGCGGTACGCAGCAAGCGCGCCGGCGATGCCGTCCCAGGCCGCGCCGTACTTCGCCTTGCGCGCGGGATCGGCATCGACGAACGCACGCAGCTCGGCCTCCTGCGCGCGCTTGAGCGCGAACACCGCCGGATCCTGCAACGCGAGCAGCCGCCCGCGCAGTGCCTTGAACGAATTCTCGGTGCCGAACAGGTCGCTTTGCGCGATGCGCCAGTTCTCCTCGCTTTCCGCACGGAACCGCTCGAGCATGCCGCGCGACTCGGCCAGCAGCATCAGGCGCGGAATCAGGTCGAGGTCACGCGCGGACTCCAGTTGCGCGATCGTGAGCTGGCGATCGGTGCCGCCTGGATTGCCCACGATCACCGTCATTTCGCCTTCCTCGGCGCCGTTCTTCGAGAACGGAAAGTAGTTCGCGACCCTGGCCGGCTTGCCGTCCTCGTACGCACGCAGCAGGCCCATGTCGAATGCGTAACGCGGGAACGTGAAGTTGTCCGGATCGCCACCGAAGAACGCCGATTGGAGTTCGGGCGCGAATGCGAGCCGCACGTCCTGGAATCGGTGGTAGCGATACAACGCGTAGACGCCGCCGTGGTACAGGTCGACCACGTCGCAACGCGTGCTGTCGCCACCCGTGCCGACGCATTCCTTCTCGATGTCGGATTTCACCGCCTGGCTCGCGCGGCTGTAGGCTTCGCCGGACTTGCCCGCGGTCGCCTTGCGCACGCGATCACTGACGTCGACGATGCGCTCGAGCCGGTTGAGCTCGATTTCCGGACAGCGCAGCTCATCCTTGCGTTCCTGCGCGAGGAAACCCGACTTGATGTAGTCGCGCTCCGCCGTGGACAGCTGCTGCACGCAGGAGTTGATGCAGTGGTGGTTCGTCAGCACCAGACCGTCCGGCGACACGAACGAACCCGAGCATCCACCCGCGAGGCGCACGGCCGACTTCTGCACATGCTCGGCCCATTTGGCGTCGGGCGTGAAGCCGTGGGCCGACTGCACCTGCGCGACCGGCAGGTTGTCGGGCGTCCACATGCCTTCATCGGCGGCCACCGGTCCTGCCAGCATGGCGAGGATGAAGCAAGCGATCAGTCGGTTCATGCGCATGTTCCTGTGTCGGGCGGGTCGTCGTTAGTGCCGGTCGCGTGGGACGGTGTTCAGCGTTGCGCGAACAGGTGTTCGACGCCCGCGCGCTCCTCGCGCAGTTCCTTGTCGGTCGCATCCATGCGCTCGCGCGAGAACGGGTTGATCTCCAGACCCTGCACGATCTCGTAGCGGCCGCCCTTGGTCGTGACCGGGTAGCCGTAGATCACGCCCGGCGCGATGCCGTAGGAACCGTCGGATGGAATGCCCATCGAAACCCAGTCGCCCTCGCCGGTGCCGAGCGCCCAGTCGCGCATGTGGTCGATCGCGGCCGACGCGGCCGATGCAGCCGACGACGCGCCGCGCGCCTTGATGATCGCGGCGCCGCGCTGCTGCACGGTCGGAATGAAGGTGTCGCGGTACCAGGCGTCGTCGACCAGCGCGGATGCGGCCTTGCCCTTCACGCTCGCGTGGTGGATGTCCGGGTACTGGGTCGAGGAATGGTTGCCCCAGATCGTCATGCGGCGGATGTCGGTCACGTGCGAACCGGTCTTCTCGGCAAGCTGCGAAAGGGCGCGGTTGTGGTCGAGCCGCACCATCGCGGTGAAGCAGCGCGGATCGAGGTCGGGCGCGTTCTGCTGCGCGATCAATGCATTGGTGTTGGCCGGGTTGCCGACCACGAGTACGCGCACGTCGCGGCTCGCATGCGCGTTCAGCGCCTTCCCTTGCGGCGCGAAGATCGCGCCATTGGCTTCGAGCAGGTCCTTGCGCTCCATGCCGGGGCCGCGCGGTCGCGCGCCGACCAGCAGCGCGTAGTCGGCGTCCTTGAACGCGACATTGGGGTCGTCGGTCGCGACGACGCCGGCGAGGGTCGGGAAGGCGCAGTCGTTGAGTTCCATCACGACGCCCTGCAGCGCGGGCAGCGCGGGCGTGATCTCGAGCAATTGCAGGATCACCGGCTGGTCGGGGCCCAGCATGTCGCCCGCGGCGATGCGGAACAGCAGGGCGTAACCGATCTGGCCGGCGGCGCCGGTGACGGCAACTCGGACGGGAGCTTTCATGGCATGGACCTCGGGGATGATCTGGATTCAGCGCGAAGCGGATGCAGGCAGCAGGCCGGATTCCGCCAGCAGTTCACGCACGCGCGGCGGTGCATAGCCGTGGATGCGATGTTCGTTCACGAGCACGATCGGCACGCCGCGCCCGCGCAGCAGCGCGTAGGCGCGTGAGCCGGCGGGGTCCGATTCGACATCGAGTTCGTCGAACGCGACGCCCCAGCGCCGAAAATCCTCGCGCTGGCGCGCGCAGTATCCGCACCACTCCGCCGACAGCAGCACCACGGGCTGATCGCCGACGGTCGCACGCAACGCGGCTTCGTCGACAGGCGCCGGACGCGCGCACGCCGCGAGCGCGACGCAGGCCAGCGAGATCGACCACGGGCGGACGCGCCAGGCAGGCATGCTCACGCGAGTTCGGCGAAGAACTCGCGGATGCGCCGCATGCCTTCGGGCAACTGCTCCGGCGGGCAGGTATAGGAAATGCGCAATGCGTTCGGATCACCGAAGGCCGAGCCCGGCACGCAGGCGACGCCCTTGGTTTCCAGCAGCAGGTCGCACAGGTCGACGTCGCTCGCGACGAGCCGGCCCGAATGCGTCTTGCCGAACGCGCAGGAGATGTCCGGAAACACGTAGAACGCGCCTTGCGGGCGCGGGCAGACGATGCCGGGAATCGACGCGAGCACCGCGAGCACCTCGTCGCGGCGCGCCGCGAATTCCTTGCATTTCGCGGTCGGCACGTCCTGCGGGCCCGTCAAGGCCGCGATGGCGGCCGCACCGACCATCTCGGGCACGTTCGTGATGTGGTTGGAATTGAGCGTGAC
The DNA here is from genome assembly GCA_023430685.1 of Pseudomonadota bacterium. GTDB lineage: Bacteria > Pseudomonadota > Gammaproteobacteria > Xanthomonadales > Rhodanobacteraceae > Dokdonella_A. The sequence goes on along the minus strand of JAEYZH010000062.1, from coordinate 9,019 downwards.
GAACGCCTGCGCGACCGCCTCGGGCGCCGCGATGAAGCCGACGCGCCAGCCGGGCATGCCGTAGGTCTTGGAGATCGAATCGACGTGGATCACGCGCTCGCGCAGCTCGGGGCGCGCCTGCACGAAGTTGTGGTAGCCGACGCCGTCGAACACCATGCGGTTGTAGATGTCGTCGCAGACGATCCAGGTGTCCGGGTGGCGCACCAGCACGTCCGCGAGCGCGGCGATTTCCTCGCGCGTGTAGACCATGCCGGTCGGATTGTTCGGATTGTTGAACAGGAACAGCTTCACACCCGGCAGCGCGGCGTCGAGCTGCCCGGGCGTGAGCTTGTAGCTCTGCGTCGACGGGCACGGCAGCAGGCGCATCTTCGCGTCGACGATCTCGGCGATGTCGACGTAGGTGGTCCAGTACGGCACCGCGAACGCGATCGTGTCGCCCGGGTCGAGCAGCGCTTCGGCGAGGTTGTAGAGCACGTGCTTGGCGCCGATGCCGACCGCCACGTTGCGGCGCGTGTAGCCTTCGATCCCGCCTTCGGCGAGGTGCTGCAGGAATGCGTCGAGCAGCGCGTCGGCTCCGCGGTTGGAGCCGTACTGGCCGCTGTCCTTCGCGAGCGCGTCGCGCACCGCCGCGTAGACATGCTCGCCGGGCAGGAAATTGGGGACGCCGATCGAGAAGTTGACGATGTCGCGGCCCGCTGCCCGCAGCTTCTTCGCCTTGTCGGCGACCGCCATGATGGCGCTGGGCTTGGCGCGGCTCATGCGCGCGGCGAGAGTCGGCATGGAAATCCTCGCGGAATGCAGGCTCGGGGCGAGCCGGGAAAGCCGTCGATTCTACCACAGCACCCCGCGCGGTCTCGGCGCGCGCAGGCCGCGAGCGACGGCGATGCGTCGCAGCAAGGCGCGATTCACGCGGCTGCGCTACAGTGCCGCGGCTTCAACCAACAGCAGAGGGAGGTTCCATGTCCTGGTTGTGGATGTTGATCGTCGGCCTCGTCGTCGGCATCGTCGCGAAGTTCCTCATGCCTGGAAAGGATCCGGGAGGCTTCATCATCACCGCGATCCTCGGCGTCGCCGGCATGTTCCTCGGCGGCTGGCTCGGCAGCATGGTGTTCGGCACGACGCCGCCGGGCGGCGAGGTCCAGCCGGCCGGCTTCATCGGCGGCGTGATCGGCGCACTGATCCTGCTCGCGATCTACCGGCTGGTGAAGCGCCGTACCGGCTGACCGCGTGGCGACCGGCGCCCGTGCGGGCGCCGGTTCGCTTCAGCGCGGCGTCCGTCCACTCGCGGCGAGCGCGGCGTTCCATTCCGCAACGCGTGCCTGCTGGCTCTCGAGCAATCCGGTCGCATCGCCCTCGATGCGGATCGACTCGATCGCGTCCCCGCCGCGGATCGCATCGACGACCTTCTGGTCCTCGGCGCCGACCACTTCGCCGAACACCGTGTGCTTGCCGTCCAGCCACGGCGTCGCGACGTGGGTGATGAAAAACTGGCTGCCGTTCGTGCGCGGGCCCGCATTGGCCATCGACAGGATGCCGGGCCGGTCGTGCTTGAGGGTCGGCACGATCTCGTCTTCGAACTTGTACCCGGGGCCGCCGGTGCCACTGCCCTGCGGGCAGCCGCCCTGGATCATGAAGTCCGGGATCACGCGGTGGAAGCTCAGGTTGTCGTAGTAGCCACGCTGGGCAAGGTTCACGAAGCTCGCGACGGTCAGCGGCGTCTTGTCGTCGTGCAGGCGCAGGCGGATCGGGCCGCGAGAGGTCGTGATCGTGGCGGTCAGGGGCATGGATCGGGTCTCCGGGGTTCGGGATGGGCCGTCGCCGGCCACGAGGGCCCGCACTTTACCCGAACGTCCGCCCCGTCGGGCCGTTCTCGCGCCATTTCCGCGCATTGTGCACCGCAGCGCCCGGAACCCGCGTATAATCGGGAACCCTTTTTGCCTGTAGCGGCCCCTTGCGGGCGCCGCCCATTCGCATGTCCATTGAAAACCTCCGCAACATCGCGATCGTCGCGCACGTCGATCACGGCAAGACCACCCTCGTCGACTGCCTGCTGAAGCAGTCGGGGACGTTCAACGAGCGCACGGTGCTGGCCGAGCGCGTGATGGACTCGAACGACCAGGAAAAGGAGCGTGGCATCACGATCCTTTCGAAGAACACCGCGATCACCTGGAACGGCAACCGCATCAACATCGTCGACACGCCAGGGCACGCCGACTTCGGCGGCGAGGTCGAACGCGTGCTGTCGATGGTCGACACCGTGCTGATCCTCGTCGACGCGATGGACGGCCCGATGCCGCAGACGCGCTTCGTGACGCAGAAGGCGTTCCAGATGGGCTTCAAGCCGATCGTGGTGATCAACAAGATCGACCGCCCCGGTGCGCGCCCCGACTGGGTGCTCAACCAGACGTTCGACCTGTTCGACCGCCTCGGAGCGACCGACGAGCAGCTCGACTTCCCGGTCGTGTACGCGTCCGCGCTGCACGGCTACGCGAGCCTCGATTCCGACGCCCGCTCGGGGGACATGACGCCGCTGTACGAGGCGATCATGAAACACGTTTCGCCGCCGCAGGTCGACCTCGACGGCCCGTTCCAGATGCGCATCAGCCAGCTCGACTACAGCAACTATGTCGGCCTGATCGGTATCGGCCGCATCCAGCGCGGCAAGGTGCGCACGAACATGCCGGTCGCGGTGATCGACCGCGAGGGCAAGCGCCGCAACGCGAAGGTGCTGCAGGTGCTCGGCTTCATGGGCCTCGAGCGCCGCGAAGTCGCGGAAGCCGAAGCCGGTGACATCATCGCGATCAACGGCATCGAGGGGCTCGGCATCTCCGACACGGTCTGCGCGCCCGAGGCGCCCGAGGCGCTGCCGGTGCTGACCGTCGACGAGCCGACCATCAGCATGACGTTCCAGGTCAACAATTCGCCGTTCGCGGGCCGCAAGGAGCACAGCGGCGGCAAGTTCCTGACCAGCCGCCAGATCCGCGATCGGCTGTTGCGCGAGACGCTGCACAACGTCGCCCTGAAGGTCGAGGAAACCGAGGATCCGGACAAGTTCAAGGTGTCGGGTCGCGGCGAATTGCACCTGTCGGTGCTGATCGAGACGATGCGTCGCGAAGGCTACGAGCTCGCGGTGTCGCGCCCGGAAGTCATCATCAAGGACATCGACGGTGTCGCAAGCGAGCCGATCGAGCAGCTCGTCGTCGACATGGAAGAGCAGTTCCAGGGCGGCGTGATGGAGCGGCTCGGCATGCGCAAGGGCCAGCTCACGAACATGGAGCCGGACGGCAAGGGTCGCGTGCGCCTCGACTACATGATCCCGGCGCGTGGCCTGATCGGCTTCCAGACCGAGTTCCGCACCCTGACCGCGGGCACCGGCCTGCTGTTCCACGTGTTCGACCACTACGGCGCGAAAGCCGAGGGCGCGATCGCGAAGCGGCCCAATGGCGTGATGATCTCCAATGGCCAGGGCCAGGCGCCCGCCTACGCGCTGGTCGGCCTGCAGGAACGAGGCCGCCTGCTGGTGAGCGAAGGCGACGAGATCTACGAAGGTCAGCTGGTCGGGATCCACTCCAAGGACAACGACCTCACGGTGAATGCGCTGCGCGCCAAGCAGCTCACGAACATCCGTGCCGCAGGCAAGGACGACAACGTGCAGCTGACGCCGCCGATCCGCATGTCGCTGGAGCAGGCGCTCGAGTTCATCGAGGACGACGAACTCGTCGAGGTCACGCCGAAGGCGATCCGGCTGCGCAAGAAGAACCTGACCGAGAGCGATCGCAAGCGCGCGTCGCGCCAGGCGGCCTGAGTCGGCGGCCCGCTCGCGCGGGTCGAGGGCTGAAGCTGCTCTTGCTCAACGGGCTTCAGCCCCGATCGACAAGCCCGGCTTCCGCCACCACTTGCATCAGGCGAGCCCGCCGCGCTTGTGCACGATCCGCATCGCGAGTTCGAGTGACTGCTCGTAGTTGAGGCGCGGATCGACCTGCGACCTGTACGCGAGCGCGAGGTCGGCTTCGGTCAGGTCGCGCGCACCTCCGAGGCATTCGGTCACGTTCTCGCCGGTGAGCTCGAGGTGCACGCCGCCGAGCCGCGTGCCGGCATCGGCATGCAGGTCGAACGCGAGATCGAGTTCGGCGCGGATGTTCTCGAATCGCCGCGTTTTCACGCCGTTGCCGAGCGTCTCGGTATTGCCATGCATCGGGTCGCAGATCCACAGTGGCCGGCGCCCCGCCCCCTTGAGCGCGGCGAGCAGCGCGGGCAACTTCGCCTCGATCGCACCCGCACCCATGCGATGGATCAACGTCAGGCGGCCCGGGTCGCGGTCGGGGTCGAGTACATCGACGAGTCGCAGCAGCAGGTCCGGCGTCACCGACGGCCCGATCTTCACCGCGATCGGATTGCGCAGGCCGCGGAAGTACTCGACATGGGCTCCATCGAGCGCGGCCGTGCGCATGCCGATCCACGGGAAGTGCGTGGACAGGTTGAACCAGCCCCACTGGCGCGGCACCTGGCGCGTCAGCGCCTGCTCGTAATGCAGGACGAGCGCCTCGTGCGAGGTGAAGAAGTCGACGCGCTGGTAGCTGCCGATCGGTTCGCCCGCGAGCGTTTCCATGAAGCGCAACGAATTGCCGATCGATTCGACCATCTGCCGGTATTCGTCGTGCAGCGGCGAATGTTCGACCCAGCCGAGGTCCCAGTACTCCGGATGATGCAGGTCGGCGAAACCGCCATCGATGAGCGCGCGCACGAAGTTCATCGTCATCGCCGAGCTCGCATGGCCGCGGATCAGCCGCTGCGGGTCGGCGCGACGCGCCGTGGCGTCGAACGCCGCCCCGTTGACGAGGTCGCCACGGTAGCTCGGCAGCGATACGCCGTCGCGCGTCTCCATGTCGGTCGAACGCGGCTTGGCGTACTGGCCTGCGAAGCGGCCGACGCGGACAACCGGCAACTTCAAGCCGTGCACGAGCACGAGGCTCATCTGCAGCATGACCTTGAGCCGGTTCGAGATCAGCGGCGACGTGCAGTCGTCGAAACTCTCGGCGCAGTCACCACCCTGCAGCACGAAGCGCCGGCCTTCGGCCGCGTCCGCGAGCAGTTGCTTGAGCGCGAGGATTTCCCAGGACGTGACCAGCGGCGGCAGCTGCTGCAAACGCTCCAGCGCGCCGGCGAGTTCGGCGCGATCCGCGTATACCGGCTGCTGCGCCTGCGGCTTGCCCTGCCACGACGACGGCGCCCATCCCGCAGCCTCGCGCACAGGCAGGATGTTTCGCTCGATCGAGCTCATGGCGCCTCGCTTGCTGCACTGCGGAAAACCATGATGCCACAGCCCGCGGGGTGCGCCTACGGGACCGGCGTGCCCATCAAGCGATTCCGGAGGCGACCGCGGGACGGCGACGGAAGCCGGCCCAGAGCGCACCCGCGCCGAGCAGCACGTACCAGATCAGGGTCCAGGCCGGCATCGTGAGGCCGAGAAAGGTCCAGCCGATCTCGCCGCAGTCGCCGGTCGCCATGAATGCCTTCTTGACCGCTTCCGCCAGCGGGAACGCGTCGAGCAGGTAATTGAGCCCGGGGCCGCAGCCGGACATCAGCGGATCCTGCGGCGTGAACTGCACGACGAGATGGCGGATGGCGACGATCGAGCCCACCACGGCTGCGATCGCGACGAGCACGGCGTAGACGCGGCGGCCGATGCGACCGGGCCCGTGCGCGGCGCCCGCGAGGAAGAACACGCCCATCGCGATGAATGCGATGCGCTGGAAGATGCATTTCGGACAGGGTTCGAGGCCGATCTGGAACTGTTCGTACAGCGCATACGCGAGCAAGGCGGCGCAGGCGAGCGCGCCAGCGAGGAACTGCGCGCGAAAGGACCAGGCGAACGGATTGGGATTCATGCAGTCACCGTGATGGAAGTCGATCGTCTGCGGCTCGGCGTCGGGCAGGCTACAGGAAGAACCGGTCGGAGATCATGCCTGCAAATACGCAGACAGCGAACAACAGCCAAAGTGCAAACGTCGCGAATTCGACCAGCGTCGAACGCTGCCGGCGGAACGCGAGCCAAAGCACCAGCGGCACCAGCGCGTATCGTTGCTCGATGAGCCAGGACGCGGCCAGGAAGAACGCGCCGAATGCGTACAGCCAGGCCGCATGCGCGGGCCGCAACGGGGTCGTTGCCAGGGCGCAGGCGGCTGCCGCGACGACGAGCCCGAACGCCGCGCGCACGAGCGGATCCGCCGCGACTGCAAGCACGAAGGCGTTGCGCACGTAGTAGTCCGGCAACGCGGTGTTGTACGGATTGTCGACGCGGAATCCGAACCAGACGGCCGCGAACAGCGCGATCGGCAACAGCAAGGGCCAGCCGCGCCGACGCACCACGGTCGCGAAGTCCGCCAGGCCCGCCACGACGTGCAGCGGCAGCAGCACGCCAGCGAGGAACAGCGCGAAGAACACGTTGCCGGCATGCAACTGCAGGTCGGGGTGCATCGCAGCCTGGCCGCTCGAAAGCGAGATCGAACCATTCCAGGCCCAGAAGCCGAGGAACCCGGCCACCGGCAACAGGTAGGGCCAGCCGACTCGCGCCAGCTCCCGCCACGCTGCGAATCCGCCCCGCCGCCAGACCGGCCACAGCGCGAGCAGCGCGGCGAAGCCCGACCACACCACCGCGTTCTGGCGCACGCACACCAGCAAGGCGAGCAATGCGGCGGACACCCCATGGCGTCCCCGAAGCGTCGCCCAGACGGCCCACAGGACCAGCGCGAGTGCGAGCACGTCGGTGTAGACGATGAAGAACAGCGGCACCAGGATCGGCAGCACCAGCAACTGGGACGTCGCGATCGATTCGGTGCCGGGCCACGTATGCCGGCGCAGTGCATGAAAACCACCCGCCGCGACGAGTCCGAAGGCCGCGTTCACGAGGCGCGCGGCGTCCAGGCTCTCCGCATGGAACACGCGCATGAGCGCCGCGACCAGGGCGTGGTAGCCCGGAATCGTCGTCAGGTAGTCCACCAGCACGCGGAAGTCGCCGCGCAGGAACAGCGCGATCTGCGGGTAGTGGTTTGCTTCGTCCGTGAGCATGCGCGGATGGCTGCGCATCAGCACGATCGCCGCGACGTAGAGGACGCCGAGCAGGAGCCCGAGCAGCCAGTCCGCCCCGCGCGTCCGGTCGCGGTTGCGATGCAAGGCCGGAATCAGAAACGAAAAACCCCGGTCATGCCGGGGTCTTTCGGTGCGCGGACCGCCTGGGTTCAATCCGGGGCCTGGTCGGCGTCCGCGCGCGGGCGATCGACCAGCTCGACGTAGGCCATCGGCGCATTATCGCCGACGCGGAAACCGCACTTGAGCAGGCGCAGGTAACCGCCCTTGCGCTCGCGGTAGCGCGGACCGAGCTCGACGAACAGCTTGCCCACGGCTTCCTTGTCGCGCAGTCGCGCGAACGCGAGGCGGCGATTGGCGACGCCGTCCACCTTCGCGAGCGTGATCAGCGGCTCGGCGACGCGGCGCAGTTCCTTCGCCTTCGGCAGGGTGGTGCGGATCAGCTCGTGCTTGAACAGCGACGCGGCCATGTTCTTGAACATCGCTTCGCGGTGGCTGCTCGTGCGATTGAACTTGCGGCCGGATTTCTGGTGACGCATGGTGGAATCCTCTATCTCGATTGTTATGAGAAACCGGCGCCTGCGTCCGGATTCCCGCGGTTACCCGCTTTTCTTGGGGAACTTGAACCGGGTGTCGAAAATCGTGCGTGGCCGATGCGCCCTTCCGATTTCCTGCTTCCCATTCCCTGCTTGAATCAACCCAGCTGCATGCCGTGCACGAGCCCCGGCGGCGGCCAGCTTTCCAGCTTCATGCCGAGCTGCAGGCCGCGCTGGTACAGCACGTCCTTGATCTCGGTGAGCGACTTCTTGCCGAGATTCGGCGTCTTGAGCAGTTCGACTTCGGTCTTCTGCACGAGGTCGCCGATGTAGTAGATGCTTTCGGCCTTGAGGCAGTTGGCCGAACGAACGGTCAGCTCGAGATCGTCGATCGGACGCAGCAGCACCGGGTCGACACCGCTCTTGTCGGTCTTCGCATCCGAGCTCTCGCGACGGCTGAAGTCGCCGAACACGCTGATCTGGTCCTGCAGGATCTCGGCCGCCTTGCGAACGGCCTCCTCGGCATCGATCGCGCCGTTGGTCTCGACGTCCAGCACCAGCTTGTCGAGGTCGGTGCGCTGCTCGAGGCGCGCGCTGTCGACGTTGTAGGCGACGCGGCGAACCGGGCAGAACGAGGCATCGAGCTGCAGGCGGCCGATCGGACGCGCTTCCTCGTCCGGCAGGCGACGCGCCGTCGCGGGCTGGTAGCCCGCGCCACGCGCGACCTTGAGACGCATGTTCAGCGCGACGTCCTTGGTCAGGTGGCAGATCACGTGGTCCGGATTGACGATCTCGACCGAATGATCGACCTTGATGTCCGCCGCGGTCACGACGCCCTTGCCCTTCTTGCTGAGGCTCAGCATCGCCTCGTCCTGGCCATGCATGCGGATCGCGACGTCCTTGAGGTTGAGCAGCACCTCGATCACGTCTTCCTGCAGGCCTTCGAGCGTGGTGTACTCGTGCAGCACGCCGTCGATCTCCACCTCGACGATCGCGCTGCCGGGGATCGACGAGAGCAGTACGCGGCGAAGCGCATTGCCGAGCGTGTGGCCGAAGCCGCGCTCGAGGGGTTCGACGATGACGCGCGCCCGGTCGGCGCCGATGCGCTCGACCTGGATCCCGCGCGGACGCAGCACAGTGGTTGACGATCCCGCCATAAGAGCTTGACTCCAAGGGCCCCGCAGGACCCTTCAATGAATGTTTGCCCGCGGAAGCCCGGCGGCGCCGGACCTCGTTACTTCGAGTAGAGCTCGATGATCAGGCTTTCGTTGATGTCCGACGGAAGGTCGGAACGCTCCGGCAGCGCCTTGAACAGGCCGCTGGCCTTCTTCGCATCGACTTCGATCCAGGTCGGCACGAGGTCCATTTCCTGCGAAACGGTCAGGGCTTCCTGCACG
>JAEYZH010000188.1 GCA_023430685.1 Pseudomonadota bacterium | reverse complement strand
TGCATCCGCGCGAGACCCACCGGCACGGAATCCATCGAATTGGCGCGCCGGTGGGTCTCGCCGCTGCGCGGTTGCGACCCACCCTACGGCCTGCGATCCAACCTACGGCCTGCGATCCAACCGACGGCGTGCGACCCACCCGAAGGCCGGAATCGCCCGATTGCGTAGGGTGGGTCGCAGCGCGCGACAAGAATCGGTCCTCGCGTGATGTCTCCGCGCGAGACCCACCAGCACGCGAATCCATTGAAGTGGCGCGCCGGTGGGTCTCGCCGCTGCGCGGCAGCGACCCACCCTACGGCCTGCGACCCACCCTACGGGTGCCGTCAGCCTTCGCGGATCTCGGCCTCGACCAGCGCCGCGAGCTGTGCGAGCGATTCCTGCCAGCCGAGGTAGCAGCCCTCGAGCGGAATCGCTTCGGGCAGTTTGGCCTGCTCGATCTGGACTTCGGTTCCGCACGAGACCGCGCGCATCACGACGGTCGTCTCCATCGTGCCAGGCATGTTCGGATCCTCGAACACGTCGGTGTAGCGCAGCCGCTCGTTCGGCACGAGCTCGAGGTACTCGCCACCGAACGCGTGGGCCTGCCCGGTCGTGAAGTTCGTGAACGACATCCGATAGCGCCCGCCGACGCGCGCATCGATCGCGTGCACATGGCAGGTGAACCCGTTCGGCGGCAGCCATTTGGCCATCGCATCGCCGTCGGTGAATGCACGGAACAGGCGCTCGGGCGGGCAGCGCAGCACGCGGTGCAGGCGGATCGTGCGATCGGTCATCGTCGAATCTCCAGGTGGCCGGGTCATCCCCTGCCCTGTTCGACGAACGGACGCGCAGGAATTCGACACGCGGCCCGCGCGCCGCCCTCGCTCAAGGTTCGTAGCCGTCCTCGAACAGCATGTCCATGCGCGCGCGCATCAGCGTGACGTAGTCGGGGCCGATCGCGTTGTCCTCGAAGAACGTGCGGCCGAACATCAGCGCCTCGCCGTTCGCCCAGGCCATGCCGTGGATCTGCGAATACGGTCCGCTCTGCCCCTGGCCTTCGGGATCGGCGACCACGTAGCTGCGCCAGCCTACGTCATTGAAGCCGAGGTCGAGGCTGCCGTCGTGGTGCATGCGCACGAGCGTGAAGCGCGTGCGCGTCGCGATCTCGAACGGGAACGACACGCGCGCGAGCAGGATCTTGCCATGCGGCAGCAGCGCGAGCGTGTTCGAGGTTTCGCCGAAGGCCGACAGCGTGACGTTGGGGCCGAGCGGGAAGATGCGCAGTGCCCCGGGATCGACCGTGCCGTCGGCACCGATACGCGCGACCAGCACGCAGCACGATTGCATGCCGTTGTTGCCCTCGCCCGCGACGACGAGGCTGCCGTCGCGATCGACCGCGATCGCGCGCGCGGCGATGCCGTTGTAGCCCGCGGGCGGATCGAGGTCGACGATGCCCTGCACGCCGAACGCGGCATCCGGCGCGCCGGATGCATCGAGCGACGCGACGACGAGGTTCGGCCCGTGGCTATTGCCGCGCGAGCCCGCGAGCACGATGCGTCCGTCCGCGCGCAGCGCCATCGCGGCGAGCGTGCGCGTACCGTTCGTCGACGCGGTGATGATCGTCGCGACGCCGTCGTCGCCGAACGCGGGATCGGGCGCGCCTTCGGGGAGGAAGCGGTACACGCGCAGCTCCTGGCCGTCGTTGCCCGCGAGCAGCCAGCGTCCGGCCGCGTCCCGCAACAGCCGCGCGGCGATGAAGTCCGGACCCGGTCCGCCCGGCGCGGCGGGGAAGGCCGGGTCGAGCGTGCCATCGGCCGTGATCCGCTGCAGGCAGCGCCCGGTCCACGCGACGAGGCTCCCGTCGTCGAGCGGTGCGATCCGCACCGGCCGCGGCCCGACGCAGTCGTCGAGCTCGAGTAGCCCATCGCCTGCGAAAGCGGGATCGAACGTCCCGTCGCGCCGCATACGCGCGATCCAGAGCGCGCCGAGGCCGTTCTCCATCGCCCACGCGATGTGCCCGTCCGGCAGCGTCGCGACGTCGCCGACCCAGGCCTGGCCGTTGCCGAACTCGACCGGACGCACCTGGGTGACCTGGTGGCCATCGCCGAACGCGGGGTCCAGGTCGGCGTCGGCCGCGTGCGCGGCGAGCGCGCATGCGGCGAATGCCCATGCCACGTGGGCGCGCATGCAGTGCCCGGTTCCGGTCATCGTATCGATTCCTGCGGATGGAACCGGTGAGTGGCGCGCCGTGCCCCCGAAGGTTGCACCGCGCAGCGCGCAGCGGTGCGCATGGCGAACGCGCCGGCGCGGTCTACTTCGGCGCCAGCTCGAACCCCGATGCGAAGATCCGGTCGGGCGCGATCGGTACGCCATCGAGGTCGCGATCGACTGCGTCGGTCGAGGGGTGGTCGTCGATGTCCTCGTCCGCGAGCCCGTCGCAGTCGTCGTCGAAGAAGTTTCCGACGGCCTCCGCCTGAACCGGCGTGACCGCGGTATTCGTGTCGTCGCAGTCGCCGCCCGCGAGCGAAAACCCGTCGGAGTCGTGATCGACCGTATCGGTCGACGGCACGTCGTTCGCGTCTTCGTCGGCGAGCCCGTCGCAATCGTCATCGATGAGGTTGCCGGCCACCTCGGGCTGGCCGGGATGGACGCCCTGGTCCACGTCGTTGCAATCGCCGCCGGGCAGCGCGCCGCTGGGTGCCACGAACGTCCGGTCCTGGACCGATGCGGCGAGCGCCGTCCCGCAGGCGATCGGCAGCACGACGAATGCGTAGGCAAGCACGCGGCAACGCATGGCGACACTCCGGCAGTCCGGTCCGGAGTCTTGCACGAAGCCGGTCGCGGTGGAATCACGCGCGCGCGCCGGACTACGGCCGCGCGCGGGCGCCCGAAGACGTGCGACCCTCTCGCGCTGGCCGAAGCGCCAGGGCCGGATCTCCTGCGTCGGGCCGACTCGTGGCACATTCCGTGCATCGTTGCACAGAGGGCCGTGCGGCCCGGGAAACGGGGGAAAGCGTGATGCATCGTTCAGCCTGGCTGCTCGCGCTGCTGCTCGCGGCGAACGCCTGCGCCGACAGCCCCGGCGACGCGGCGTTGCCGGTGACGATCGACGAGCGCAATGCGGCCTGCCTCGAGGCCGAGGACGCCAACCCCGAGCGCGCGCTCGCCCTCGCGCAGAGCGTGCTCGACGCGGGTGCGCTGCTGAGCCCGGGCCAGCGCGCGGAGGCGCTCGGCTGCCGCGGCTGGTCCTACGCCTCGCTCGCGCGCAAGGACGACGCGCGCCGCGATGCGCATGCGCTCGGGGAACTCATGCGCAGCTTCGCGGCCGGACCCGAACGCGTGCGACTGACGCGCCGCGCGGGCAGCATCCTGCATCGCAGCGGCGACCGCGTCGGCGCGGTCGACCTCTATGCGCGGGCGGTCGCCGACGCCGAGTCGCAGGGCCTCGAAGCCGAACGCATCCCGCTGCTCGTGAACCTCGGCGTGCTGCATTCGGAGTTCGAGGAGCACGCGCGCGCGCAGGTCAACTACGAGCAGGCGCTCGCGCTGATGGAGCGGCTCGGCGACTACCGCTACGAAGCGCCGGTGCGCTACAACCTCGGCCTCAACCTCAACGGACAGCATCGCTCCGCCGAAGCGACGCCGCACCTGCGCCGCGCGCTGGAACTGATCCGCGAACGCGCGATCGGCGGCCCGACCCAGGAACTCGCCGCGACGCTCGGGCTTGCCGAGGCGCTGCAGCAATCGGGCGAGACCGTCGAGGCGCAAGCGCTGCTGCAGCGCGCGAAAGCGATCGAACTGCCCGCCCCCGACGTGTCGCTCGACTACCAGCTCACGACGATCGAGGCGGGCCAACGCGCGGCCGCCGGCAACCCGGTCGCCGCGCTCGCGCTGCTCGAGAGCGTCGACCCGGGCAAGCTCAACGAGATCCAGCAGTGGCAACTGCTGCAGATGCGCGCCGACCTGCTCGACCGCCTCGGCCGCCATGCGCAGGCCGGCACCGTGCTGCGCGAGATCATCACGCTGCGCGAGAACTATCTGCGCCACCAGAACCACGAGCGGCTCGCCGCGCTCGACGCGCACATGCGCGATCGCGAACAGCGCCTCGAACTCGAGCGCCTGCAGGCCGAAGCCGACAAGCAGGCGCTGCAGCTCGAGGCGCGCGAGCGCCGGCAATGGATCGCGGCCGGCATCGCAGGGCCGCTGCTGCTGCTCGCGGGCGGGCTGCTGCTGTGGCAGCGGCGCATGAACCGCCTGCTGTACCTCGCGAGCCACACCGACCCGCTGACCGGGCTCGCCAACCGCCGCGAGATGGCCAGGCACCTGCGCGAACTGTCGCTGGATGCGCAAGGCTCCGCCGCCGTGCTGCTGATCGACATCGACCTGTTCAAGCGCATCAACGACGAACACGGCCACGAGGCCGGCGACCTCGTGCTCAAGGCGTATGCACAACGGCTGCGCGCGAACGCGGGCGAAGGCGCGTTCGTCGCGCGCTGGGGCGGCGAGGAGTTCCTCGTGCTGCTGCCGCGCACCGACGCTGCGCGCGTGCGCGAGCTCGCCGATCGCCTGCGCCACCTGCTCGCCGAGCCGATCGCGGCGCCGAAGGGCACGCTGCGTGCGGGCGCATCGATCGGCTACGCGAACCTGCCGCTGCCGGGGCCGCGCACCGACGATGCCTGGCACCACAGCGTGCAGCTCGCCGACAGCGCGCTCTACCTCGCCAAGCGCGTCGGGCGCGACGCGTGGGTCGGCTACTGGATCGAGCATGCGATCCCCGACTGGCCGGCCGAACGTCTCGGGCGCGAACCCCACCTCGCGCGCTCGCTGCACCTGATCGAACCGAACTCGTCGCGGCCGCTGCGCGAAGCGGTTGCATCGGTGTCCGCGCACTGACGCGCCGCGCAGTGCGCGCGCAGCTGCGCTAACCTGTCGGGCATCCGCAGCCGCGCATCGGAGGCCCGGGATGATCGAACTCGTCATCGAGCAGCGCACGCGCGACCTCGGCAGCTTCGAGGTCGGACGCGTGCTGCCGTTCGCGCGTCGCCGCATGGTCGGCCCGTACATCTTCTTCGATCGCATGGGCCCGAAGCAGCTCGCGCCGGGCCTGCCGCGCGAGGCGGACGTGCGCCCACATCCGCATATCGGCCTGTCGACGATCACCTACCTGTTCGCGGGCGAGATCACGCATCGCGACAGCCTCGCGTTCGAACAATCGATCCGGCCAGGCGAAGTCAACTGGATGACCGCGGGCAGCGGCATCACGCATTCGGAACGCTTCGAGCGCCTGCGCCGCGACGGCGGTGCGCTCGACGGCATCCAGGCCTGGGTCGCGCTGCCGGTCGAGCGCGAGGAATCCGATCCCGGCTTCTGGCACTACGCGAGCGAGGCGCTGCCGGTGTTCGACGAGGACGGCATGAGCGGGCGCCTGATCGCGGGACGCTGGTCCGGGCTACAGTCGCCGGTGCAGGTCGACTCGCCGCAATTCTACCTGCACTGGCAATTGCGCGCGGGTGCGCGCGTGTCGCTGCACGACGAATATCCCGAACGCGCGCTCTACGTCGTCGAGGGCGCGATCGAGATCGCGGGCCAGCGCATCGCGACGGGCAGCATGGCCGTGCTGACGCCCGGGCGCGTCGCGACGGTCACGGCGCTGACCGACGCGGTCGTCATGGCGCTCGGCGGCGAACCGGTCGGGCCGCGCTACATCGACTGGAACTTCGTGTCGTCCTCGAAGGACCGCATCGACCAGGCACGCGCCGACTGGCAGGCCGGTCGCATGAAGCTGCCCGACCTCGACCACGACGAGTTCATCCCGCTGCCGCCGCGCATCGGCGAGCTGCGCGAGCCCGAGCCGATGTCGTGATGCGGTGCGAGCCGCGTGCGCTGGCCCATGAAACACCATTCGCCACGAATGCGTAGGGTGGGACGCAGCGCGGCGCATGGAGTCGGTTTCCGCGCGGGCGATCCGCGCGAGCCCCACCGGCGCGAATGCTTCGACGTGACGGGCGGTGGGACTCGCCGCTGCGCGGCTGCGACCCACCCTGCATCCATCGCCAGAATGCGTAGGGTGGGACGCAGCGCGGCGCGTGGAGTCGGTTTCCCGCGAGCGATCCGCGCGAGCCCCACCGGCGCGAATGCTTCGACGTGACGGACGGTGGGGCTCGCCGCTGCGCGGGTGCGACCCACCCTGCATCCATCGCCATAAATACGTAGGGTGGGACGCAGCGCGGCGCATGGAGTCGGTTTCCGCGCGGGCGATCCGCGCGAGCCCCACCGGCGCGAATGCTTCGACGTGACGGACGGTGGGGCTCGCCGCTGCGCGGCTGCGACCCGCCCTGCATCCATCGCCACGAATGCGTAGGGTGGGACGCAGCGCGGCGCGTGGAGCCGGTTTCCCCGCGGGCGATCCGCGCGAGCCCCACCGGCGCGAATGCTTCGACGTGACGGGCGGTGGGGCTCCCCGCTGCGCGGCTGCGACCCGCCCTGCATCCATCGCCACGAATGCGTAGGGTGGGACGCAGCGCGGCGCGTGGAGCCGGTTTCCCCGCGTGCGATCCGCGCGAGCCCCACCGGCGCGAATGCTTCGACGTGACGGGCGGTGGGGCTCGCCGCTGCGCGGCTGCGACCCACCCTACATCCATCTGGCGAGCGAGAACTGCGGATAGTCCGATCCGAGCAGCACGCGATCGATGCCGCATCGCATGGCCTTTTCGACAGGAACCCCGCGAGTCTAACGACTCGCGCGTGCAGCCTGCGCAGGCGGTGCAGCGACGAACCCCGTAGGCTGGACGGCCGAAGGCCGGCCGGCGCCTTTGCGGTCCGCGTCGGCCAGCGCATGCATCGAGGCAACGCCGCGCGATGGGGTCGCCGGCCGCGCCGCGCGCGTCCAGCCTACGCGGACCCGTCCGTTTCGCCGGTTGCGCCGCTGCGCGCACGGCGTTCGTGCATGACGGCTTCAACCTGCGCCCAGTCGAGACCGCGTGCGCGCAGCAGCACGAGCAGGTGGTAGGCGAGGTCAGCCGCCTCGCCGAGCAGATCGTCGTCGCTGCCGGCGACGCCCGCGAGCGCGACCTCGACGCCTTCCTCGCCCACCTTCTGCGCGATGCGCGCGACGCCCGATGCCAGGAGGGAGGCGGTGTAGCTGCCACTCGGCGCATCGCCCGCGCGCGCGGCGATCACCGATTCGAGCTCGGCCAGCGCGGAGTTCGGCGCGCGTTCGAAGCAACTCGCGCGCGCGAGATGGCAGGTCGGTCCCTGCGGGCGTGCCTGCATGAGCAGCGCGTCGCGATCGCAATCGGCCTCGATCGACGCCAGCGCGAGCCGGTGGCCGGACGTCTCGCCCTTGGTCCAGAGCCTGGCGCGGCTGCGGCTGTGGAACGTGACCCAGCCGGTCTCGAGCGTGGCCTGCAGCGCTTCGCGCGACATCCAGCCGAGCATCAGCACGCGCTGGTCGTCCGCATGCTGCACGATCGCGGGCAGCAGGCCGCCCGCGCGCGGATCGACCGAGCGAGTCCACGCGAGCGCCTCGACGTCCTCACGCTGCATCGCGCACCTCGATGCCGGCCCCGCGCAGGTAACCCTTGAGCACCGGGATCGCGACGCGACCCGAGTGGAATGCACTCGCCGCGAGCGCGCCGTCGACGTCGGCCTCCGCGAACACCTCGCGGAAGTGAGCGGGCGTGCCCGCGCCGCCCGACGCGACCAGCGGCACGTCGCACACCGCGCGCACCGCGCGCAGCTGGTCGATGTCGTAGCCCTCGCGCACGCCGTCGCTGCCCATGCAGTTGAGCACGATCTCGCCCGCGCCGAGCCGCTGGGCCTCGACCACCCAGTCGAGCGTGCGTCTCGCGGTCGCGCGCATGCGCGCGGGGTCGCCGGTGTGGCTGCGCACGCGCCACTCGCCGTCGGCGTCGCGCTGCGAATCGATGCCGACGACCACGCATTGCACGCCGAACGCGCCGGCGAGCTCCGACACCAGTGCAGGCCGTTCGAGCGCGGGCGTGTTGATCGAGACCTTGTCGGCCCCCGCGTGCAGCACGCGACGCGCGCAGGCGACGTCGGCGATGCCGCCCGCGACGCAGAACGGGATGTCGATCGCGCGCGCGACGCGCGCGATCCAGTCCGGGTCGACGCTGCGGCCACGGGGGCTCGCCGCGATGTCGTAGAACACGAGTTCGTCGACGCCGGCGTCGCGGTAGCGCAACGCGAGTTCGACGATGTCGCCGACATCGACGTGGTCGCGGAAGCGCACGCCCTTGACGACGCGCCCGTCGCGCACGTCGAGGCACGCGATGATGCGCCGGCTCAGCATGCGAGCGCCTGCGCGAGATCCAGCTGCTGCTCGAGCAGCGCCTTGCCGAGCACGATGCCCGCGCATCCTGCATCGATCGCTGCGCGCACGTCGGCGAGCGAGCGCACGCCGCCCGAGGCCTGCACCGCCGCGTGCGGCAGCCATGCGCGCACCTGCGCGTAGAGCGCGAGGTTCGGCCCCGACAGCATGCCGTCGCGCGCGATGTCGGTGCACAGGAGATGGCGCATCCCGCCCGCGGCGAGCGTCTCGAGCAGGTCCTCGACCGCATGCGGCGCGCTGCGCTGCCAGCCGTGGCTCGCCGCGACCCAGCGACCGTCGATGCGCCGCACGTCGATCGCGACGGTCATGCGATCGGAGCCGAACGTCGCGATCCAGTCGGCGACGCGCGCGGGCTCGGACACCGCGACGGAACCGACGACGACCCGGTCCGCTCCGGCCGCGTAGAGACGCTCGAGGTCCGCGCGAGTGCGCACGCCGCCGCCGGTCTGCACGCGCAGGCCCGTCCGCTGCTTGATCGCCGCCAGCAGCGCAGCGAGCGTGTAGCCGCCCGTGCGCGCCGCGTCGAGATCGACGAGGTGGAGCCACTCCGCACCGGCCGCCGAATACGCGCGCGCGCGCTCGAGCGGATCACCCGCGTAGGCGGTCTCGCGCGCATAGTCACCTTGTGCGAGCCGCACGACGCGGCCGTCGCGCACGTCGATCGCGGGATAGACCTGGAAGCCGGCGCGCACGTTCACGGCGTCCACCGCAGGAAGTTCGCGAGCACGCGCGCACCGACCGTGCCCGACCGCTCCGGGTGGAACTGCGTCCCGCAGTAGCGCCCGCGCCGCACGACCGCGGCGAACGCGTCGCCGTGCGTGGCCATTGCGAGCGTGTCGACGCCGACCCGGATCGCATAGCCGTGCACGAAGTAGCACGCGTCGCGCTCGGCGATGCCGTCGAGCAGCGTGCAGTGCCGCGCGATGCCACGCAGCGCGTTCCAGCCCATGTGCGGCACGCGCACGCCGGTCGCGGGCCTGAGCCTGCGCACGCGACCGCGCAGGAGGCCGAGGCAGGGCTCGTCGCCCTCGTCGGAGCGCTCGTGCAGCAGCTGCATGCCGAGGCAGATGCCGAGCACCGGCACCGTCGAGGCGCGCAGCGCCACGTCGAGTCCGCGTTCGCGCAGCCGCGCCATCGCAGGTGGCGCGGCGCCGACGCCGGGCAGCACGATGCGCTCGGCCTCGGCCAGCTCATCCGCATCGCGCGCGACCTGCGGGCGCGCGCCCAGCCGCTCGAAGGCGTAGCACACCGAACCGAGGTTCGCGCCGCCCGCATCGATGATCGCGACGCGCATCACAACGCCCCTTTCGTGCTCGGCACGCCGACGCCGTCGCGACGGATCGCCTGGCCGAGCGCGCGCGCGACGGCCTTGAAGCAGGCTTCGACCTGGTGATGGTCGTTGTCGCCGCGGACCCCGAGGTGCAGGTTGATCGCGGCCGCATCGCAGAGCGAGCGGAAGAAGTGCGGCACCAGCTCGGTCGGCAGGTCGCCGACGCGCTCGCGCCGGAACTGCGCGTCGAACACGAGGTACGGTCGGCCTCCGAGGTCGAGCGCGGCCTGCGCAAGCGCGTCGTCCATCGGCACGCTGGCTCCGTAGCGCGCGATCCCGCGTTTGTCACCGAGCGCCTCGCGCAGCGCCTGCCCGAGCGCGAGCGCGGTGTCCTCGACGGTGTGGTGCTCGTCGACGTGCAGGTCGCCTTCTGCGTTCACCTCGAGCGCGAAGCCGCCATGCTGGCCGAGCTGCTCGAGCATGTGGTCGAGGAACGCGAGCCCGGTGTCGGCACGCGGCGGGGCGACGCGATCGAGATCGAGCTCGACGCGGATGCAGGTCTCGCGCGTGCGGCGGACCACGCTCGCCTGCCGCGGCGCATCGGCGAGCGCGTGCGCGATGCCGCTCCAGTCCCATTCGCCACCGAAGCGTGGCGTGCGCAGGTGGAAGCCGCGCACGCCGAGATTGCGCGCGAACGCGATGTCGCTCTCGCGGTCGCCGACCATCGCGCTGCGCGGCCAGTCGATCGAGCGGTCGCGCAGGTAGTCCATGACCATGCCGACGCCCGGCTTGCGGTTCGGGCTGCGATCCGATGGCAGGCTCGCGTCGATGAACACGTCGCGGAACGCGATGCCCTGGCTTTCGAACAGCTGCAGCATGAGCCGCTGCGGTGCCTCGAACGCCTCGCGCGGGAATGCGGGCGTGCCGAGCCCGTCCTGGTTGCTCACGATCACGAATGCATACCCGGCCGCCTTGAGGCGGAGCAAGGCGGGCACCACGTCGGCGACGAAGCGCAGCTTCGCGCAGTCGTCGACCTGGCAGTCCGCGGGCTCCTCGATCAGGGTGCCGTCGCGGTCCACGAACAGGATCGGCGTCATGCGGCCTCCGTGCGCGCGCGCAGCGCGTCGAGCACGCACGCGTTTTCGTGCGCCGTGCCGATCGTGATCCGCAGTGCGTCGCCGAGCCGTGGCATCGCGCGCACGTCGCGAACGACCACGCCGGCCGCGAGCAGGCGCGCGAGCGCGGCGTCGGCATCGTCGAGACGCACGAGCAGGAAGTTCGCCTGCGACGCGTGCACACGACGCACGCCGGGCGTGCGCGAAAGTTCGTGCGCGAGCCGCTCGCGCTCGGCAATCGTCGCGGCGATCCTGCGCCTGGTCGCGGCGAGCACGCCCGGCGCGAGCGCGGCCAGCGCGCAGCGCGCGCTCGGTTCCGGCACCGGATACGGCGCCTGGCAGCGGCGCAGCGCGGCGATCACGGCCGGATCGCCGATCGCGCAACCGATTCGCGCGGCGGCGAGCGCATGCGCCTTCGACAGCGTGCGCAGCACGACGAGGTTCGGCTCGAGGTCCGAGCCTTCGAGCAGCGATGGCGCGTCGGCGAACTCGATGTAGGCCTCGTCGATCACGACGATCGCGCGTTGCGCGAGCCGCCGCGCGAGCGCGCGCACATCGGCTGCGGCGAGCGTGCCGCCGACCGGATTGCCCGGCGAGCACAGGAACACGACGCGCACGCGTTCGCGTTCTGCGCATGCGGCGACCTCGTCGAGGTCGACTCCGAACTCGCCCGCGCGCTCGCGCAACGGCACCTCGACCAGCGGCGCGCGCTGCAGGCGCGCGCAGACCGCATACATGCCGAACACCGGCGGCGTCGCGAGCACCGCGTCGATGCCGGGTCGGCAGAATGCGCGCACGATCAGGTCGATCGCCTCGTCGCTGCCGCGACCGATCAGCAGGCGCGTGGGCGATACGCCGTAGAGCGTGGACAGTGCGGCCTGCAGCGCCTCGGATTCGCGTGGCGGATAGCGGCGCAGGCGGCCGTCCGCGTCGGACGCATTCGGGTACGCGGCCTCGTTCGCGTTGAGCCAGGCGCTGCCAGCCGCGCGCTCGCAGCGCGCGGAACGGTAGCCCGCGAAGTCGCGCAGGTCCTCGCGCAGCAGCGCGAGCGCATCGGTTGCGGCGTCGCTCATGCGGCGAGCCCCGCGAGTCGCAGGGCGACCGCGCGCGCATGCGCATCGAGGCCCTCGGACTGAGCGATCGTCACGGCGCAGGGGCCGATCGCCGCGATTCCGGCCGAGGTCGCGGCTTGCACGCTGATCGACATCTGGAAGTCCGAGACGCCGAGGCCACCGTACGCGCGCGCTGCACCGCCGGTCGGCAACACGTGGTTGGTGCCGCTGCAGTAGTCGCCGAGCGCCTCGGGGGTCCAGTCGCCGAGGAACACCGAGCCCGCGGCGCGCACGCAGGGAAGCCATGCACGAGGTTCACGCAGCGCGAGGATCAGGTGCTCGGGTGCGTAGCGGTTGGCGATGTCGAACGCCGCGTGCAGGGTATCGACATGCAGCAGCCGCGACGACGCGAGCGCCTCGCGCGCGGTCGCCGCGCGTGGAAGCGTGGCGAGCTGCGTTTCGAGTTCAGCGGCGACCGCATCGAGCAATGCCGTGCTGTCGCTGACGAGCATCACCTGCGAGTCCGCTCCGTGCTCGGCTTGCGACAAGAGGTCGGCCGCGACGAATGCGGCGCTGGCGCCCGCGTCCGCGATCACCATGAGCTCGGATGGACCGGCCGGCATGTCGATCGCCGCGCCATCGGGATCGACCGACACTTGGCGCTTGGCCTCGTTGACCCAGGCGTTGCCCGGCCCGAACAGCTTGTCGCGACGGGCGACGCTTTCGCTGCCGAACGCCATCGCGGCGATCGCGTGCGCACCACCGAGTTTGAGCACGCGCTCGATGCCGCACAGGCGCGCGGCCGCGAGCACCGCGGGATCCGCGCTGCCGTCGCGCCGCGGCGGCGTGCACACGAGCACGTCGGGGCACGCTGCGAGGCGCGCCGGGATGCCGAGCATCAGCATCGTCGACGGCAGCGGCGCGCTGCCGGCGGGCACGTAGAGTCCGACGCGCCCGACCGGCCGCACGATGCGCTCGCAGACGACGCCGGGCGCGGTTTCGACCGCATACGCGCGCTGGCCGCCTTCGGCGTGGAAGCGCTCGATGCGACCCGCGGCTTCGATCATCGCGGTTCGCAGCGACGCAGGCACGCGCGCTTCGGCGTCGGCCCATTCGCCTTCGCCGACGAAGAAGCCCTGCAGGGCCACGCCGTCGAAGCGCTGCGTGAAGTCTCGCAGCGCCGCGTCACCGCGCGCGCGTACCTCGCTGATGATCTGCGCGACCGCCGTGCGCAACTCGCGCGACGCAGTGGCCGGCGGCCGCCGCAGGGCCGCCGCGCGCCCGGTGTCGTCGAGCGCGCTCCATTCGTGCCGGATCGCGGGCGCGCTCATGCGAGCATCCTTTCGACCGGCACGACCATGAGGCCGCGCGCGCCCGCGTGCTGGAGCGCCTCGAGGTGTTGCCAGGTCATCGCGCCGTGGCACAGCGCCTGCAGGGCGAGCGTGTCGCCGCCATCGACCTGCAGCACCGTCGGTGGTTCGGCATCGGGCAGGAGTTCGAGCAGCGCGGGCAAGGCGTCGCGCCGGGCCTGGAACAGCACGAGGCGGCTGTCGCGCTGGCGCAGCACGCCGTCGAGCCGGCGCAGCAGCAGTTGCGCGAGTTCGTCGCGCACGTCGCCGAATGGATCGCTCGGGCCTGCGAGCACCGCTTCGCTCCGAAGCACGGTCAGCACGGGACGAAGCTGGTTCGCCGCGAGCGTCGCGCCGCTCGACACGAGGTCGCAGACCGCGTCGGCCTGGCCGAGGCGTGGCGCGATCTCGACCGAGCCCGACAACGCGACGACGTCGGCCGCGATGCCCTGCGCCTCGAGCCATCGGGAGAGCAGGCCCGGGTAACTCGTCGCGATGCGCAGTCCCCCGAGCTGCGCGGGCCCGCTCCAGTTGCGCTCCTCGGGCACGGCGATCTGCAGCGTGCATTGCCCGAATCCGAGCGCACGCCATTCGCGCTGGCGCGACGCCGCCTGCGCGGACTGTTCGAGCAGCACGTTGCGCCCGACGATGCCGAGGTCGCACGCGCCCGCGGCGATCAGCCCCGGGATGTCGTCGTCGCGCACGAGCAGCAGGTCGACCGGCGCCGTTTCGCCGTGGCAGAACAGCCGGTCGCGGCTTTCGCGCCAGTCGAGGCCGCACGCGGCCAGCAACGCGCGCGCGGGCTCGGCCAGGCGACCCGACTTCTGGATGGCGACGCGCAGACGCTCGCGCGCCGCCGGTGCGGCGTGTGGGCTCATCGCGCGACCTTCAATGGGAGGAGTGGGAGACGGACGAGCGCTGCGCGGCTTTCGCATAGCCGCCGGCGCCGTGTTCGAGCGTGCGCGCGACGCGGCCGATCGTGGTGACGCTGACGCGCGTGCGGTCGTGGATGTCGCGGTAGGGGATGCCCTTGAGCAGCAGCGGCACCACGCGCCAGCGATCGGCCATCGCCTCGAGCTCGGCCGGCGTGCAGAGGTCCTGCAGGAACGCGCGCACGTCCTCGGCCTGGTCGAGCGACGCGAGCGCTTTCGCCAGGGCCGTCAGGGAGGCCTTGGCGTCGCGTTCGGGCACCGGCTCGGGGCGCTGCTTCATCCTGCACCAACGTATTAACGTGTTAGTACGTTAATGCGTGGATTCAACGCTGTCAAGCCGGGGCGCGACGCGGTTCCGTCGCGCCGAAGCGGGCGGGCGACGGCGACAGGCCGACTCGATGGCGCACGGCGCGCGCCGTGGATCCCTCGCCCTCGCGTTCGCCGGACGGACGGCTGCGACGAGCACGCGTCGCGAGCCGCCACGCGCCCGGGCGAGTCGCGACGTGGCGGTTCCGCCCACGCCGTCGCGTAGCGCTGCAGTGGTGGTCCGGCGACGCGCCGCGCCACCCCTTCCCCACCCCTGAGGACATTCGACATGAAACCTGCAAACGCACTCGGCATGCTGATCACGCTCAGCGCCGTCATGAGCGACGGCGCGGCGGCGCGCGACGACGCGGCTCCACGAGGATGGACGGACGCGCCGGGCGCACCGCGCGAGATCACGCTGGTCTCGGTCGCGGACGCGTCGTGCGAGGGCGGATTCGGATTCCGCCGCGCGCAAACCGACGCACCCTTGCACGCCGGACGCTTCGTCGTGCCCGGCGACGCCGTTCTCGTCGCGTCCGAAATCCGCTGGAACGCTCGCGCCGCGGCGTTCTCCTCACCGGCCGACCGCGTCGTGCTCGAGATCGAAGCGTCCGCGAGCGGAACGCACGATGGCGCGGCCCCGCCCCAGGCAATCGTCGGCGGCACGCGCATCAGCGCGGGCGAAGCGCACGGCGAGCGGCGCTACCGTTCCGGCATCGAGTTCGCGTCGGGCTCGACGCTGTGCGGCTACGTGCGCACGCGCAACACGCTCGCCGATGCGCACGCCGCGAGCGCCGCCGCCGTGATCCGCGGAACGCTGGTCGACGCCCGCCCCATCGCCTCGCACGCACGCGCCGACCACGCCCTGTAGGCTGGACGGCCGCAGGCCGGCCGGCGCCGTTCGCGTGGACGCCACGCGGCGAGCAGCCGGCGCAGTCGCCGGCGGGCGGGGCAGGACTCGAATGCCGAGCGGTTCGATGGCCGACGCAATCCTGCCACGACTCGGCGCAGCGTCCGCAACGCGGCATCGACTCGCACGTCGAATGCCGCGATGCTCTCCCCGTGTGGAGCACGCCGCACCGCGTGCTCCACCTGCGCCATCGACGCGAGGCCACCATGAAGAGCATCCTGCTGATCGCCACCCTGCTCCTCCATGCAACGACGGGCCAGGCGGACGCGATCGACCAGCGCGTCGAACGCGCACTCGCGCGCGGGCATGTCCCGGGCGCCGCGATCGCAGTCGTCGAGGATGGCCGCATCCGCAAGATCGCGGCATACGGCAAGGCCAATCTCGAGTGGGACATCGACGTCGACGAGGACACCTCGTTCCAGCTCGCGTCGGCCACCAAGATCTTCACCGGCGTCGCGCTGATGCGCCTGGTCGAGCAGGGTCGGCTGACCCTCGACGCTCCGCTGACCCGATTCTTTCCCGACGCACCGGCGACGTGGTCGCGGATCCGCGTGCGCCAGCTCGCCGACCACACGTCGGGTCTTTCCGACGACCTCGGCCAGCCGCGACCGCAGACGGTCGCCGCGATCGTCGCGGCCGCGCAGGCGAAGCCACTCGCCTACGAACCGGGCAGCGAATCGCGCTACGGCTTCACCGATTTCGTCGTGCTGCGCGCGATCCTCGAGCAGGTCTCGGGCAAGGCGCTGCCGGCGCTGTTCCGCGACGAGATCTTCCTGCCACTCGGCTTGCACAACCCGCGCTTCGCGCATGCGCGCAGCGAAGGACCCTCGATCCGCTCCGCCGACCTCGTGCCGAGGCGCGCGACGATCCACGCATGGAAGGACGGCCGCCAGCGCGTGAGCGACTTCCTCTACGGCGAACAGGGTTACGGCGCCGGCGGCCTGCACGCCTCGATCCGCGATCTCGCGGCGGTGTTCGTCGCGATCGACGAGGGGCGCCTGCTGAAGCCCGAAAGCTGGACGACCCTGCAGACGCCGCCGGTGCTGGCCGATGGCAAGCGCGGCGGCTTCGGCATCGGCTGGACGACACGCACCTACCGCGGCACGCGCGTGATCGGCCACAGCGGCGGGCCTGCGCTCGCCGACATCCTGCGCGTCGATGCGCGCAAGCTCACCATCATTGCGCTGACCAACCAGCAGCGCTACTACCCGTTGCTGGCCGAAGCGGTGGCCGACCTGTACCTGCCGCCCGCAAGCCGCAAGGCCACCGAGCGCGACACGCGTCCGGGCTTGACCGAAGCGATGCGCCAGGCCCTCTCCGATGCAGCCGGCGCGAAGGTCGACAAGACGCGCTTCGTCGCCGCGGGCGCCGCGCAGACGATCGGATTCCTCGGCGACTTCGGCGCCGCGCTGCTCGAGGCACTGGGACCGATCCGACGCGTGGACCTCGTCGCCGATGCGCAGAACGGCGACCGCATCGAGCGCACCTATCGCATCGAGTTCGAGGAGCGGCCGATGCACTGGCGGCTGATCGCATCGAACGATGGGCTCATCGAGGCGCTGCATCCGGTCGGCGAAGGCGACTGACCCGTCGCGACGCGACCGGATGCGGACATCCGATGGCGCCCGGTCGCCACGGCGAATTCGCGGGCGCGCCGGGGATCAGAGCGCCGCTTCGCAGATCTGCGCAAGCACGCGACTGCCTTCCTCCGCCGCCCGCTCGTCAGCAGGCGCGAACTCGGTGATCGTCAGGCCGACGAGCCGGCCGCCCGCGGCCGCGGCGCGCACCACCGCGAGGCCGGCTTGGATCGACAGGCGACCTTCCGGATACGCAACGTGCGCGAACTCCGCGGGATCGAGCGCATCGAGATCGAAATGCACGTGGACGGGACCGGGCAGGCACGCGCCGGGCTCGAGCCACGACAATCCCCGCGCGCGCTGGAAGGCCCAGTCGCCTTCATCCCCGATGTGCGCCGCGACGTAGCGAAAGCGCGACGGCGACAGCGGTCGTGCGAGCAACGGCGCGAGATCGGGCGGCGGCGACCCGAGCAGCGTCGCCACCGGCATGCCGTGGAAGCTGCCGCTCGGCGTGGTGGCGGCGGTGTTCGCGTCGAGATGCGCGTCGACCCAGATCACGCCGAGGTCGGGATGGGTGCGGTGCAGGTAGTCGATGACCGCGACGTCGCAGCCGCAATCGCCACCCGCCGTCAGCACGCGCCGGGGCCAGTGCTCCGCGAGGATCGCCTGCGCGGAACGGAACTGCTCGAGGATCGCGGTCCAGCGATTGATGCCGCCGCGCGCCTCGCCCTCGCCCGCATCGGGCACCGTCACGAGCGGCGCATGGCGCGCGCAGACGTCGGCCGCGGCCCGCGCACCGCGGCGCAGGTGCTCGGGCCGCGCCGAACCTTGCCACTGCGGGTAGGACAGCACGAGATCGAATGCGCGGGCGTCGTGCTCCAAGCCTGGCTCCTGCTGTTGTTCGACGGCGCCGCGCGATCGCGGACGCATGCGCCCTCGTCGGTCCTGTCATCGTGCCTGCAATGGCCGGAGCATGCATTCGCAGGCGACGCGAAAACAAGCGCACCCGCAAGCGCCGGCATCGGAGTCGCGCGAACGAGAACGCCAGGCCACGCGCTCCGCCTCGAACGCGCCGGGATGACCTTGCATGTGACCCGACGCGATCGTTGATCGTGATCAACACGTCTTCGTCGCGAGAGGCCCATGCTGCCTGATGTGCAGGTCCGGGAGAGATCGCGTGTGGATCGAGTCGAGGTGGACCGCCGTCGTCATGGGCATCCTGCTCGCGGGCGGCGGCCTGCGTGCGCAGGAGATCCCCGGATCGTCGTGGCGCTACTACCGCCCGGCCAACACGGGCATCCAGGGCGACGTCATCGACGCGATCCACATCGGGCCCGACGATGACCCGTGGTTCGGCGGATACGATCCGGGCTTCGAAGAGGGAGGCGTGGCCAGGTTCATCCAGTCCGAGAACCGCTGGATCAACGTGTCCAACGTCGACTATCCCGTGATCGGGCATCCGGACGTGACGGGCACGACGCGCGTCAGCGACATCGTCGCCGATGCGCAGGGTCGACTGTGGATGGCGACATGGCGCGGCGCGCTGAGCATGGATCCGGTGCTCGGGGGCGATTCTCTCGTGAACCATGCATCGGAAAGTGCGGCGCTGCTGAACGGCAACGCGCGCGACGTCGACATCGCGCCGGACGGTACGCTCTGGTTCGCGCTGGTCGGTTTCGGGGGATCCCAGGGCGGCGTCCTGCGCCACACTCCGTCCACCGGCGAGTGGACGTACTGGACCGGAGGCAGCGCGCCCGAGGGCGGCAACGACTGGCCGATCGAAGTCTTTGCCGTGAGCCACGTGTCGGTCCAGCCCAAGCCCGAAGGCGGCTACGTCGTCTGGGGCGACAGCAACAACAGTACGTCGATCGTCTCGTTCGACAGCACGGCGCAGGTGTGGACGCTGCACCCGTTCTCGTTCACGCCGGGCGCACTGGCCGCGCTGCCCGGCAAGGACAGCACCGACGACAGTGGCCATACCTGGATGACCCGATTCGCGGGATTCGGCGCGGGCGGCGTGATCCTCTATTCGCTCGATTACGTTTCCCCGTCGGGCGAGTGGACTACGCCGCCGCAGCCGCCGCCGTCGATCGCGAGCCCGCCGATCGAAGTGTTTCGCGCGTTCGGCGACCGGCAAGCGCTCTTGATCGACGGCGACAGCCACGTGCGCAGGTTCGATGGCACCGCCTGGCAGGATCTCGGCGTCTGGCGCGAAGGCTCGCAGAACGGCGACGTGGCCATCGACGCCCACGGCAATGTGTGGGCGAGCGGTCTCGGCGGGGCCGCGAAGCGCGATGCCCAGACGGGCGTGTGGCAGCGCTATCGGGTCACCAATACGAGTCAGTACGATTCCTTCAACCGGGATCTCGCGATCGATGCCGCGAGCGGCGACGTCTACGCATGTGCCAACGCGGGCAGCGGTCTCGGCGGCATGACGCGCTTCGTCGGCGAACGCTGGCAGGGATTCAACCAGGCCGAGTACGGCCTCGGCGTGCCGTGGCCGTTTCCGACCGACAACTGCGACCAGGTCGCGTACGCGCCATCGCTCGCCGCCGCCGTCGTCAACCCGACGCACTCCGGATTGCACGCATGGAACGGCGCGACGTGGCTCGACCTGCAAAGTCCTCGAGACGCCAGCATGGGCATCGTCGAGGATTCCCTGCAACGCCTGTGGACATGGAGCCCCGCCGCGGACCTCGCGTATCTCTCCGGCGGCAACTGGACCCCAGTGCCCAGCGTGGCCGCGCTCGGGAACAATCTGGAACGTGATCCGGAACGACCCGGCACCGTGTGGGCCAGCGGCTGGGGCGAGGTGATCCGGACCGACGGCGTCTACCGCTTCTCGCGCGACTACACCCAGTTCCCCGAGCTCGATCCGCAAAGCGACGGATTCACGACGGTCGCGCCCGCCGCGAACGGCATCGCATGGATCGGTTCGACGCAGGGACTGTTCCGCATCGACGCCGGGAGCGGCAACTACACGTACCACACGTCCGTCGATGGAATCAGTGCGATGTTCGCGAGGCCGCTTGCGGTGACGCCCGATGGCCGGCTCTGGTACAGCGTCGCCGATCCGTTCGGAACCGGACCGCACGGCCTCGTCTGGTACGACGGCACGCATGCCGGCCTCTACAGCGCGCCGCGCGACGGCGGTCCGCAGTGGGGTGGACTCCCGCATGCGCAGATCAATGCACTCAGGGTCAAGCAGGTCGCGGGCGGTTACGAACTGTGGATGAGCTGCGCCTCGCGCGGCATCGCGGTGCTGTTCGTGCCCGAGGATCGGATCTTCGACGACGGCTTCGATGGGGCGGCGTTCGCAGGTGGTGCGAGGTCGCGGTGACGATTCGGAAGAATCGTGGATGTTTGCAGGCAACCGGGTTGAGCGCGTCGTGATGGTGCATCGGCTACTCCGGTTGCCCGCAAGTGCAGGCCTTGACTACCTCCGTACCCGTTTGTTGACAGCCTGCTGACTTTCGAAACCGTCGGCGAAGATCGCGTCGTCATCGTCTTCGCACGCAACCGCCACGTCCGTGACGTCAGCGCCGGCCAGCGTACCGCTGCCGTGCTCCACCGTGCAGATCTGCGCCGGCCCGGAAGGCTGCATCGAAACGGTCACCTCGTATGCGCTGCCGTCATCGATCGGCGGGAACGCAAACGCGCCGTTCGCGCCGATCGGCAGGTCTCCGCCGCCATTGAGCTGCAGCATCAGCCCCGAGCCTGTCAGGCCGGCGACAGTGCCGCCGATCGTGTACTGGCTCGTCGTGCAGGTCACGGCGACATCGGTCACGTCCGAGCCGCCCAGCGTACCGGACCCGCCGGATACCTCGCAGGTCTGCGTCGGATCGGACGGCTGCATCGACACGGTCACCTCGTACGCACTGCCGTCGTCGATGGGCGGGAAAGCAAAGCCGCCGTTCGCGCCGATCGGCAGGTCGCCGCCGCCGTTGAGCTGCAGCGTCAAGCCGGACCCTGCCAGTCCCGCGACGGTGCCGCCGACCGTGTACTGGTTGGTCGTGCAGGTCACCGCTACATCGGTCACGTCGGCGCCCTCCACGACACCCGTGCCGTTGTCGACCACGCACGTCTGTGATGGACCGGTTGGCTGGGTCTGAACGGTCACGGCATACGCGCTGCCGTCGTCGATCGGCGGGAACGCAAAACTGCCATTGCCGGCGATCGGCAAGCTGGCGTCGCCGTTGATCTGCAGCGAGAGCCCGGTCCCCGCGAGGCCCTGCGTGCTGCCGCCGACGACGTAGCGTATCGGATGCAGCAGCATGCTGATTTTGGCGGCACGCAGGAAGGACGTACCGAACTCTTCTATCGCCGCCCAACCGCCAAACGGGCTGGTGGGCCACGTGATCCACAACGTACCCGGCGTGTAGCGCTTCTCCGTTTGGACCAGGGTCAGGATCTGCGGCGAAGGCTCGACCACTGCCGCGAGATAGCGGCCGGCCGGCAACGCGACGTCCGGCAGCGGGAAGTCCAGCACGACCTCGCCGAGCGGCGCGTCGGCGGGCACGACGAAGCCGGATGTGGCCACGATGTCTCCCGGTTCGTCGGCGAGCTCGTCCCAGGCGCGCAGCGTGGCCTGCATCATCATTCCATTGAAGTCGCCGATGCCGTCCGGCGCGCCATCGGGAAGCAGGTCCACGTTGTTGATCGCGACGCGCAGGCCCTGCACCGCCGCAGGCGCCGGAATATCGAACGCCTGCCCGATCTCCCCGCCATTGCCCGCGCCGATGCCGATGGTGCCGACGGTCGAGCCGTCCGCCCGCGTCAACTCGTTGTCGGTGACCTCGAGCAACGCTTGCGTCAGCGCGGAGTTGCCCGGCTCTTCATCGCCCTCGGCCGCCGTGACGGTCGCACTCAGGGACCACGCACCCACGATGTCATAGGCCAGCGTGTTGAGCGGAAGATCCGCGGTCACGCCGGGTGCGAGGGATACGGGAGCGGACGACATCGCCGCCACGCCGTTGCCATCGACGAGCATGTCACCACCGACCTGGACCTGGGTGAGTGCGCCCAAACCGCCATTGCGAACCTGCGCCACGGGCGCTGCCGGATAGGCGAGGAACGCCGGTACGCGCGCATACTCGGTCGACGCGTCCCGCAACGAAAGCAGGACGGGATCGTGTTGCAGCACCCTCGTCACGGTGATCTCGTCGATCACGAGCAGGAACTTGTCGTTGGAGTTGTTGCGAAAGCCGATGTAGATGCCCTGGCCCGCGTAGGCATTCAAGGGAACCGTTCGCGTGATCCAGCTTGTCTGTTCGGCCGCGGTCGAGAACACGGTCGTGCTGTCGCTGATCTGGTTGCCGATGACGCCGGTACCCCCGGTTGGAATCGACGGCGCGACCATCACGCGCACTTCGTAGCCATCCGGAAAAGCCGGGTCGTAGGTTTTCGCGCGCCACGACAGCTCCGTCGTCGCACCTGCGGGAAGGTCGATACGCGGGGTCCACATCCAGTCATTCGCAGCGCCAGGCGGCGCATACCAGGACGTGCTGAACGCAACGCAGTTGAGCACGTTCTCCGCGAAGTCTTCGCGAACCTCCCAGGCTTCGTTGACGTAGGCGACCGCGGCGTCGGGCGTGCGGTTGTCGACGTTCCTCAGCAGCCACCCCGATGGGAACGGATAGGTTCCCGGACCACCGGGACTGGTGTGGCAGCGGTCGCGGATCTCACCGCCGACATCGACGTACGTCTGGAAGTCCTCCCGGAACAGCGTTTGCGCCATCACGGCGGACGAGCCCAGCAGGGCCAGCCATGCAAGCCCGCAACGCAGGCGCCGGGTGGTGATGAACTGTTTGATCGCGATCATGTTTCCCCCTTGTGCGAATTGCGAGTCGGCCGCGGACACGCCTCGACCATGACAGCTCGGGCGCCGTGCGCGTCGATGGTGCTGCCTTGTCCAAAGCGCAAAACCGCGGTCACGAAGATCATCCGTTCGCGCAGCGGTTCGCGTGGGACCACCCCTCGCCCGCCCGCGCCTGCGATGCGGCGCCGATCGCCCTGGACGTCCCGAAATGACCCGGCGAATCCTGCTCGGCGCGAGAACGCTGGTTAACCGCCTCCGTCCCCTCGTTGTTGGCGCTGCCGTCGTGCTGCGTCGGACACCCCTGGTTGCCCGCAGGCGCACGCCATGACGACCCCCGTCACCATTTTCGCATTTTTTCGGGTGTCCACGCCCGATTGCGGCGAGTATCCCGACGGTAACCCGTGTATTCCTGTCGAACCGCCGCGCACTCCGCGCCGAGCGCGTACCTGACGAGGACCCATGCACACAACGCGTCGCTACTTCCACTGGCGGACCACGCTGGCCGCGCTCGGCATCGCCTGTTGCATTCCGCACGAGGCGACAGCGGCGGAGGGCGCGCGCATGTCGCGCGACTGCGCGACGCCTGAGCACCGCCAACTCGATTTCTGGATCGGCGACTGGGATACCTTCGAGATCGAGGCGCCCGGCGGGCCGTCCATTGCGCGCGCGCGCATCGAGCCGGTCGCCGATGGCTGCGCGCTGCACGAGCGGTACGAGCAGACCGATGGCCTGGTCGGTGAAAGCCTCCCCCGTGCGCAAGCACTGGCAGCAGACCTGGATCACCAACCGCGGCGCGCTGATGGTCATCGTCGGCAACGTCGAGGACGGCGCGCTGGTCCTTCAGGGCGACGTGCATCTCAAGGACGGCAGCTCGGTCCTGCAGCGCATCACCTGGAAAGCGGAACGAGCGGGCGTGCGCGAGACGGCGCAGCTGTCGAAGGATCGCGGCAAGACCTGGTCGCCCGCGTTCGATGTGCTGTTCCGCAAGCGCGCGGGCGACCCTGACCGGCGCCTTCACTCCGAGGCGATACGCACCGAATGAATCGCGCAGAGGCGCTGCAGCCCGCGAATGCAGTGACCCAGTGAAATCCAGGCCAGGTGCCACCTGACCGAAGGAGACACCGTGCGTGCCGTCATTCGGAGACGTGAACCTGCGCCCGAACCCGTCAACCGTTAGCCAACTGCGTCCCCATTATTGGCGCACCTCATCGAGGACACTCGACGCCCTGCAGGACGCCCGCCTCGCACGCGCGCACCGCGTTGCCGATGTAGTCCTGCTGCAGTCGCAGCGACGCGCCCTGCGCAAGCCGCACGGCTTCGGCGAACCGCTGCATCGCGCCCGGCATGTCGCCGGATTCCTCCTGGACGAGTGACCTGCCCCCATTTTTAGGGCCACCGACTACTTTGTAGAGTCCTGGGTTGCGAGCTTATCGCTCACGGGAAAGGCCATTCTGACCTTGGCTCTGATCAAGCACGCGACATGCGCGCCGGCCAGAAAGGCGACTCTGACCCCAGGTTTCTAGACCCCAGTTTTCTAGTTCTCACCCTCGTCCGCTAGTCGTCCCAAGCGATCCATGCATGACGGGATGCATGCGTCGTTCATCGCATGTGTTCACGAGGGGGCGTGCGCCGGTTGACGCTGGCCATGGCGAGCGCGACCATGCGCCCGATCATTGAGCGTTCGGGTGCGCCATGTTCCGCACAGTCTGCTTCTTGCTGCTGACCGGGTTCGTCGCGACCGCGTCCGCACAACCGCCTTTCGGTACTCCTGGCGCCCACCTGCGCGAGGACGAATCTCGGTTCCTGCCCGGCGTGTATCACTACCAGAAGGGTTGCGAACTCTACACACGCGGGCGAGTCGCCGCAGCGATCGC
This sequence comes from Pseudomonadota bacterium, assembly GCA_023430685.1. Lineage (GTDB taxonomy): Bacteria > Pseudomonadota > Gammaproteobacteria > Xanthomonadales > Rhodanobacteraceae > Dokdonella_A. Next base: position 10,125 of record JAEYZH010000188.1, on the reverse strand, counting down.
GGAGTGGAAGGTCGCGGCAGGCTGGGCGATGAAGGAGGCGCAGTACAACCTCGGGCTCGTCTATTTCAAGGGCGAGCATGTCGAGCCTGACCGGCCGCTCGGGCTCGCCTGGCTCGCGATTGCCGCCGAGCGCAAGGATGCGGAGTTCTCCGAATCACTGGCGGCCGCGTGGCACGAAGCCACGCCGGCCGAACGCGTGCGCGCGAACGAGCTGTATCCAGCCCTGTTCGAGGAGTTCGGAGACGCCCATGCGCGGCGCAAGGCAGCCGCGCATTTCGAGCAGGAGCTCTCGCACGTGACCGGGTCGCGTGTCGGCATGCCTGGCAACGTCACGGTGTGGACCCCGCGCACGGGCGGTCTCGACGTGGCCGTCTACCGCAGGGACCTCGAGCGCCTTTCGGACATCAACTTCGGCTCGGCGCCGGAAGCCCGGGTTGCCATCGGCGAAATCCAGCCCGTCGCGGATTAGCTGGCCCGGCATGGAATTGTAGTGACCCCGTGGACTGCTGCTCGGGCCTCACCTTCGATCAAGCACGCGACGTGCGTGCCGGCCGGAAAGGCGACTCTGACCCCAGTTTTTAACTTGGTCTCACCTCCAAGAACGCCAATTTGCCGTCAGCTATGGATGTGTAATGACCCAGTGAATTCCTGCTCAGGTGCTGCCCACGATCAGGCGGGCGACGTGCGCTTCGTCCGGAAAGGCGACTCTGACCCCGGCTTTCGGCCAGAAAGCCTACTCTGACCCCGGTTTTCTCTTGTTGGCTCTTTCCCGCTCTGCAGCTGCACGAGCCATTCGTTCAGCCTCAACTTTAATCGCACCAGCAACGTTCTTATCGCACGCCTTGTCAATCTCAAGGTTCATGTTCCTTCTCAGGAGTGCTAGTTGCGATTCATCCATATCAGAGCCAGCTATCGACGCCTCGGCACTGCTAGCGATGAAAGGACTTGCTGATCCGTCTGCAATGAAGAACCTCTCAAAGCCCACATATCCGCCAAAGCCATTCTTCGCATTGATCTCTCCGCAGACCGTCCCCGGTTCGACACCGTAATGGAGGTTTCGAAACTGCGTGGACGCGGGGTCTTTCATTGCGGACGCCGCGCGCGCCTTCGCTTCGGAAAATTCATCTTGCATCGCGCAGCCACTTGCGACACTAAGAGTCACTAGAATGGTTGCCAGCAGTCTTTCCATCTCGATCATCCTCGCATGTCATTCAGATCCGCAGCTGGATTCGGTCAGATCGAATTCTACCCACAATGCAGCCAAGGGACTGGCAGATTCGCTTCGAAATCAAGCGATGCAAATGACCCTAACCCGGCTCTGGATTGGCTGGCCCGGCACGGAGTTGTAGTAGCCCAGTGAGCTCCTGATCCATCTCACCTAGAAGAAACGGACAGAAGAATTAGCCGTTTCAAACTAATACCTCCTCCGTCCCTTTCTTCCCCCAACGCGCACCGCCAGATCGGCAGCGCGACACGCGTCATCGATACGATTCCAAGGGTGTTGAGCACCATTGATCTGACCGTACTTTGTTGAAAACGGGTCGCACGTCACGTACTCATCGACTCTGCGCAAACGCTCGGCGTCTCTTGGTGATAGAACGTATTCGCCCGCATCTGCGGCAATCTTTCGGAACAGTAGAGGAAACAGGATTGCTGAGAATGCGAGGTGGGCCTGCTCAGTCCAAACGAAGTGCCTTTCTGCTCGTTTGATGCCATGCGCGGCGGCGCCACGCCGCGCACAGAATTCGCGTGCCCACGCAGCGATGGGCCGGGCGGCATTGGGTCGAGCTATGCGCCATTTTTCAGCAAGCGAGGCCTCTACGCATCGCTCAGGCGCCGGTTCGCCCAAATGCGAGAGAAGCGCATTCTCAAACTTTACTACGCTCTGGTCCACCCCAAACAGGCGTTCGAAGGCTGACTTCACCATGATGATTTCCACGTGCACGGGCACATCGGGTGAGTCCGTGTTCGCGCGATTGAACTCGAACACCGCATCCCGCCAAGTCTCGCGTTCAGTACACTGCAACGTGGCAACGAGACTGTCGTCCCAGTCCCAGCCGATCGACTTGTTCACGTGCAACGGCCGATTGAACGTGAACTCGCTTGCCGACCATAGGTTCTGCGTGCCGCCATCGCGGCGTCTAGTCGTGTAGGCGAAACGCCCCGGCCTCTCGGCACTATAGCGCTGGACGACTAGGGCGAAGTTGTCGAATGAGCAATAGCCGAAATGTCCGCAGAATAGGCGCCGATTCGCAAGTGCGGAGAAGGCAAGCGCTTCTCTCGCATCAAAGAGTCGTTCGACCACTGGAGTCGGGTCCCATCCGGATCGCCAGTCATTGAGTTCGACGATCGTGCCTGTCCCAATGCGATGGTGCGGTCGTTCCGCGTAAGCGGACAGCACCGCATCCATCTGTGCTTGTGTCACAGCAGGCAGATCACCGGGTAATTCGCCTCGACGGTAGGGGAGGAGGGTGAGCGGGCCGACCTCAGTCCTGCTCTTGACTGTCATCCACGGAAAGAAGGCCAAGCCGTGCAACACCTAGATACCCCCGTCCCCTATGCGCGAAAAGACGACTCTGACCCCAGTTTTCGTAGTGACCACGTGGACGCTGCTCGAGCCTCACCTTCGATCAAGCACGCGACGTGCGTGCCGGTCGGAAAGGCGACTCTGACCCCAGTTTGCCTCTCATGGTGTCTCCTTCGTCAAAGGTAACACCTGAGCAGGAATTCACTGGGTCATTACACAACTGCACGCCGAGTTCCGCTTCGGAGAGCGTGCGCCCCTTCATGGCAGCGACCAGCTCGTCGACCCGGGAGCGTTCGGACGCAGTCGTCACGCTGGCGATGGTCGAGAGAGCGAACAAGATCGAGCGGGTGATCTTCATCATCGGAAGCGCCAGTCGCAGTACCGAGCGCACGAGGCGGGCGTCGTGATCGAGCGGGGACGCGCGTGTCGTGCAGAAAGGCGACTCTGACCCCTGTTTCTACAATCGCTTCCCGATTTCATCTGCAATCAAGGAGCCAACAACGTTCAGTATCACGGCGAACGCAATCGCCGCAACTCCTCTGATGAAAACTACACGCGTGGACTTCTTGCATTGTTCAATAAGTCTTTCGTCGCCACGCGTTATCTTGATGTATGACTCTCCGCTGATGGAGTCGACCAACGTTTCGAGCACATCGCCAACGCGGTAAGCCAGCCCGGAGAGTATGAATATTCCGCCAAACGCAATACTTCCATACTTCAAGGCGGATGCGATCGTTAGGTCGGCCATTTCGCCGAAGCTTCGGGCGAAGAAGTAAGTGACAAGAGCAGCAGTGATGTACTTCAAAAAGTACTCAATATGATGACTATAGCGCTGAGCCAGCAGCAATATTCTTGGGGTTGGTTCTTGTGGCAACCCTTCAAACCATTGGACCACGCCGTCAAGCATTGTCCTGGCCACGGCATAGTCGACGTAGTCGATCGAAACGCCTCCTGAGTCCTTGGAAAGCATGGCGAGAAACCTGGAATCAAATCCAACTCGCTCACTCATTTTCTTGATTAGTGCAATCCTTGAGTGCACATTGATTGCAATTTTGTAAGGTTGCGGCTTGTCAAGCTTGGGTAAGACGATCAAGAATTCGTATTCGATCCTAACATTTTCGGTTGGATTCGTATTCGAAACTTCAACCATCCTAGCTCGGTCGAAAGAACTAAACCGCGCCGATGAATCATTCAAATGATAGAACGTTACCGTGACGCTTTTAGCCGTTACATGATATTGCTCCAGCAACTGCTCCATTTTCCGGTTCAGATTCTCTAAATCCGAAAAATCAACTTTATGGTTGCAGCTAAACGTGCGCGCTAGACGTTCGGATTTCCCAGTTACCTCTCGATATAACTGTTGAATGACTTGCATGCTAACGCGCTCACCCGTTTCCAGTTGAACGCGTTGCTCTCCGCCTTGCTCTATCAAACTTCCACTCATGAATGGTCCCCTGTCACGTAACTCGGCATGCTATCCACATTTCGAATACCCACAATTCAAACACGTAGCACATCCATCCATCACGATGACGGCCGTCGTGTTGCACTTGTGGCAGAGGGTGGCGCCGGCGGGGAAGCCGGAGGAGTCGGTGGGTTCGGCCGAGGAGGCGATCGGGGCCGAAGCCCCTCCCACAACAGAGCTGCCAGCGGAGGCAGCGGGCTTGCGGGCACTCTCCGCGCCCGCGCCGGCGAGGTCGGAGCCTATGTCAGACTTTTTTTTTGAGCGCGATTCGTACGCCGCGCGCTTCTCGGCGATCAGGCGCTTCTGCGCGTCGTCAAGGTCGGGGTCGTGCAGCAGGCCGATCATCTTGAGGTGCTGCTCGATCACCGCGCCGAGTTCGGCGACGATGCTCGGCATGTAGACGCCGCCCGCCTTGAAGTAGCCGCCGCGCGGGTCGAACACGGCTTTGAGCTCCTCCACCAGAAACGTCACGTCGCCGCCTTTGCGGAACACCGCGGACATGATGCGCGTGAGCGCGACGATCCACTGGAAGTGCTCCATGTTCTTCGAGTTGATGAAGATCTCGAACGGACGGCGCATTTCGTGTTCGGTGCCGGGGTTCAGCACGATGTCGTTGATCGTGACGTAGAGCGAGTGCTCGAACAGCGGCGACTTGATCTTGTAGGTCGCGCCGATCAGCGAATCGGGGCGCTCGACCTTCTCGTGCATCTGGATGATTTCGGCCATCGGCACGCTCGGCGCGCTCTCGGGGGCCTCGGCCGGCGGCACGATCTTCGTGGTCTCTTCCGGCTTGACGACGCTGTATCCCTTGATTTTCTTGCTGATCTTCATGGTTCCACTGCAGGTTCGTTCCAGGGGAGTCCGGAAACGGCACGCGGCCGCACGGACGACGGATTTCTTGGCTGCCCACTTCCTCGGGCAGGTCCAGCGGGATCGGGGCGCGGCGCCGCCGGGGCGCCGCGCGGTGGTCGGGTCGGCGAACGCGGACTAGCGCGTGGCCTTGCGCGCCGACTTGCGCGCGGTCTTCTTCGCGGCCTTGCGGACAGGTGCCTTCTTGACGGCCTTGCGCGCGACCTTCTTCGCGGCCTTCTTCGCGGCCTTCTTCGCCGGCGCGCGCTTCGCGGTCGCCTTGCGTGCGCCGGTCTTCTTCACGGTCGCCTTCGTCGCGGCGGCCTTCTTCGCGCCCGATGTCTTCGCAGTCGCCTTCTTCGCGGCGGACTTGCGCACTCCGGCCTTCTTCACCGCGCCCTTGCGCGCGGACTTCGCGGCGGCGGTGCCGGCCGCGGCGAGTTCGGCGGCGCTCGTGCGCGCGAGGTCGGCGCGGTGCGCGCGCTCGTAGGTCTGGATGTCGTTGAACGTGCCGTCGGCGTTGCGGACGGCGTAGAGCTTCTTGCCGCCGGTGCTGTACATCGTCGTGCGCTTGCGCGTGGCCATGCGGATCGTCCTCGGCGGCGTGCGGGTGTTCACCAGCGGCCGGCTGCCGCGTGCCGGACCGCTGGTGGGGATGCGCGCATCAGCGGCGACGTGCGCCCTTCTTCGCGGCCTTCTTCGCCGGTGCCTTGCGCATGGCCTTCTTCATCGCCTTGCGCGGCGCCTTCTTCGCGGCGGCCTTCTTCGCGCCCTTCTTCGCGGGTGCCTTGCGGGCCACCTTCTTCGCGACCTTGCGCATCGCCTTCTTCGCGGCCTTGCGCGCGGGAGCGGCCTTCTTCGCGGCCTTGCGGGCGACCTTCTTGACCGCCTTCTTCACGGCGGCCTTCTTCGCAGCCACCTTCTTCGCCGTGGACTTCTTCGCGGTCGCCTTCTTCGCGCCCGCCTTCTTGCCGGCCTTCTTCGCCGCGGGCTTGGAGCCGACGACCGCCTTCTTCGCGGTCGCGACGACGGTCTGCACCTTGCGCGCGGCCTGCTTGCGCGCCTTCTGCGCCTTCTTCGCGACCTTCTTCGCGGTGGCCTCGACCGCATGCTTGGCATCGGATGCGGCATTGCCGACCGACGTCGCCACGGCGCTGGCCGCGTCGACGACGGCGCTGCCCATCTGCGCCGCGCCTTCCTTCAGTTGTTCGAACGTACCGCCGGAACTGCCGCCTTCGCTGTGCATCGTGGGTTCCCCTCTCCTGTCGTGTGCGTCTGGTTGATGGACTTGATCACGAGATCCGCTGGACCGGCACAAGCGCGGGCGGCCTCCCTGGCCGCGGGCGTCGCGAGCCGACGCCGCTAGAACTTGCCGTAATAGCCTTCCTTGAGCGCATCGAACAGATTGGCCGCGGTGTGCGTTTCGCCATCGTACTCGATCTCTTCATTACCCTTGACCTCCACCACCGAACCGTCCTCGAGCTCGAAGCGGTAGGTGGTGTTGGCGAGATCATGCTCCTTCACCAGCACTCCTTGGAAGGCCGCCGGGTTGAAGCGGAACGTGGTGCACCCTTTCAGGCCCTGGCGGTGGGCGTAGGCGTAGATGTCCTTGAAGTCTTCGTAGGGGTAGTCGGTCGGCACGTTCGCGGTCTTGGAGATCGAGGAATCGACCCAGCGCTGGGCTGCGGCCTGGATGTCCACGTGCTCCTTCGGCGAGATGTCGTCGGCCGCGACGAAGTAGTCCGGCAGGCGCTCCTCGGCGACCTGCGAGCCCGGGATCGCCTTCGCGTTGATGAGCTCGCGGTAGGCCAGCAGCTCGTAGCTGAACACCTCGACCTTTTCCTTGGACTTCTTGCCTTCGCGCAGGATGTTGCGGCTGTAGTGGTGCGCGAAGCTCGGCTCGATGCCGTTGCTCGCGTTGTTGGCGAGCGACAGCGAGATCGTGCCGGTCGGCGCGATCGAGCTGTGGTGGGTGAAGCGCGCGCCGCGTTCGGCCAGCGCCGCGACGAGTTCCGGCGCGACGCTCGCGACCTTCTGCATGTAGCGCGAGTAGCGCGCGTGCAGCACGCGGCCCGGGATCAGCGCGCCGACCTTCCAGCCGTCGGCGACCATCTCGGGTCGCTTGCGCAGCATCTCGGCGGTGACCTCGAACTGCTGGGCGAGGATCGGCGCGGGGCCCTTCTCCTCGGCCAGCGACAGCGCGACTTCCCAGCCCGCGAGCGCCATCTCGCGCGCGACGTCCTCGGTGAACGCGCAGGCCTCCTCGCTGCCGTAGCGCATCTTCAGCATCGTGACGGTGCTGCCGAGGCCGAGGAAGCCCATGCCGTGGCGGCGCTTGGACAGGATCTCGTTGCGCTGCTGCTCGAGCGGCAGGCCGTTGATCTCGACCACGTTGTCGAGCATGCGCGTGAACACGCGCACGACCTCCTTGTACTCGTCCCAGTCGAAGCGCGCCTTCGGGGTGAACGGGTCGCGCACGAAGGTGGTGAGGTTGACCGAGCCGAGCAGGCAGGAGCCGTAGGGCGGGAGTGGCTGTTCGCCGCACGGGTTGGTCGCGCGGATGTCCTCGCACCACCAGTTGTTGTTCATCTCGTTGACGCGGTCGATCAGGATGAACCCGGGCTCGGCGTAGTCGTACGTCGAGACCATGATCATGTCCCAGAGGTGCCGCGCCTTCAGGTGACCGTAGATCTTGCAGGCCACGAGGCCGTCGTCGCGCGTGACGTAGTTGCGGTGCACGGGCCACTCGCGCCACACCACCTTGGCCGGGTCGCCCACGTCGATCTCGTGCTGCTCCTTCACGTGCACCGGGAACACCAGCGGCCAGTCGGTGTCGTTCGCGACCGCCTCCATGAAGCCGTCGGTGATCAGCAGCGACAGGTTGAACTGCCGCAGGCGGCCGTCTTCGCGCTTGGCCTTGATGAACTCGCGCACGTCCGGGTGCGAGACATCGAAGGTGCCCATCTGCGCGCCGCGTCTGCCGCCTGCGGACGAAACGGTGAAGCACATCTTGTCGTAGATATCCATGAACGACAGCGGGCCCGAGGTGTAGGCGCCCGCGCCGGACACGTACGCGCCGCGCGGGCGCAGCGTCGAGAATTCGTAGCCGATGCCGCAGTTGTGGATGACCAGCAGGCCCGCGTTGCCGGCGACGTAGTTGTTGTGCCCCTCGACCGTGAAGTCGTAGAAGGTCTCGGGCAGGTCGAGCGCGCGCTCGATGCCTTCGACGGGGCGCAGGCTGCGCGCAAACGCGATCAGCGGCTGCAGCGCGGGGAACCGCTCGGCCCAGCGGTCGAGCCACACCCGGCTGACCACATGCCGCGTGTGGTAGCCATGGTAGAAGCCGAGGCGCTGGCGCTCCTCGTGTCCGAGCAAGCCGGCCAGTTCGCACAGCGCATTGCGCAGGTCTTGCGGCAGCACATAGTGGTCGTACTGGCCGGCCTGGCTCGCGCATTCGAGGATGCGCGTGCGCTTGCCGCCATCGGCCATGTAGCGCGCGACCTCGGCGAGGAACGCCGAATCGGAAATCTTGAGCATCGCGCCGCCGCTGTCGCGGATCGTGTGGCCACGGTGCTCATGCTCGCGCGGCTGGCGCAGGGTCAGGCCCGCGTGCACGCCGAACAGACCGAGCAGCGCCTTGAGTTCGCCGGCAAACGCGGCATTCTGCGTCGCGATCGACGCGCTGCCGCGCTCGCGGGAGATGGTGCCGTCGGTATCGATGAGCCCAGCCAGGAACGGCAGGAAGTGACGCTCGGGATGGCGCGCGATCCAGGCCGGGACATGCAGGTGCGCGGTCTTGGCACCGACCTGCCCGTCGATCAATTCGGTTGCGCGGCTCGCCGCGAAGCTGGCGACGGTGTAATCCCATACGGGCGTGCCGTTCACGGTCGTGGCGGCAACGACGCGCGCGCGGGCCGTGGCAAAACCGGCGAAGAACGCCGCATACCGCTCGACCACCTCGCGCTCGGCGGCGCGGATCTTGAAGATGAAGCGTCGACCGAGCGATTCCGCGCGCGCTTTCCAGGCACGCCGGTTCGGACGGTAATCGTGATGCTTCTCGTAGGCCGAGCCGTCGCCCAGATGCGCGCCCGCGAACCACGCTTCGAGCATCGTCGCGTCGTCCGCGCGCCAGGCGAAAGTCCTGTGCACGAGGGCATCGGTCATGGCGACTTCGTCGGCGCGCACATAGCGCTGCACGCCATCGCGATACACCAGCACCGGATGTCGCGTCGAGGTCCGGAGCGATGCGCCACCCGCGCGGATCTCGATGTTGTCTTCGCGCGCGACGTGCGTCGTCAGGTGGCGCTGGATCCGCCGCATCTCGAAGCGGCGTGCCTCGCGGTCGTAACTGAGGATTTCGGCATGCTTCCCGGCGACCGCTTCGTCGGCGGTCACGAGGCCGTGTTCGGTCAGCACCCAGGTACCCGGCGCGACGCACCCCGCCTTCAGCGTGAGCCCGGCCTCGTGCACCTTCTCGAGGATGTTGTCCATCGAGTCTTCGATCGTGCCGGAGACCGTGCAGTTGATCGTCGAGGTCTTCGGCTTGTGTTCCTGCGCGCCCGCGTTGGACGTGATGCGCCCGGCCGGGATCGCGCCGCGGCGCAGCGCCCACAGGAAACGCTCGTTCCAGTACGCCTGCTTCTCGGGGCTGGCTTCCACCTCCGACAGCGCCTTCGCGATGCGCTGCCAGGTGTGGTCGATGCTCGCGTCGATCGCATCGCCCTGCTTCGCCTTCAGGCGGTATTTCTTGTCCCAGATGTCCCAGGACGCGGGCTGCAGCGGAATCTCCACCGCGCCGCGCGCGAGCTGTTCAAGGCGCACCGTGCTCATCGTCGTTCCGTCTCCTTCTGACCGGGTCGACCCGGTTCGTCACCGTTCGTCCAGCGGCCGCCTTCCCGGCGGCGCGTGGCGCTCCGTCTGCGCGGCGCCCCACAAGCAGTGGGGTGCGGGCATCCGGCAACCACAAGATCTTGTGACGCCGGCCCGCAAAGCTACGCCGCCGGCGGGGCGAAGTAAAGCGGCGCGAAGGATCGCGGGTCCGCCTTTTCCTGAACGCCCCGCCGATCGCGCGCGCGCCGCCTGAAACCGCCGCGCGATTGCGCGGTCTGAGCGATCCGCCGATGCTTCCACGACTCCAGCCGAGGATTTCCGCCATGCCGCGCGCCGCCTTCCGACGCACCCTTCCGTACGTGCTGCTGCTGCTCGCGGGGCTCGCGCTCGGCGCGCTGTGGCCGCACGGCGTGCGCGCGCCGCTGCGCGACGCGCATGCAGCGCTGCCGGCGGC
>JAEYZH010000165.1 GCA_023430685.1 Pseudomonadota bacterium | reverse complement strand
GTTCTTCTACGTGTCGGGCGGCATCCTCGAGGTGCAGCCGAGCGTCGTGACCGTGCTCGCGGACACCGCGATCCGCGCGAAGGACCTCGACGAGGCGGCCGCTCGCGGCGCCAAGGACGAGGCCGAGCGCGCGCTCGCGAACCGTTCCGACGCGCTCGAAGTCGCGCAGGCCCAGGCGCAGCTCGCGCAGGCGATGGCCCAGCTGCAGGCACTCGAACGCCTGCGCCGCGCGCTCAAGCACTGAGCACCGCGCGCACCCGGGAACTGATCGAAAACGCCGGCGCAAGCCGGCGTTTTTCGTTGGTGTACCGCCCTTCCTCCGGTGCTCGAGCGCCGGCCGCGCTGCGCGCGTCCAGCCTGCGGGAAGCACGTTCCGCCGCTTCCCGTAGGCTGGACGGCCAAAGGCCGGCCGGCCGCCCTTCGCCGAAAGCCCACCTCGCATGGCACGCAGCCGTTTCGACGATGCTGGCCGCCCCTTGCCGAGCGTCACCGGCGACCAGCGTCGCGACCCGGCGGAAGGACGGCGCGACGGCGACGTGTCGGATTGTCTAGAATGTGAACCACGTCTCAGCGATCGCCCCGGGGGGAACGGGCCGGGGAGCGCCTGCGCGACCGCAGCCGCGCGCCATTCGCCGTGACGCCAAGCCACCCCGACCTGCATCCTCTGGAGAAGTGTCCGTGACGAGTGCGCCCCTGCATGTGATCGTCCTCGCCGCGGGCGAGGGCAAGCGGATGAAGTCGGCCCAGCCCAAGGTGCTGATGCCGCTGGCCGGCAGGCCGATGCTCGCGCACGTGCTCGACACCGCGCGCACGCTGCAGCCCGCGCGCATCCACGTCGTGCACGGCCATCTCGGCGAGCAGGTCAAGGCCGCGCTGACCGATCTCGGCGACCTCGCCTGGGTGCACCAGCCGCGCCAGCAGGGCACCGGGCACGCGGTGCGCCTCGTGATGCCCGACGTGCCCGAGGACGCGCGCGTGCTCGTGCTCTACGGCGACGTACCGCTGATCCGCGCCGACACGTTGCGCAAGCTGCTGCAGGTCGAGACGCCGCTCGCGGCGCTGGTCACGCAGCTCGACAATCCCTACGGCTACGGCCGCGTCGTGCGCGACGGCATCGGCCGCATCCGCGCGATCGTCGAGGAGAAGGACGCCAACACCGAGCAGCGCGCGATCACCTGCGTCAACAGCGGCATCCTCGCCGCCGACGCGCGCCGCCTGCGCGTGTGGCTCAACAACCTCACCGACCAGAACGCGCAGCGCGAGTACTACCTCACCGACGTGTTCGCGCAGGCCAACGAGGAAGGCGAGCCGGCCGAGGCGAGCATGTGCCTGAACCCGCAGGAAGTGTTCGGCGCGAACGATCCGTGGCAGCTCGCGGGCCTCGAACGCATGCACCAGCGCATGCGCGCGACCCAGCTCGCGGCCGCGGGCGTGCGCTTCGCCGATCCGGTGCGCTTCGACGTGCGCGGCGACGTGCGCGTCGGCCGCGATGTCGAGATCGACATCGACGTGATCCTCGAAGGCCTGGTCGAACTCGGCGACGAGGTGCGCATCGGGCCGTACTGCCGCATCCGCAACTCCACGCTCGCGGCCGGCACGATCGTGCATTCGCACTGCAACCTCGACGGCGTCGTCACCCACGGCCCCTGCGACATCGGCCCGTTCGCGCGCCTGCGCGCGGGCACCGAACTCGCGAGCGGCAGCCGCATCGGCAACTTCGTCGAGACCAAGAAGGCGCGCTTCGGGGAGAACGCGAAGGCCAACCACCTGTCCTACATCGGCGACGCCGAGGTCGGCGCGGGAGCGAACATCGGCGCGGGCACGATCACCTGCAACTACGACGGCGTGAACAAGCACGCGACGACGATCGAAGAGGGCGCGTTCATCGGTTCGAACACCGCGCTGGTCGCGCCCGTGCGCATCGGCAAGGGCGCGACGATCGGCGCGGGCTCGGTCGTCACGCGCGACGCGCCGGACGCCGAACTCACGCTCGCGCGCGCACGCCAGACCACGATCCCGGGCTGGCGCCGCCCGACCAAGGGCTGACGCCGGGGCGCGTCCGCCCGGTCGAACGACTCAGGCGTAGCGCTGCTGCAGGTAGCGGAAATACGCGCGCAGGCCCTGCGCCTCGCCGCCGCGCGGGCGCCCGGGCCGGTCGGTGTCGTTCCACGAGTACACGTCGAGGTGTGCCCACGCCTGCGACTCGGGCACGAAGCGCTCGAGGAACAGCGCCGCGGTGATCGCGCCGGCATGCCGCGACGCGCCGGAATTCGCGAGGTCGGCGATGTGCGATTCGAGCATCGGCAGGTAGGGCCGCCACAGCGGCATGCGCCAGAGCGGATCGCGCGCCTGCTCCCCCGCCTGCAGCAGTCCGTTCGCGACCTCGTCGCGATTGGCGAACAGCGCGGGCAGGTCCGGGCCGAGCGCGATGCGCGCGGCGCCGGTCAGCGTCGCGAAGTCGAGGATGAGGTCCGGCGACAGCGCGGCCGCGTGCGCGAGCGCGTCGCAGAGCACGAGGCGCCCTTCCGCATCGGTGTTGTCGACCTCGACCGTGATGCCCGCGCGCGTCGTGATCACCTCACCCGGCCGGTAGGCATTGCCCGCGACCGCGTTCTCGACCGCGGGCACGAGCAACGTGAGGCGTACCGGCAGCTTCGCCGACAGCACGAGTCCGGCCAGCGCGATCGCATGCGCGGCGCCGCCCATGTCCTTCTTCATCCAGCGCATGCCGTCGGCCGTCTTGAGGTCGAGCCCGCCGGTGTCGAAGCACACGCCCTTGCCGACCAGCACGACGTGCGGTGCGCCGGCCTCGCCGTGCGTGAGTTCGACCAGGCGCGGCGCGCGGTGGCTCGCGCGGCCGACCGCGTGGATCGCGGGGAAGCCGCCTGCGAGCAGGTCGTCGCCGACCCATTCGCGGTACGACGCGCGATGGCGCTGCGCGAGCGCCTGTACCTCGCGCGCGAGTTCGGCCGGTCCGAGGTCCTCGGTCGGCGTGTTGACGAGGTCGCGCACGCAGTAGACCGCCTGCGCGAGCGCGCTCGCATGCCCGACGCCGGCGTCGTCCACGACGAGCTGCGCGGGTGCGTGCGTCGGCTTCTTGTAGCGCGTGTAGCGATAGGCGCCGAGCGCCCACGCGAGCGCGACGTCCTCCGCGCCGAGCGCAAGACCGCGCGCGTCGAGTCGATAGCGCCCCGGCGGCAGGCGCTGCGGCAGGCTCGCGACCGCCGCGAACGCGTCGCGCGCATCGCAGCCCGCGAGCACCGCCTGCGGCGCGCCATCGGCGCCCGGGAGCACGAGGAAGCGCCCGCCTTCGCCCGCGAACGCGTGCGTGCTGCACCAGCGCGTGGCCGCGTCACCGAAGCCGGCCACCGCGGCGGGGAAGCTCTCGCGGTCGACCGCGAGCAGGGGCACTGCGCCAGCGGCATCCGCCGCGTCTACCCAGGCATCCATTGGCAACTCCTTGCGAACGCGCCATTGTCGCATTCTGCGCGCTGCCTCGCGCGGTACCCGGGCGGTCAGGCCGCCGCGTGCTCGAGGTCGTGGCGTTGCAGCCAGTCGACCAGTTCACCGAGGTCGCGCAGCGCGAGATCCGGCGGCTCTGCATGCGGCCAGTCCTCGCCCGAGCGGTTGAGCCAGGCCGTGCGCAACCCCGCCGCGCGCGCACCGGCGACATCCAGTTCGGGGTCATCGCCGACATGCAGCACCTGCGAGGGCGCAAGTCCGAGCCGCGCGCAGGCCTCGAGGAAGATCCCGGGCGCGGGCTTGGCGACGCCGCAGTCGCGCGCGGAGAGCCGGTGCGCGAAATGGTGATCGAGCCCGATCCGCGCGAGGTCGGCATTGCCGTTCGTGATGCTGACCAGCGGTCCGCGCGCCGCGAGCGCGGCGAGCGCGGGCAGCGCGTCCGCATAGCACTCGACGCGATTGCGCGCGGCGATGTACGCCTCGCAGGCCGCATCCACGTGGTCGTCGCCATGGCGGCAATGCGCGAACGCGCGCGCGATCGTGAGGCGCCGCTGCGCGCCGTAGTCGTGCGCGAGATGCGGGTGTTCCTGCGCGACCTGCTCGCGCAGCGCGCGCAGTGCGGGGATCGACCACGCGTCGGCCACGCTCGGATGATGCGTGCGCAGCCAGTCGTCGAGCGCGCGCTCGGCCGCGTCGATCGCGGGCGCGATCGGCCACAGCGTGTCGTCGAGGTCGAGCGAAACCGCGAGGATGCGCGCGCGCATCGGTGTCACGTCGGCCCGCTACTTTCCGCCTTCGGCGCCGCCGCTGACGTTGCCGAACGATGCGGCCGGCTTGGCCGGTGCAGCCTCGGCCTTCTTCGGCGCGGGCTTCGCGGCGGCCGTCGCGACGCTCTTCTTCGGCGCGGGCTTGGCGGCAGCGGTCGCGGCCGGCTTCTTCGGCGCAGGCTTCGCGGCCGTGGTGGCGGTGGGCTTGGCGGGCTTCGCGGCGGCAGTCGCCGCGGGTTTGGCCGCCGCAGGCTTGGCCGGCACGCTCGCGACGGGCTTCTTCGCGACCGGCTGCGCGGACGCGGCAGCCGGCTTCGCCGCAGGCGTCGCGGCGGCGACCGGCGCGGCGCCCTTCGCCGGCGTGGCGACGGTCTTCGCGGCGGCTTCTTCGGCCTTCTTCTGCTCGGCGCGCGCGAGGTTCTCGCGTGCAGCCTGCGCGGTGGCCGAGGTCGAGGAGATGCGCGTCGCCGCATCGAGCGTCGCGCGTGGCGCGGCGACCGGCGTCGGCATCGGCTTGCCGGTCAGTGCGGCGACGCTCGCCGCATCGCGCCCGACCTGGGTGTCGATGAACACGAGGCGCTGCTCGTTGCGCATCGCGACGTCGCCGGCCTCGCCGTACGGCACGAGCTGGTGCTTGCGCAGGATCGCCTTCGCCGCGGGCGTGTCGAGGAACGCGAGGAAGCGCAGCACCGCGTCGTGCCTCGGCGACGCCTCGCGTTCGGCGATGTAGAGCGTGATGTAGAGCGGATAGCTGCCGTCGCCGACCGAGGCGGTCGACGGCGCGACGTTCTCGACGCGCAGCATCTTGAGGCCCTTGTTCGCATGCGCGCGCGCCATCGTGGTCAGGCCGAGGCCGGCCTGGTCGATCGCGATCGCTTCCTCGAGCTTGGCGGTGTTGAGGTAGAGCCGCGGCGCCGCGATCGGCTGGTGGCCCTTGCGGTACACGAGTTCGCGCAGCGAGTACTCGACGCCGTCGAGCGGGCTCGCGATCGCGTAGAGGTTGATCGCCTTGTCCGGCCCGCCGAGTTCCTTCCAGTTCGTGATGCGGCCGTAGTAGAGGTCGTGGATCTGCTTGAGGCTGATCGAGGACACCGGGTTCTTCGCGTGCACGACCATCACCGCCGCGTCGAGCGCGACCGGATTGAAGTTGAGGCCGGCCTCCTCGGTGCGGCGATCGAACTTGCCGCGCGCGCTGCCCGCGATGTCGGCGCTGCCGCTCGCGACCGCGTCGAGGCCGGACAGCGTGCTGAATGGCTGCAGGTCGATCGTGCCCTTCTTCTGCTTCGCGTACTCCTTCGCGATGTCTTCCATGATCGCGCGCCCGGTCGCGAGGTCGCCGCGCCAGACGAGTTTGTCGGAGGCGTCGGCAGGCGCCGCGAACGCGGCGAACATGAACGCGCAGGCGAGGGCGAACGAAGAAGCGGATGAACGTGCGGACATGGCGAAGGCTGCTGCAAGAAAATGCAACATGCACGATAGCACGCGCCGCGACGCGGGTCCGCGCAGGCATTCGGGAAAAAGCGTGACGCCGCGCATGCGGCGCTGCGGTCGCGCGGTGGGTCTCGCCGCTGCGCGGCTGCGACCCACCCTGCGCGGCTGCGACCCACCCTACGGTTTGCGGTTCGCGCGCATGCGTAGGGTGGGACGCAGCGCGACGCGTTGAATCGGTCTGCGCGAACACCGGCCGCGCGAGCCCCACCAGCGGCGGAGCCTGCGACGCGTCGTGCGGTGGGTCTCGCCGCTGCGCGGCTGCGACCCACCCTACGCGACTGCAACCCACCCTACGGCGCGGTTCGCGCGCATGCGTAGGGTGGGACGCAACGCGCCGCGTTGAATCGATCTGCGCGAACACCGGCCGCGCGAGCCCCACCTGCGCGACCTGCGCTCAGTGCGAACGGCAGAGGATGGCATTCGCCCGGAGCGCAGGCCGCATCCACACCGTTCGCCCTGAGCGCAGGCCGAAGGCCGGAGTCGAAGGGCATTGCACGAGGATTCGCGCGATCAGGCACTTCGACTCCGCGGCCTGCGGCCGCTTCGCTCAGTGCGAACGGCAAGAGATGGCGTTCGCCCCGCGCGCAGGCCCACCCAATCGCCGTCAGAGCAGCAGGTAGAACGCCTCCTCGCCGCGCAGCAGGGTCAGCATGAGCTGGCGCGGACGCGTCGACGCGAGACGCTCGAAATCGCCCGCGCCCGCGAGGTCGCGGCGGTTCACCGCGACGATCACGTCGCCGGTGCGAAGGCCCGCGCTGTACGCGCGACTCGAGCTCGCGATGCGGCTGACGCCGACGCCCGCGATGCCCTGCCGGCGCAGTTCCGGCCCGAGCTCGCTGAACTCGACGCCCGCGAGCCGCGGATCGAGTGCATCGCCCTTGAGCACGCGAAGCTCCTGCACCTTGAGCGCGGTCTCGACCTGGAGCGTCTCGCCGTCGCGCACGAGTCCGAGCGTGATGCGCGCGCCCGGCGGCGTCAGCCCCTCGAGGTTGTGCAGCTCCTGCGCGCTCGACACCGCGCTCTCGCCAAGCGAGACGATCACGTCGCCGGGGCGAAGGCCCGCGGCTTCGGCCGGCGAGTTCGGGCGCACGCGCGTGACCACCGCGCCGCGGCGATCGGCGAGCGCGAGCATTTCCTGCAGTTGCGGCGTCACGTCCTGGCTCTCGACGCCGAGCACGCCGCGCTTGACCGATCCGGTCGCGACGAGCTGGCGCATCACGCCGAGCGCGAGGTTGGACGGGATCGCGAAACCGATGCCGACGTTGCCGCCCGAAGGCGAATAGATCATCGAGTTGATGCCGACGAGTTCGCCGCGCAGGTTCACGAGCGGACCGCCCGAGTTGCCCGGGTTGATCGAGGCGTCGGTCTGGATGAAGTTCTGGTAGCCCGAGCCGCCGAGTCCGCTGCGCCCGAGCGCGGAGACGATGCCCGAGGTCACGGTCTGGCCGAGCCCGAACGGCTCGCCGATCGCGCCGACGAAATCGCCGACCCGCACGCGTCCGGAATCGGCGACCGGCAGCGCGGTCAGGCGCTCGGCCGGGATCTGCAGCACCGCGAGGTCGGTGTCCGGATCGGTGCCGAGGATCGTCGCCTTGACAGTGCGGCGGTCGGCCAGCGTCACGCTGATGTCGT
>JAEYZH010000163.1 GCA_023430685.1 Pseudomonadota bacterium | reverse complement strand
TGGCGATCCTGCGCCAGAACCAGCGCTGGGCGCTCGGTTACAACCTGGTCGCCGTGCCGTTCGCCGCGCTCGGCTTCGTGCCGCCGTGGCTCGCCGCGATCGGCATGTCGCTGAGCTCGCTCGTCGTCGTGCTCAACGCACTGCGCATCGGCCGCCGCGCGCCAGCGGGCGCGACGATCGCCGCGCAGACGCGCCGCGAGGTGCCCGCATGACGATCCTGATCGTGATGATCCCGTTGTCGATCCTGCTGCTGATCGGCGCAGGCATCGCATTCTTCTGGGCAGTCGACCACGACCAGTTCGACGACATGAAGACGCCTGCGCTGCTGCCGCTGCTGGATCCGCCCGACGCGGAGGAGCCGCAGCCAGCGGGCCAGCGCAACGACGGGCAGGAAACGCAGTGAACAATGGGCTCACCCTGTTCGCCGCGCTGCTGCTCGGCCTTGCCGCGAGCGGCCATTGCCTCGTCATGTGCGGCGGAATTTCCGGCGCGCTCGGCATCGCGACCGCGAAGCGCGCGGACGGCCGCCCACGACCGGGGCTGCTCATGGGCTACCAGGCCGGCCGCATCCTTTCCTACACGCTTGCGGGCCTGCTGTTCGGCGGCGTGCTCGGCGGCGCGATCGCGCTGCTCGACGTCGATGCCGTGCGCAACGGCCTGCGCGTGGTGTCGGCCGGCGCGCTGCTGCTCGGCGCATTCGTCGCATTCGGCCGCGTGCGCGATCCGGGCTTCGGCATCGGCCGGCGCATCTGGCCCAAGCTCGCGCCGCTCGGCCGCAAGCTGCTGCCGGTCGACAGCCTGGCGCGCGCACTCGGCTTCGGCATGGTCTGGGGCTGGATGCCCTGCGGCTTCGTCTACACCGTGCTGCTGATCGCGGCGCTGCAACTCGATCCATGGCGCGCCGCCGCGACGATGGCCGCATTCGGCCTCGGCACCGCGCCCGCGATGCTCGCGACCGCGTTCGGCGCGCAGCGCTGGTTCGGCTTCGTCGCGCGCCCGGGAGGTCGCCGGCTCGCAGGCGCGGCGCTGCTCGTGGGTGCCGCGCTCACGCTCGCGGGCCCGTGGCTGGTCGGGCATGCGCCATGGCTGCATGCGTGGTTGCCGTTCGACTGCGGCGTGCCGGGGCACTGACGCCGCGCGCATCCCAGGCAGGCGCGCAGCGTACACTCGCGGCATGAGCCTTCCACGCGCCCTTCGATGAGTACCAAGCGCGCGCGCCGTCCGCGCAGCAGGCGCCTCGTGCTCGCCGACGGGTTCGTGCTGCACGTACGCCCGATCCGCCCCGACGACGTCGATGCGCTGCGGCGCGGCTTCGCGCGGCTGACGCCGGAACAGGTGCGGCTGCGCGTGTTCCATCGCATGAACGATCTTTCCGAGGAGATCGCCGAGCGGCTCTGCAACGTGCGCGAGGAGCACGGCGCGGCGTATGTCGCGACCGATGCGGACGGCGAGATCCGCGCCGAGGCGCGCCTCTACATCGGGCCGACGCCGGATCGTGCGGAGTTCGCGCTCGTCGTCGACCCCGCGCTCGTCGGCAAGGGTGCCGGGCGCGCGCTGATGCAGCGGCTGCTCGACGAGGCGCGACGGCGCGGGCTCGTCGACCTGTGGGGCGCGGTGCTGACCGAGAACGTGAACATGCTCGATCTCGCGCAGCATCTCGGGGCGACGCGCGAGGCCGTTCCGGGTGAACCCGGGCTCGTGCACGTGCGATTCGATCTTCGCGATGCGCGCGTAGGGGCGTAGGCTGGACGACCGGAGGTCGGCCGGCTCTTCCTGCGACGCCGTCAACCGCCAGCCGGCCGCGCTTCGCGCGTCCAGCCTACGACACCGCGGGCTCCGCCCCACTCGGGTTGCGCGGTCCCGCTGGTACAATCCCGCGTTTCGCGCCGAGCATCCCGATGCCCGGACGCCGACGCCGTTCCGATCCCGATGACCCCGATCCTGCCGACTCCCCCGATTCCGACCGCGACGCGCCGGCGCCGCGGATGGACCGCGCCGCATGGCGCGGCGCTCGCGCTCGCGCTCGCCGAAACCGGTCGCCGCCATCCGGGCATCGTCGTCGCGGTCGCGCACGACACGCATGCGGCGCATGCACTCGAGACCGAGCTCGGCGTGTTCGCGGGCACCGACCTCGACGTGCTGCAGTTCCCGGACTGGGAAACCCTGCCCTACGACCTGTTCTCGCCGCATCCGGAAATCGTCTCGCAGCGCGTCGCGGCGCTCTACCGCCTGCCGATCTTGAAGCGCGGCGTGCTCGTGGTGCCGGTCGCGACGCTGATGCAGCGGCTCGCGCCGCGCAGCTACATCACGGGCTCGGGCCTCGTGCTCGAACGCGCGCAGAAGCTCGACATCGCGTCCGAGCAGCGTCGCCTGGAAGCCTCGGGCTACCGCAACGTGCCACAGGTCGCCGAACCCGGCGACTTCGCGGTGCGCGGCGCGCTGCTCGACATCTTCCCGATGGGCAGCCCCGCGCCGTACCGCATCGAGCTGTTCGACGACGAAATCGACTCGATCCGCACCTTCGACCCCGAGACCCAGCGCTCGGAGCAGAAGGTCGACTCGGTGCGGCTGCTGCCTGCGCGCGAGTTCCCGCTGACCGAGGAATCGGCGAAGGCGTTCCGCAACGCGTTGCGCGAGCGCTTCCCGATCGATCCGCGCCGCTGCCCGCTGTACCAGGACATCAAGGAAGGCGTGACGCCGGCGGGCATCGAGTACTACCTGCCGATGTTCTTCGAGCGCACCGAGACGCTGTTCGACTACCTGCCCGACGACGTGCTGTTCGTGCTCGGCGAGGGCACGCTCGAAGCGGGCGAAGCATTCTGGAACGCGACCGTCGCGCGCCACGAGCAGCGCGCGCACGACGTCGAGCGGCCCGTGCTGCCGCCGGTCGAGCTGTACCTGACGCCGCAGCAGCTGCGCGAACGGCTCAACCAGGGACTGCGCATCGACATCGTCGCGCGCGCACCCGCGGCGGGCGCCGCCGACGACGACGCGCCGCCCGCGCGCAAGGATGCGGCCGACCTCGGCACACAACCCGCGCCGAACCTGCCCCTCGCGCGCAAGGGCGAGGAACCTGCCGAAGGCCTCAAGCGCTTCCTCGCGGCTTATCCGGGACGCGTGCTGCTGACGATCGATTCGGCCGGGCGGCGCGAGGCGCTGCTCGAGCAGCTCGCGGCGGCGCGGCTGAATCCGCTTCCGGTCGCGTCGTGGCAGGCGTTCGCGGGCGACGAGACGCGCTTCGCGATCACGGTCGCGACGCTCGAGCAGGGCTTCGCGTTGACGCGCCCGCCACTCGTCGTGCTGACCGAGCGCGAGCTCTCGGGCGAACGCGCGCAGCAGGCGCGCCGGCGCAAGCGCGCCGCGCGCGATCCCGAAGCGGTGCTGCGCGACCTGTCCGAGCTCACGCTCGGCGCGCCGATCGTGCACGTCGACCACGGCGTCGGACGCTACCAGGGTCTGCTCAAGCTCGACGTCGGCGGCAGCAACGCGGAGTTCCTCGCGATCGAGTACGCCAAGGGCGACAAGCTCTACGTGCCGGTCGCACAGCTGCAACTGGTCCAGCGCTACTCCGGTGCGGCACCCGAGTTCGCGCCCCTGCATGCGCTCGGCGGCGACGCGTGGGAGCGCGCGAAGAAGAAGGCCGCGACCAAGGTCCGCGACGTCGCGGCCGAGCTGCTCGCGATCCACGCGCAGCGCGAGGCGCGCACCGGCACCGCGATGCAGGTCGACCACGACCTCGTCGCGCAGTTCGCGGCCGCGTTCCCGTTCGAGGAAACGCCGGACCAGTCCACCGCGATCGAGGCGGTGATCGCCGACCTCGCCGCGCCGCGCCCGATGGACCGCGTGATCTGCGGCGACGTCGGTTTCGGCAAGACCGAGGTCGCGCTGCGCGCGGCATTCGTCGCCGCGACCGCGGGCCGCCAGGTCGCGCTGCTCGCGCCGACCACCCTGCTCGCGCAGCAGCACTTCCAGAACTTCAGCGACCGCTACGCGGACTGGCCGGTCCGCGTCGAGGTGCTGTCGCGCTTCAAGTCGAAAAAGGAGATCGAGGACGCGCTGGCCAAGCTCGCGGACGGGCGCATCGACGTGATGATCGGCACCCACAAGCTGCTGCAGCCCGACGTGCGCTTCAAGGACCTCGGGCTCGTGATCATCGACGAGGAGCAGCGCTTCGGCGTGCGCCAGAAGGAGGCGCTGAAGAAGCTGCGCGCGGAAGTCGACCTGCTGACGCTGACCGCGACGCCGATCCCGCGCACGCTGAACATGGCGATGTCGGGGCTGCGCGACCTCTCGATCATCGCGACGCCGCCCGCGCACCGGATGGCGATCAAGACCTTCATCGGCCAGTACGACAGCGCGCTCGTGCGCGAGGCGCTGCAGCGCGAGCTCGCGCGCGGCGGCCAGGCCTATTTCCTGCACAACGACGTCGACACGATCGAGAAGACCGAGCGCGAACTCGCCGAGCTGATGCCCGAGGCGCGCGTGCGCCACGCGCACGGCCAGATGCCGGACCGCGAGCTCGAGCAGATCATGCTCGACTTCTACCGCCAGCGCTTCAACGTGCTCGTCGCGACCACGATCATCGAATCGGGCATCGACGTGCCCAGCGCGAACACGATCATCATCAACCGCGCCGACCGCTTCGGCCTCGCGCAGCTGCACCAGTTGCGCGGGCGCGTCGGGCGCTCGCACCACCGCGCGTACGCGTACCTGCTGCTGCCGCCCGATCGCCAGGTCACCGCCGATGCGGAAAAGCGCCTCGAGGCGCTCGCTTCGCTCGAGGACCTCGGCGCGGGCTTCACGCTCGCGACGCACGATCTCGAGATCCGCGGCGCCGGCGAACTGCTCGGCGAGGAACAGTCGGGACAGATCGAGGAGATCGGCTTCTCGCTCTACACCGAGATGCTCGACCGCGCGGTGCGCGCGCTCAAGAGCGGCAGGGTGCCGGACTTCGACCTCACGAGCGATCATGAAGCCGAGGTCGAGCTGCACCTGCCCGCGCTGATCCCGGACGACTACCTGCCCGACGTCAACACGCGCCTGACACTGTACAAGCGCATCGCGAGCGCGCGTGACGAAGACGCCCTGCGCGAACTGCAGGTCGAGATGATCGACCGCTTCGGCCTGCTGCCGGACCCGGTGAAGAACCTGTTCGCGGTGACCTCGCTCAAGCTCGCGGCGACGCCGCTCGGCATCCGCAAGCTCGAGGTCGGCGCGAACGGCGGGCGCGTCGTGTTCCGCCCGCAGCCCGCGATCGAGCCGATGACCGTGATCCGGCTGGTCCAGTCGCAACCGCGCGTGTATGCACTCGACGGCCAGGACAAGCTGAAGTTCAAGATGCCGCTGGAGGGCACGAGCGAGCGCTTGCGCGCGGCCGGCGACCTGCTCGCGAGCCTCGGGGCCCGCCGCGCGGCCTGAGGCGGGCAGCGTGTCGCGCGACGACGGTCCACATCGCCCGCGCCCGGCGCGCGCAGCTGGTCGGAGCAGCGCGGGACCGCAGTCCCTCCCACGAGACCCGCTGGCGCGCGGGCGTTGCGCGAGGGGTTTCACGCCCGATGCCACCCCGCAGTGAGCCGTTCCGGCGCGAGATGACGCATGCATCGGCGGGCCGCGACGCGCGCGGCGCTCGAGGGTGACCCCCATGCAGGCCGCACGCTTCGCCGCGCTGTTCGCCGGTCTCGCGCTCGCGATGCCGGCCCAGGCCGACCGCCTCTACGCGACCGGCTTCGAGATTCCCGCGATCGAGCCGCTGTTCCCGCTCGTCGACGGACGCCATGACCTCGGCGACGGAGCGGCGGCGGAACAGCTCGAGTGGATCCTCGCTGAGCTTGCGACCGGCGAGACGACCACGCCAGCCGAGGTCACCGCGCATTTCGACGCGACATGGTCGCTGCCGGTCGCCGAGACGCAGGCCTTCTTCGCCTCGCTGCGCTCGCAGTTCCCGGACGCGGTGGTGCTCGACGTCGTGACGATGACGCCGGTGCAGGCGGTCGTGGTCATCGACGACGAAGGCAGCGGTCCCCCGTACGGCTACCTCAACCTGCGCGTGCGCCATGCGGACCCGCAGGGCATCGTCCAGTTCGGGGTCTCGAACTTCAACGGCCAGTTGCAGTACCCGGCCGACCAGACGCTCGACCTCGCGCAGGCGGTCGCGCGCTTCCATGCGCTGTCCGGCGATCCCGCGCTGCTGGTCGGCAGGATCACGCCCGACGGCGAGTGCGGCGTGGTCGCCGGCGACGCCGAAGGCGAGCTGCGCGCGACCGCATCGATCTTCAAGACCTGGGTGCTCGGCGGCGTCGCGCGCGCGGTCGCGCAAGGCCTGCTCGCGGTCGACGACGTGATCCCGCTGGCCGCGTCCGAACTCGCACCGGGTGGCGCGATCAACGTCGAACCGATCGGCACGCCGTTCACGCTCGACGAACTCGCGAGGCTCATGATCGGCATCAGCGACAACACCGCGACCGACCTGCTGCACGAGGAGGTCGGCCGCGAACGCATCGGCCTGTTCATCGATGCGACCGCCGCGGATCCGACGGTGTTGCGACCGCTGCTCGGGATCAGCGAGCAGTTCCACCTGTTCCACTCGTTCCCGCTCGACGTGTCGGTCGCCTACGTCGAGGGCACCGAGGCCTGGCAGCAGCAGTTCCTCGCGCAGTCGATCGAACCGCTCGGCCCGCTCGTCACCGGTCCGTACTTCCATGCGAGCCTGCTCACGCGGGGCAGCTGGCGCGCGAGTCCGCTCGATGTCTGTGCCGCGTTCGCGGCATTGCGCCGGCTGCCGCAAGGCTCCGATGCGATCGCGCTCGCCGACCGCGCGCTCGGCGCATCGGTCGCGCAGCCCGGCGTGCGCGGCGCCTGGGACCGCGCCTGGTACAAGGGCGGCAGCCTCGCGTCGGCCGCGGGCTTGCACGTGCTCACGCATGCATGGATGCTCGAGGACCGCGGCGGCGATCCATGGGTGGTCGTCGCGATGTCGAACAGCGACGGCGGCGGCATCGACGCCTACCAGGTGCAGTCGGTCACCAACCGGATCCTCGAACTCGTGGCGGAGTCGCGCTGAGGCGCGCGGGCCTGCGACAATGGGCGATGCCCATGTCTGCCGACCTCCCCGCCTCCAACGACTTCCTGCACCGCTTCCAGCTCGAACGCGCCGGCGTGCGCGGCGCGCTCGTGCGCCTCGAACACGGATGGCAGCGCATCCTCGAGCACGGCGCGTACGCCGCCCCGCTCGCGGCGCTGCTCGGCGAAACCGTCGCGGCGAGCGCGCTGTTCACGAGCACGATCAAGTTCGAGGGTCGCCTCTCGATCCACCTGCGCGACAGCGGCGCGCTGCGCCTGCTGTTCGCCGACTGCACGCATGACGGCCACGTGCGCGGGATCGTGCGCTGGGACGGTACGCCGCCGCAGGCCGCGGTGCAGCTCGATCCGGCCGCGCGCCTCGCGATCACGATCGAGAACACCACCACCGACTCGCGCTACCAGGGCCTGGTGCCCGTGCAGGGCACGACGCTCGCGCAGGCGTTCGAAGGCTACTTCGAGCGCTCCGAACAGCTGCCGACGCGGATCCTGCTCGCGAGCGCGGCCAACCGCTGCGGCGGCATCCTGCTGCAGCAGATCGCCGGCGCGGGCGGCACCTCGAGCCAGGACCCCGACGGCTGGAACCGCGTGGGCCATCTGCTCGCGACGCTCGATGATGCCGAGCTGCTCGGCCTGCCACCCGAGCAGGTCCTGCTGCGCCTGTTCCACGAGGAGGGCGTGCGCCTGCACCCGGCGCAGCGGCTCGCGTTCGAATGCACCTGCTCGCGCGCGCGCGTCGCCGACATGCTGCGCTCGCTCGGCCGCGCGGAAAGTGATTCCGTGCTCGCCGAACAAGGCTCGGTCGACGTCACCTGCGAGTTCTGCAACCGCCGCTACGTGTTCGACGAGGCCGACATCGCCGAGGTGTTCGCCAACCATCCGCCCGAAGCCGACGGCTCGACGCGCCACTGAGGTTGCGCGCGCAGCCCCGCGACGCGGCGTCCGCCTGCAACCCGCCTCAGCCCGGGCCCGCGGAATCGTCGACCTGGCGCCGCAGCTCGGCCAGCTGCGCGCGCAATTCGCGCAGGTCGGCCTCGAGTCCATCGATGCGCTCGTGCAGGTCGACGCGCGCGGGCGAGTCGCTGCGCGCGGACTCGGCGGCTGCTGCCGCGAATGCTTCCACATCGACGTCGCCGCACAGCAGGTGCATGTAGCGGTCCTCGCGCTGGCCCGCGGCGCGACCGATGCACGCGACCAGCGGCGGTTCGCGCGCGACCAGTCGATCGAGCGTGTCGCGGACGTCGTCCTGGCCCGGGAACGCACCGATGCGTTCGGTGCGCGTGAGCAGTTCGGCGATCGTCTGCGGACCGCGCAGCAGCATCACGCAGAGCACCGCGCGCTGGCGGGCGGTGGTGCCGTAGGCCGCGTCGAAGCGATGCTCGTAGCGTAGCGCGCGTTGCGAAACCGGCGCGACGCGCACCAGTCCCCTCACCTCCATCGCACGCAACGCGTGGGCGACGGCGCCGGGTTCGAGCTGCATCACGGGCTCGCGGCTGGTCTTCTGGTTGCACGCGGCGACGATCGCGTTCTCGGTCAGCGGATAGGCTTCCGGCGTGATGGCGGCCTTCTCGACGAGACAGCCGAGGATGCGCGCCTCGATCGGGTCGAGGGGAGTCCATGCGGCGACAGGTGACACATCGGTTTCGGACGGCACGCCGGCTATCCCTCAGCGGAAAGGACGACCAGTGTACCTGCGCGCTGCCGCGGGTCGCGGCCAGCCGCGCACCCAGTCTTCGCGCGAACGGCTGCCGGCCGCGCTGCGCGCGTCCGGCTGCGCGCCCGGCGCGTCGTGGCGATCCGTCAGCGGACCGGTGGCGGGTCGAAGCCGTCGGCGAAGATCACGTCGCTGCCCGTGCCGCGGATGATGCGCAGGTTGTCCATGCGCGCGTCGAAGATCGTGAAGCCGTAGAACATCCCGGGCTCGAAGGTCGTGAACGCGAGTTCGTCGACATTGGCCATCACGTCCGCGAACGTCACGCCATCGGGCAACATCGGCTCGAACGTGACCGGGTCTTCCGCGCCGTAGCCGCCCCAGCCCGCTGGCATCTCGGTCGACGCGGGATCGAAGCTCACGCTGTAGGCATGCCATTCCGGATCGGCCTGGATGGTGCCGAGCACGACCCACACCGACGACCAGGGATAGCCGTCCTGCCCGAGTGCATGGCTGCGGAACTCGACCACGACATTGCGCGAGACTTCGTTGCCGAGGAACGTGATCGAATCCGCCTTCGCGTCGAGGCCGACCGTCACCGTGCCGCTGCCGGTCATGTCGCCGATGAAGGCGGCATTCGAATCATTGCGCAACTCGATCCCGAACGTTTCGAGCAGGAAGCGCATGTTGGCGCCCGGATGACCGCCTTCGGTTTCGAGCGACGCATTGCCGTTCCAGCCTTCTTCGCCTGCGTCGAACGTGGTCACCGTTTCCTGGGCGGCGAGCGGGCCCGCGAACAGGCAGGTGGCGAACGCGACCGCGATCGCGATCCCTGGCACGTGCTGGAATAGGTTCTTCGGCATGGCGGATGCTCCGTGGCGGGATGAGGCAAGGACGTACGTCGGAACGGGTGCGTTGCAGTCCGTCCGGATGATGGCGGCGCGGCGCATGCGGATGCACCGCGCCGCGCGGGCCTCAGTCGAAGCCGTCGGCGAAGATCGCGTCGCCACGCGCAGCCTCGAACACGAAGGTACCCGCTTCCCCCGCGAACGCGAACACGCGGCCGTCGGGCGCGAGCGCGACCTTGCGCACCGGATAGCCGATCGGGTGGCGCGCGACGTGGACCGGCGTGGTGGGTTCGGAGATGTCGATCTCGTCGACGCCGTACTCGTGGCCGACGTAGGCCGTGGCGCCCGACACCACGACCGAATGGGCGACGTTGTACTCCGGCAACTGCATGCTGCCGGCGAGCACGTGGCTGCCGACCACGAGCGGCTGCGCCTTGTCCGTCACGTCGACGATGCGCAGCTCGCTTCCGAACGTTTCGTTGGATGCGCACGCGATGTACACGGTGTTGCCGTCCGCCGACGCGTCGATGCCCATCGCGTACGCGCAACCGGTGTCCTGCCCGAGCAGGGCCGGCATCGCGGGATTCGAAACGTCGACGACGCGCAGCCCGCCGTCGCCGAAGTCGGCGCCGTCGGCGAGGAATGCGGTGTTGCCGCGCACCGTGAGGTCGTAGGTCTGGCTCGTCGCGAGCGAGCCGAGTTCGAGCGGCTGCGCCGGATCGGCCACGTCGAGGATCCGGAAGTAGCCGCCATTGGTCGTGCTCGAGGCGTACACGCGGTCGCCATGCGCCTCGATCGCGCTGGCGTACGGGAACTCGAAGCGCCCGAGTTCGACCGGCGCCGCCGGATCGGCGACGTCGACGACGAGCACGCCGTATCCCCACGCAGCGAGGTAGGCGCGGCCGCCGTCGAGCGAGATGTCCTCCATGTCGCGCGCCTGCAGGTAGGGCGGCAGGTCTGCGTCGTAGCGACCGATCGACTGCAGCGAGGCCGAATCGAGCACGCCGAGGCCATAGGCTTCCTGCGCGAGGTAGACGTGACCCGCGTCGAACGCGGCGGCATGCGCGTTGACGCCGAACGGCAGCGTGAACCCCGCCGCGAGCTCCGGCTCCTGCGGATCGGCAACGTCGAGCAGCAGGCCGCGGTCGGCATGCGTGAGGACGAGCGGGCCGAACGGCGTGTCGGCGGCCTGGTCGGGCGCGAACGCGTCCATCGCGACCGTGCGCAGCAGCGCAGGCTGCGTCGGGTTGGCGAAATCCCAGACCTGAATGCCCGACGCGCCGACGAGATAGAGCATGTCGCCGCGCAGGATCGCATGCGTGGCCATGTCGATCGGGGTGCCGAACACCTGGCTGATGTTGGCGGGATCGTGCAGGTCGTGCACCTGCAGCTCGAGCCCGACGCCGATCGCGTAACCATCGACGAGCACGGCGCGCAGCAGCACGTTGCCGTCGAGCGAGGTGCTGCCGGCCACCACCGGCGCGGCCGGGTTGCCGATGTCGACGACGTTGACGATGCGACCGCCGATCCAGCTGTTGCCGGTCGTCAGCAACTGCGCGCCATGGACGCCCATCGCGTCGAACTCGCCGACGCCGGCCACCGTGCCGATCGCGACCGGCGCCACCGGATCGGCGGCGTCGAGCACGACCAGCCCGTTCTCCGCGTCGCCGACGTAGAGATATTGGCCCGCGGTCGCGAGGCCGTTCGGCCGCTTGAACTCGGACCCGACGTAATCGTCGATCTCGGCCACCGGTTCGGGATCGGCGGGATCGGCGAGCGAATAGACCGTGATGCCGCCCTCGCCCGACGGATTGTTCCAGGCCGCGTACAGGTGGTCACCGATCGTCGCGAGCGCGCGCACGACACCGTCCGCGGGGGCGCTGCGGTCGACGACCTCGGGGGCGGCGGGATCGGCAAAGCTCCAGACGGTCAACGTGGCGCCGGTGCCGACATACAGGTAGTCGCCATGCACGGCCGGCGGCGACAGCGCGCCGCCTCCGGCATCGACGGGCGTGAGGTGCTGCGCATGCGCGGCGCAGGCGAACGAAAGCAGGGACGGCAGCAGCAGGCCGCGGGCACTCGCAAAGGTCATGGTCCGGTGTTCCTCGATCGACAGGTGGGATGCAACCGCCAGGCCCCGAGCCCCGCTGGACGGTTCCCGATTGTCGGCACGCCGCCACGACGAACGCATGCGCCATCGATGCGGACTCGATGTGGATTGCATGGTCGAACGGCGCAACGGTGCGAAGCGGCCACCGCCGGCGCGGCCCGCCGACCGCTCGAACGCGTCAGTTCGGCGCGAGCCGCGCCCTCGCCTGCTCTGCCTTGTGCGCCGCAGCATGCTCGCCGATCGCGCGGTACAACTTCGCCATCGCATCCGCCGCGTGCCAGTCGACGTCGACCCAGCGCGCGATGCGACCGCCGACCGCGCGCGCGGTGTCGAGCTGGCTCGCATCGATCAGCACCGGGACGTACGCCGCGGCGACGTCGACGAGGTCCCGCGCCGTCCCGGCGCGGCCCGCGTACTGCCACGCGCGTTCGAACCGTTCGAGCGCGGGCTCGCGACGACCTTCGGACCAGGCCTGCTCGGCCTCCGCGAGATCGGCCTGCATCGCCAGCCACTCGTCGGTGCCGGCCGACTCCCGCAG
This sequence comes from Pseudomonadota bacterium, assembly GCA_023430685.1. Taxonomy (GTDB): domain Bacteria; phylum Pseudomonadota; class Gammaproteobacteria; order Xanthomonadales; family Rhodanobacteraceae; genus Dokdonella_A. The sequence continues at coordinate 162 of JAEYZH010000163.1, read as the reverse complement.
GCTGCGCACCTCCTCCGCCGCGCGCGCGCGTTCGCCCGCCGCGCGCAGCGCGCGCAGGTGGATCAGGCGCGTGCGCGCATGCGCAATCGGCGCAGCCGCCTGCAACGCGGGCAACAACGCGGCTTCCGCCGCCTCGCGCGCGGTACCGGCGTCGCCCTGCGC
>JAEYZH010000123.1 GCA_023430685.1 Pseudomonadota bacterium | reverse complement strand
GGGCAGGGACGTATCGGCGGTTCATTGCGGCTGGAACTCCTTGGGCTGGTCGCGTCCGAGCAACAGGCTGTCGGACGCGCCGAGCTTGTCGCTGAGCTGCTTGAGCGAGCGCAGGGTTTCGCGCAGTTCGAGCACGGTCGGTCCGACCTGGCGCAGGCCCTGGTTGCTGAACGCGCTGATCGCCGCGCGATTGTCCTCGACCAGCAGGCCCGCCGACGCGGCAGCCTTCTCGACCGAGTCGAGGGCGACCTGCGCGGTCTGCAGCAATGCGCGCATGTCCTCGCGCAGCAGCTCGTTGGTCGTGTCCGCCATCGAGTCGACGGTGCCGAGCGTCTTCTTCAGCGCGGTCGTCGCCTCGGCGAGCTGCGCGACCGCGGTGCCGATGTCGCCGCGATGCTCGGCGAGCGTGCCGGTCAGTTCGTCGAGATGCGTCAGGGTCGACGTCACGCGGTCGAGGTTGTCATCGGAGAACATGCGGTCCAGGCGCAGCATGATGTCGTTCGCGGTGACCATGATGTCCGAGCCGGACGCGAGCAGTTTGGACAGCGCCGATTCTTCGGACGGGATCACCGGCACCGGACGCTCCGCGGTCGGCAGCAGCGGCGGACTTTGCGGCGAGCCCCCCGACAGCTGGATGAACGCGAGGCCGGTCACGCCCTGCAGGCCGAGCTTTGCGCGCGTGTCCTCGCGCACCGGCGCCGCGGCATCGAGCCGAACGCGCGCGATCACCTTGCGCGGATCCTCGGGCGCGAGGCTCAGCGCCTTGACCTCGCCGACCTTGATGCCGTTGTACTGTACGAGTCCGCCGACCGAGAGGCCGGTCACTGCTTCGGTGAACACGATGTCGTACTCGCGCCAGGCCGAATCGGTGCTCGACTTCGACATCCAGAGCACGAAGCCGAGCGCGAGCAGGAACACGCCGATCGTGAAGGCACCGATGAGGACGTGGTGGGCGCGGGTTTCCATGGTGGGGAGGCCGGGATTGGGGGACTGGAGGATTGGGGATTCGGAGTGTCAACCAGGCGATGCCGGAGCGGCGGCAGCGCTCGCCGCCGTTCGTTGCGTCCCCTCGCTCGCGAGGCGCTCGCTCGCGGCGAACGCGGAACGGCCGCGCGGGCCCTGGAAGTAGTCGCGCACCCAGCGGTCGTCGAATCGCTCGACCACGTCGAGCGTGTCGGCGACCAGCACGCGCTTCTGCGACAGCACCGCGACACGGTCGCAGATCGTGTAGAGCGTGTCGAGGTCGTGCGTGATCAGGAACACCGTGAGCCCGAGGCTGTCGCGCAGGGTCAGGATCAGCTGGTCGAACGCGGCGGCGCCGATCGGATCGAGGCCGGCAGTCGGTTCGTCGAGGAACAGGATGTCCGGATCCAGCGCGAGCGCGCGCGCGAGCGCGGCGCGCTTGACCATGCCGCCCGAGAGCTGCGACGGGAACTTCGCGCCCGCGTCCGCGGGCAATCCCGCGAGCGCGAGCTTGAGCGCGGCGAGTCGCTGCATCAGCGGCAGCGGCAGGTCGTGGTGCTCGCGCATCGGCACCATCACGTTGTCGAGCACCGACAGAGAAGAGAACAGCGCGCCGTTCTGGAACAGCACGCCGCAACGCGATTCGACCTCCGCACGCTGCGCGTCATCCGCGCGCATCATGTCGACCCCGAGCAGCTTGACGCTGCCCGCCGCGGGACGATTGAGGCCGATGATCGAGCGCATCAGCACCGACTTGCCGCTGCCCGAGCCGCCGACCACGCCGACGATCTCGCCGCGCCAGACATCGATGTCGAGGTTCTCGTGCACGACCTGCGCACCGAACTGGTTGCGCAGTCCACGTACTTCGATCACCGCCTCGCGATCGACCGGCATGCTCATACGTCGATCTCCATGAAGAAGATCGCGGCCAGCGCGTCGACGAGGATCGTGACGAAGATCGCCTGCACCACGCTCGAGGTCGTGTGCGTGCCGACCGATTCGGCGCTGCCACTGACCTTGAAGCCCTCGAGGCATCCGATCGACGCGATCAGGAACGCGAACAGCGGCGCCTTGCTCATGCCGACCCAGAAATGACGCGTCGCGTCCAGTTCCTGGAAGCGCGTGATGAACATCGTCGGCGAGATGTCCATGCTGAGCGCGCACACCGCCGCGCCGCCGACGATGCCCGAGAGCATCGCGAGCAGCGTCAGCGCGGGCAGCGCGACCAGCAGCGCGAGCAGGCGCGGCAGCACGAGCACTTCGACGGGATCCAGGCCGAGCGTGCGGATCGCATCGACCTCCTCGCGCGACTTCATCGAGCCGATCTGCGCGGTGAACGCGCTGCCGGAGCGTCCTGCGATCAGGATCGCCGCCAGCAGCACGCCGAATTCGCGCAGGAACGAGAAGCCGACCAGTTCGACCGTGAAGATCGCGGCACCGAAGTCCTGCAGCACGGTCGCGCCGAGGAACGCGATCACCGCGCCGACGAGGAAGTTCAGCAGTACCACGATCGGCACCGCGTCGAGCCCGGTCTGTTCGAGGTGGAACACCAGCGAGGTGACACGCCAGCGACGCGGCGACAGCGCGGTGCGCGCGAGCGTCGCGAGCACGAGGCCGATGAAACCGAGCAACTGCCAGGCGTCGCGTCCGATCTGTTCGACCGCGAGGCCGGTGCGGCCCAGCAGCTCGACGAGCCCGGAGTCGCGCGGGCGCGCGGCGTCGGGCTGCGCTTCCGCGCGCGCGACGGTGTCGACCAGCGCGCGCTGGCGCTGGTCGAGCCCGCCGATCGTCGCGCCATCCGCGAGTTCGAGCAGCAGGCTCGCGCCGGCCGTGTCGATGCGGCCGACGCCGGCGGCGTCGACCTCGATGCCGGCCGCGATCGATCGACGCAAGGTTGCGACGCGCGCGGCCAACGCCGGTGCGAGCGCAAGGGTCCAGTCGCCTGCGACGACCACGCGCTGCCGACGGCCCTCGTCGTCGATCCTTGCGGTACCCGGGTTTCCCATGCGCCAAGGCTAGCAGGCGCACAGGTGGATCGGCATTTCGCCCGTCATCCGGAGTTCAGCGCGTGGAAGTGTGGCAGCCGGGCATCGGTCGTGGGAGCGCCGCCGGACCCGAGCCCTTCGCGCGAAGTCCCGGATGCCCGGCCGGGCGTCGACAGCGCAAGCTCGCCCCCCGTCCTCGTCCGGCGCGCTGCACTCCCGCGGATCTCCCGCAGCGAGCGCGCGCACGGCATCATGCGCGCATGGCGACGACCCTCCAGACCATCCCACGCGAGCCCGGCTCCCTGAAGTCGCGCATCGGCTTCATCGTCGAGCTCGCACGCCGGTTGCACGAGTACGGCACGGCCGCGCCGCGCCTCGAAGACGTGATCAATCTGGTGAGCGCTCGGCTCGGGCTCGCGTGCAACGTGCTGTCGACGCCGACCTCGATCGTGATGTCGTTTTCCGAACCCGCGGGCGAGGACGAGCTGTCAGAGATCACGCACGTCGTGCGCGTCTCGCCGGGCGAGGTCAACCTCAAGCGCCTGTGCCTCGTCGACGAGATCGCCGACCAGGTCATCGACGGGCGGCTCGACCTCGCCGCAGGTCGACGCCGCCTGCGCGAGCTCGGCCAGTCGCCGCGTTCGCGCAGGGCGCGCGTCGCGTTCGTCGCGAGCTTCGGCGTGTCCTCGGCGAGCATTGCCGCGATCCTGCACACGACCTGGCCCGGCGTGCTCGTCGCGGGCCTGACCGGGATCCTGATCGGCCTCGTCTACAACGCGGCGGTCAGCCGCCCGCAGGTCGGCGCCGCCGCCGAGGCGCTCGCGGGCTTCCTCGCGACGGTCATCGCGATCGCGATCGCGGTGCACGTGACGCCGATCGCGGTGCGCTCAGTCGTGATCTCGAGCCTGATCGTGCTGATGCCCGGCATGACGCTGACCACCGCGGTGCGCGAGCTGTCGAGCCAGCACCTGATCTCGGGCACCGCGCGCACGATGGGCGCGCTGGCGACCCTGCTCAAGCTCGCATTCGGCACGATCGCGGCGACGCAGCTCTGCGCATTGATCGGCTGGGTGCCGACCGGCAATCCGGGCGAGGCGGTGCCGGCCTGGATCGACTGGTTCGCCGCGCTCGCGGGCGGCTGCGCCTTCGCGGTGCTGTTCGGCAGCCCGCGTCGCTACGTGCCCGTCGTCGTCGGCGCGGTGATGCTCGGTTTCGCGACCGCACGCCTCGGGGGTGCGCACCTCTCGCCCGCGTTCGGCGTGTTCCTCGGCGGCGCGGTCGTCGGCGCCGCGAGCAACCTGTTCGCTCGCGTGATGCAGCGCCCCGGTGCGCTCGTGCGCGAACCCGGCATCATCATGCTGGTGCCCGGCAGCGTGGGCTTTCGCACCTTGAGTTTCGTCTTCGAGCGCGACGTGCTGCTCGGCCTCGACACCGCGATCACGCTCGTCACGCTGCTCGTCGCGATCGTTGCGGGGCTCCTGATCGGCGACCTGCTCGTTCCCCCGCGCCGCAAGCTGTAGGGTGGACCGCAGCCG
>JAEYZH010000120.1 GCA_023430685.1 Pseudomonadota bacterium | reverse complement strand
CCGGGTTCGCCGAGCGGCCCGGTCGGCATCATGCGATGGCAGAAGTGGCAGGTCAGCCCGCCGAAATCGCTGTTGAGGTCGTCGGGCGAGTCGTACTGGCCGACCAGCAGGCATCCATTCGCACCCTGCTCCGGGGTGCCCGGCAGCGGATTGAAACCGGGCTTGACCACGCGCCCCTCGAGCCAGCCGCGCGGCGTGTGGCAGCGCAGGCAGAAATCGCCCGCCCCAGGGAAATCCTTGTTGGCGACGTCGAGCGCGGCCCAGAACAGCGGATCGCGCGTCGCGTTCGCCATCATGCTGCCGCTCCAGCTCGAATACGGGCGGAATGCGCGCTCGCTTGCATTGTTCGCCGAATGGCAGGACGCGCACTGGTCCGAGACCTGCAGGTCGTTGGCGAGCCCGGGCTGGGTGCCGTGCGGCGTGAGGTCGATGCTGCCCGCGGGCTGCAGGTGCTGCGCGACCTGCCACCAGGCATCGCCGGCGTTGGCGGCGTGCGCCGCGCAGATCGACAACGCGAGCGCGAACAGGTGGCGGAGGGGCAACGCGATCGATCGGGACATGTGCGGCATCGTCTATGGACTGGGCGGTTTGGCGCTCGGCGCCATGGGGCCTGGCAGTTGCATCGCATGCACCTGTTCGGGTGCCTGCGGCATCGCCGCGCCTGCGAGTTGCACAGCAGCGACGCCTGGCGCGACCGCAGCGACGAACTCGAAGTGACGGAGCATGCCCCATTCGAGTGTATTGGCAAGGGACGGAGCCGTCCATTCCACCGCGCGACCCCGCTGGCGCGCGCGCCACGCGCCGGCGGTCGCATCGCCGAGCCCCGCGGACGCGATCTCCTGCGCGCGCACGCCCGCAGGCAACTGCACCTCGAAGCGCGCGAAGCCGCGCTGAGCGAGCAGGCGCAGGTCCGGTTCGCGCGGATGCAAGGGATCGATCGCCACGCGCGCGTAGTCGAAGTTCATCACCGCGTATTCGTAGCGCCAGCGACCGCCGCCGAGGTCCGTCGCCTTCGCCGCGATGCGCGCGCGTCCGTCGGGAGTCGCGAGTTCGCGATTCGCCGCATGCGCGGGCGGCTGCGCGCGGTCGACCCAGCGATCGAGCGCGGGGCCGACGTGGAAGTCGAAGTGCGGCGGCGTCGCATCGACGAGCTGAACCGACCAGTTCGCGCCGAGCTTGCGTGGCCTGATCCGGCGATGGCCGATCGTGTTGTAGAGGTCGCCGTCGTCGCGCACGAGATACCAGTATTCGAACAGGTAGTCCGCGCCGTCCGCGAGCGGCGGCAGCAGGTCGCGTTCGCGCGCGAGCAGGCGGTGCTGGTAGAGATCCTGCGCGCCGCTGCCGGCATCCATGCGGCCGTCGCAATCGGAGTCCCATGCCGAGCCGCAGCGCGCCCAGCGCACGCCATAGGGGATGATCTCGGCGCGCGGTGCGAGGTGCTGCACGCCACCGCCGTTGTCGTTGCTCGCGAACGAGTAGATGTCGTCGCACCCGGGCCAGAACACGTTGCCGCCCGCGCAGCCGCAGTTGCGGTTGACCGAATAGAACGCGTGCTTGGCGCCGGATGCACCAATCTGGCGGATGCGCCCGTCGGCGCCGATGCGATAGAGGTTCCACACCAGCACCGGATGCTGGTCGCCGCCATGCGGCGGGTGGTTGCCGCTGAAACGCGCGTGCCAGGGAATCGCGGTCTCGCCGACGTTGCGCAGGCTCGCATCGGCGCCGATCACGACGAAGCCGTCGTCGTCGGTTGCCGTACAGGCGCCGCCGTCGGGCAAGGGCGGACGCCCGCACCGCGGCGCATAGACCGCGTCCCAGAACCCGCTGAGGTTGGAGCGGATCAGCGCGACGTCGGTGCGCAGTCCTGGCGCGGGCCACGGTGCGCTGCAGGCGCGTCCGGCTTGCGCGCTGCCCGCGCCTTCGACCTGGACGACGAGGTCGAGCGAACCGACCACGAGGTTCGCGCGCGCGGCATCGCCGAGCACGCGTGCGAAATGCGGTGACAGGCGCAGGTTCATCGCGCGCATCGCGAACCGGCGCGGCTCGCCCTCCTCGATGCCATGGTGCGCGTGGTCGGCGCCGAACCAGACCGTGCCGCCTGCATCGACGAGCTCGAGATCGAGCGGCGCCGCGGCGGACGCGCGCAGGCCGAAGCCCGCAAGCGCGATGCGCCTGCCCGCATGCGTGAACACGGGCCCGCCCGCGTAATGCAGCGTGCCGGCGCCGAGCGCGACGACGATGCCGTCTTCGAGGCGCAGGTCGAGGTCGCCCTCGCGCGCATCGAATCGCGCGCGGTGCTCGCGCCGGCCGCGAACGCCGTCGATGACGTCGCGCGCGCGCTCCGTGCCGGCGAGCTGCAGGTCGAGCGCGGCGAGCGCGTCGGGGTCGAGGCCGATCGTCACCTCGCCCCCGGCGACGCGCATCACCGAGGTCGCCGCCGGCCCTGCCGGTTCCGCCGACACGGTCGCGAGCGGAAACACGAGCGCGGCCAGGACCAGCCATCCGTTCACCGCGATCCGCATGCGCGCGACGCCCCGGGCGAGACAAGGCCGTGATGGTGCCATCCCGGCGCGCGCCGCGTCAGCTCCACGGCCATTGCCGGCGGCAACACGCGTCGCATGCACCTAGAATGCAGGGACCGCGAGGCACGAAGGACGATGGACGATTCCACTACCGCGCTCGACCGCATCGCAAGCCTGATCGCGAGCGGTCGTCCCGATTTCGCGGCGAGCGAAGCCACGCGCCTGCGCGAGCGCCTGCCGCGCGAACCGGAGGCCGCGCGGCTGCACGGCATCGCGCTGTTCCAGCTCGGACGCCTCGCGGAGGCGCGTGGCGCGCTCGAGCAGGCGCGCTTGCTCGCTCCCGCATCGATCGAGGTGCTGTGCAACCTCGGCAGCGTGCTGCTGGCAGGCGGCGACGCGCCGGCTGCGCGCACTGCACTCGAGGCGGCAGTCGCCCTCGCGCCCGCGCACCCGGCGGCCCTGAACGGCCTCGGCAACGCACGCC
>JAEYZH010000107.1 GCA_023430685.1 Pseudomonadota bacterium | reverse complement strand
GAGCCGCTCTGCGCGCGACGCGTTGCGCGGTCGCGCCGTCGCGCTGGAACTCGGTCGCGTCGCGCTCGGCGCCGGCGAACTCGCGCGCGCCGAAGCCGCGCTCGAGGAACTCGGTGCCGCGCAGTCCGAAGATCCGCATGCGATCCGGCTCCATGTCGACTGGCTCCAGGCGAGCGGGCGCGAACGCGATGCGGACGCCGAGCGCGCCCGCCTCGACCGCCTCGCGGCGGCGCTCGAGGAGGCGGCGCAAACATCACTGCGCTCAATGACCTACGACATTTCATGAAATCTTGAAACGTTCGTGAAGCGGACGCGCGCGTCGCGCGCTGGAATGCCGGAGCGGCAGGTGCCGCGTCTCATGGCTTCCAGGAATCCCCGCATGTCCAACACCGTTTCCAGGTCCGTGCTCGCCCTCGGCCTCGCGCTGGCCGCGCAGGCGGGTCACGCCGCCGATCTCACCGTCACCAGTCTCGCCGACGCCGGCGCCGGCAGCTTGCGCGAGGCGATCGCGACCGCGAATGCGACGCCGGGCGCCGATCGCATCGTGTTCCAGCAAGCCGGCCTGGTCATGCTCGGCTCCGGCGCGCTGCGCATCACCGGCTCCGTCGAGATCGTCGGCTGCGCAGGATGCGGCGTGCGCGCACAGGGCGGGAGCCGCGTATTCGAACTCGCAGGCGACCCGAACGAGCCCGCCGCGCTCGCGGTCACGCTGCGCCGCCTCGAGTTGTCCGCCGGTGCGAGCGCGCAGCACGGTGGCGCGCTGCTCGCCGAATACGCCACGGTGCGGATCGAGGACTGCCTGGTGCGCGACACGATCGCCGCGGGCTGGGGCGGGGCGCTCTACCTCGACGCGAGCGACGTGACGATCGCGCGCACGAGATTCACCGGCAACGGCGCGGACGGGTTCGGCGGCGCCATCGCGTCCAACGTGGGCGCGCTGCGCATCCAGCGTTCGACCTTCGACGCCAACCGCGCCGAATCGGGCGGCGGCGCGATCTGGGCGAACTGGGCGCAGGGCGCATCGCTCGTGGTCGAAGACAGCACGTTCGACCGCAACAGCGCCGCGTTCGACGGCGGTGCAATCGAGGCCCATGTGCCGAGCCTGTCGATCAGCGGCAGCACCTTCGTCGCGAACGCGGCGGACTACTGGGCCGGCGGCGCGCTTTACGTCGGCGAGGACGGAACCGCTGCGCACGACATCGTCAACAGCACGTTCTTCGGCAACCGCGCGACGCAGGACGGCGGGCAGGGCGCCGCGATCCTGCTCGAGAGCGGACGCCTGCGGCTGCGCCACGTGACGGTCGCCGCCAACGTCGTCGGCGTCGACGAGTCCGGCTCGCAGGGTGGCGCGATCGAGGTCGGGGCCGACTTCGAATCGCAGCTCGAGATCGTCAACTCGATCATTGCCGACAACATCACCGCGGACGGAGCGCCCGCGGACCTCGTGCGACGCCACGATCCGCTGGTTCCGAACCGCCTCGACGTCCGCCACACGCTGGTCGGCTCGGCGCCCGCGCCCGGAACGATCAATGGCCAGGCCAGCGCGAACCTCGTCGCGGTCGCGCCGGGCTTCGACACGTTCGGCTGGAACGGCGGACCGACCGCGACGCTCTCGCTTCGCATCGACAGCGCGGCCTGCGACACGGGGGAAGCGACCCCTTTGCTCGCGAACGACCAGCGCGGCCGCGGATTCGCGCGTGCCTGGGGTCGCCCGGACCTCGGTGCCTACGAGGTGCATGGCGACTCGATCTTCCGCGACGGCTTCGAGCGCGAAGCGCAGCCGGTCGGCTGCCGCCGCTGAACGAGGGGCGGGCGGCGATGCGGCGCCCGCGGCGTCCGGCGACAATGGGCATCCACCGTCCGACGGGCAACGCGCATGTCGATCGTCCTCACTCCGTTCGCGCGGGCACGCCTGTTCCCGCGCGAACGTCGGCCCAACACGATCCAGGACTGCACGCCCGAAGCCTTCGAACGCCGCATCGACGGCGAGCCGCCCGAGCGGGTGCTCGAGGGCTATGCGCCGTTCTGCAGGCTGCACGTGCACCGCAACTGGACTTCGACGCGCTGCCTGACCGTGCCGGTCACCGACCGGAACCGGCACCTGCTGCGCTCCGCCTACGAGGCGCGCACGAAGCAGGAATTGCCGGTGCTCGTACGCTGGTTCGAGGGCGTCGAGGTACCGGTCGCGAACTGGTTCGTCGTGATCCTCTACGACCGCGCGCAGCTCGCGAAGGAGGGCACGCCGATCGATGGGGACTGGGGCATCGTCGGCTGCCTCTACACGCTGGAGCCCGAGGAGATCCCGATGGCGCCGATCACGATGATGCGAAACGCGCTCGGCGTCGGGCAGGGCGGCTCGGGCGTGCCGCTCGATCCCGAGGCGTACCGGCGCAGCGTCGCGTTCTGGGAAGCGAACGCGAACTGGCGCTGATGGCCGACGCGCGCGCGGTCCGTCAGCGCTCGCCCCGGGGAGCCGGCGCGATGTCGAAGTGCAGCACGTCTTCGCGCGCACCGAGCTTCGAATAAAGCGCGATCGCGGGATCGTCGCCGTGGTCGGCCTGCACGAAGATGACCCAGGCACCGCGCGCGGCGGCGATCGCCTGCAGCTCCGCGATCAGCGTCGTCGCGATGCCCTCGCGTCGGTGCGCGGCCGCCACCGCTAGATCGTAGAGGTAGATCTCGCTGCGCGACTGCTCGAACTTCGGCAGCACGTACGCGGCCGCGGCGCCGACCACGGCGTCGCCGAGCGTAGCGGCTATCGCGATGAACGTGTCACGCGCGAGCAAGCGCGCGAGGTAACCATCGTCGGGACGACTCGCCGCGTGTTCCGCGGCGTCGCCGAACACGTCGCCGAACAGGTCCAGCATCGCGCGCAGCAGAGCGACGTCGTCGGCCCCGAGTGCGTGGACGCGCCAGCTCCCGGCGCCGCGTGCCGGAGCAGGGGAGTCCGACGCGCCGCTCATTCGGCTGCTTTCGGAGCGCCCATGCCGCCCCGGCTGACCATTCCCGAACGATCGAAGCAGCACGCGCGCCGGCTGCCGCTCGCGAGCTTGTCGCAGGCGACCGCGATGCGCTTGTCGCGGGTCGCGGCCTTCTTGCCCGACCCGATCCAGTGGATCCAGTCGCGCCTCGCGAGCGGCGTGATGTCGCGCCACGTCGCCAGCGCATCGGGGTAGGCGGCGAGCGCCCGGCGCAGGTCGGTCGGCACCTTGGGCTCGGGCTCCTCGGCGACCGGCGCGATCTCGAGCTCGACCGTCGCGCCCGCCTCGGCGCCGGCGTCGGCGCGCAGTTGGCGTGCGACCTTCAGCCAGTGACTCCCCTCACCATCGGGCTCGAGCGTGGCCTGGAACGGCGTGCCGTCCAGCGTGCCATCCACGGTGACCATGCTACGCGTCGGCAGTTTCGCGCTCGCGGACGTCGGCAGCACGAGGAACGTCCAGGTCGCGTTCTTCGGCTCCGCGGGCCGTTGCAGCGTTGCCTTGAAGCGGATCGTCGTGGCTGTCTTGCGCATGCCGCGACGATAGCATCGGCCCCCGGGTCCGATCACCGGTCAGATCGCCTGGCCGCCCGACACCTCGATGCGCTGCGCGTTGACCCAGCGATTCGCGTCGCCGAGCAGGCTCGCGATCATCGCGCCGATGTCGTCGGGCACGCCGACACGGCCGAGCGCGGTGATGCCCGCGAGGTGGCGGTTGATCTCGGGATTGTCGCGCACCGCGCCGCCGCCGAAATCGGTCTCGATCGCGCCCGGCGCGACCGCGTTGACGGCGATGCCGCGCGCGCCGAACTCCTTCGCCATGTAGACCGTCAGGACCTCGACCGCCGCCTTGGCGGCCGCGTATGCAGCGTAGCCCGGGTAGGCGAAGCGCGTGAGCCCGGTCGACAGGTTCACGATGCGACCGCCGTCGGCGATCAGCGGCAGCAGCGCCTGGGTCAGGAAGAACACGCCCTTGAAGTGCACGTCGACGAGGCGGTCGAACTGCGCCTCGGTCGTGTCCGCGATCGGTGCGACCTCGCCATGGCCCGCGTTGTTGACGAGGTGGTCGAAGCGGTCGCGTTGCCAGGTCTCGCGCAGTACCTCGCGCAGGCGTTCGACGAACGCCGGGAAGGCCGCAGCGGCGCCGGTGTCGAGTTGCAGTGCGACGGCCTTGCGCCCGAGCGCGGCGATCTCCGCCACGACCGCGTCAGCTTCGGCCGCGTTCGTGCGGTATGTCAGGATCACGTCACCGCCCATGCGGGCGACGCTGAGCGCGGTGTTGCGGCCGAGGCCGCGGCTCGCGCCGGTGATCAGCGAGAGGCAGGGCATCGCGGGGGAGGTCATGGCAGGGTCCTTTCGGGTGGGCGGATGAAGGTGCACAGCGTCCAACCCGAGCGTCCGCGCAGGTTGCCGGAAGCTCTCGAAGCCTTGCCTGATCCTCCAGCGCACGATCCGCGGCGGCCCACCAGGAGTAGGCTGGCCCCATGACGACCTTGCTCGATGCTGTTCGCCGGCATGCCGACGCCCACGCAGGGGAGGATGGGCTTGCGCCGCTGCCGATCCCGGGCTTGATGGCCGTGCGCGCGCTCGCGCCGAGCGACCTGATCCACGCCGTGCAGCGTCCGCTCGCCTGCCTCGTGTTGCAGGGCGCGAAGCGCGTGACCGGCGGCGCGCGCGTGTTCGAGTTCGCCGCGGGCGACTCGCTGCTGGTGACGGCGGACGTGCCGACCGTCAGCCAGATCACGCGCGCGAGCGCGGCCGCGCCGTACTACTCGCTGGTGCTCGAGCTCGATCCCGCGGTCATCGCGGACCTCGTTGCGCAGATGCCGACGACTGCGGTGGTCGACGACGCGCCCGTGCGCGTGGACCCGACCGAATCGGAAACCACCGACGCGGCACTCAGGCTCGTGACGCTGCTCGATCGACCCGAATCGCTGCCGGTGCTGCAGGCACAGCGCGTGCGCGAGCTGCACTACTGGCTGCTGGCGGGCCGCCACGGCGACGCGATCCGCAAGCTCGGCTGGCCCGACGGGCACGTGCAGCGCGTCGCGCGCGCGGTGAGGGTGCTGCGCCGCGACTACGCCAAGGCGATCGCGATCGATCGCCTTGCAAACGAAGCGGGCATGAGCGCGTCGTCGTTCCACGAGCATTTCCGCCGCATCACGACGCTGTCGCCGCTGCAGTTCCAGAAGCGCCTGCGCCTGATCGAGGCGCGCCGCCTGATGCAATCGCAAGGCGCGAGCGCGAGCCGCGCCGCCTACGCGGTCGGCTACGAAAGCGTCCCGCAGTTCACGCGCGAATACGGTCGCATGTTCGGCAGGCCGCCTTCGGCGGATGCGCGCATTTCCCGCGGGCGGGCGTGCGAGGCCTAGCCGGCAGCCCCGGTCATGCCCCCGGCGCAATCGGACATATCGCGGATCGGTCGAGCCCCGATGTGCAACGGGCGCCTCGCGGCGCCCGTTGCATCTCGAGCCTGACCTGTCGCAGCGATCAGTAGCGGTAGTGCTCCGGCTTGTACGGCCCTTCGATCGGCACGCCGAGGTAGGCGGCCTGTTCGGCGGTCAGCGTGGTGAGCTTCACGCCGATCTTTTCGAGGTGCAGGCGCGCGACTTCTTCGTCGAGCTTCTTCGGCAGGATGTAGACCTTCGGCGTGTAGGCGTCCTTGTTCGCCCAGAGATCGATCTGCGCGAGCGTCTGGTTCGAGAACGAGTTGCTCATGACGAAGCTCGGGTGGCCGGTCGCGCAGCCGAGGTTGACGAGGCGGCCTTCGGCGAGCAGGAAGATGCTGTTGCCGTTGGCGAAGGTGTACTTGTCGACCTGCGGCTTGATGTTCGTGTGCGTCGCGCCCGAGGCGTACAGCGCATCGACCTGGATCTCGTTGTCGAAGTGGCCGATGTTGCAGACGATCGCCTGGTCCTTCATCGCCTGCATGTGCGCGAGCGTCAGCACGTCCTTGTTGCCGGTGGTGGTCACGTAGATGTCGCCGCGCCCGAGCGTGGACTCGACCGTGTTGACCTCGAACCCTTCCATCGCGGCCTGCAGCGCATTGATCGGGTCGATCTCGGTGACGACCACGCGTGCGCCGTACGCGCGCAGGCTGTGCGCGGAACCCTTGCCGACGTCGCCGTAGCCGCAGACGACCGCGACCTTGCCCGCGAGCATCACGTCCATCGCGCGCTTGAGGCCGTCCGCGAGCGACTCGCGGCAACCGTAGAGGTTGTCGAACTTGCTCTTGGTGACCGAGTCGTTGACGTTGATCGCCGGCACCAGCAGCTTGCCGGCCTCGGCGAGCTGGTAGAGGCGATGGACGCCGGTGGTCGTTTCTTCGGAGACGCCCTTCCAGTC
>JAEYZH010000060.1 GCA_023430685.1 Pseudomonadota bacterium | reverse complement strand
GCGCCGTGGCGCGCACGCGGAAGTCGTCGTTGCGCGCAGCGCCGCCGCGCAGCGGCGAGCGCGCTTCGACGAGCGCGGCGAGGTCGCAGGCGAGTGCGCGTTCATCCGCGCGTGCGCCGAGCACGGCGGCCGCGAGTCGCGGCTGCGCACCGAACGCGAGCATGCGCCGGCCCTCGTGCGTGATGCGGTTCGCAGGGTCGAGCGCGCCGAGCCGCTGCAGCAGCTCGCGTGCCTGCGCGAGTGCGCCGGGTGGCGGCGCATCGAGCCAGCGCAGCGCGTCCGATCCCCAGGCCGCGAGTTCGAGCGCGAGCTGGGAGAGCTCGACCTGGCCGATTTCCGCTCGACGCTCGGCTTCGAGTCGACGGCTCTCCGGCCAGAGCCGCAGCGCGAGCCCGGGCCCGAGCCGGCCCGCGCGCCCTGCGCGCTGGTCGGCCGATGCCTGCGAGATCATCGTCGTGTCGAGCCGCGTGAACCCCGAGTTCGGATCGAAACGCGGTTCGCGCGCGAGGCCGAGGTCGACGACCGCGCGCACGCCGGGCAGGGTCAGGCTCGATTCGGCCACGTTCGTCGCAAGCACGATGCGGCGCGTACCTGCGGGCGCAGCCGCGAGCGCGGCCTGCTGGTCGGCGAGCGTGAGTTCGCCGTGCAGCGGGACGAGGGCTGAGGGCTGAGGGCCGAGGGCAGTCGCGAGCGCGTCGCGAGCGGTGTCGATCTCGCGCTTGCCCGGCAGGAACACCAGGACGTCGCCGTGGCTTTCGGAGAATGCGTGCTCGACCGCGCGGCGCAGGTGCGCGGTCCAGCCGCGCTCGGGCCAGGCCTCGCCTGCGCGCGCAGGCGGATGCTCGATGCGCACCGGGAAACTCCGACCCGCGCTCGTGATGCGCGGCGCATCGAACCAGCGCGCGACGCGTTCGCCGTCGAGCGTCGCCGACATCAGCACGAGTCGCAGGTCGGGCCGCAGCGTCGCCTGCACGTCGAGTGCGAGCGCGGCGCCGAGGTCGCCGTGCAGGTGGCGTTCGTGGAATTCGTCGAACAGGATCGCGCCGACGCCCGCGAGTTCGGGATCGTCCTGGATCATGCGCGTGAGGATGCCTTCGGTCACGACCTCGATGCGCGTTGCCGCCGACACCTTCGATTCGTGGCGGATGCGGTAGCCGACCGTCGCGCCGACCGGTTCGTCACGCTCGGCCGCGATGAAGCCGGCCGCCGCGCGCGCGGCGATGCGCCGCGGTTCGAGCATCAGCAGCTTGCGCCCCGCGAGCCACGGCGCATCGAGCAGCGCAGGCGGCACGCGCGTGGTCTTGCCCGCTCCGGGCGCCGCCTCGAGCACGAGGCGCGGATGCGCGACGAGGCTCGCGAGCACCTCGGGCAGGATCGCATCGATCGGCAATACGGGGCGGGGCGGCGCGGGCATCCGCGCATTGTAGGAGCCGCGCCGGCTCCATCGCTCGCAACCGGCGCGGCGACTCGCCGTGTAGGCTGGACGCGCGCAGCGCGGCCGGCGCCTTTTCGGATCAAGAGCGCCGGCCGACCTGCGGTCGTCCAGCCTGCAAGAGCGGGCTTCGGCGTGGGCGGGGTTCCAGCCTGCGTCCGCTACGCTCCGTGCAAAAAAAAAGGCGCGGCCGTCGCCGGCCGCGCCTTCATGCACATCGTGGAGAGTTACTCGCAGGTCATGCCATTCGGCGTGAACAGGCGGCCGTAGCTCGTGATGCCGTCGAACGTCGGGATATGCGCTTCGAGGTCGTCACGGCCCGCGTAGTCGACATCGAGCCGGTTGCAGTGCGCGACGCTCAACGTCGCCGTGCCCCACGGGATCTGCGCGAGGCCGTTGCCGAGGTAGGCGAGCTGCAGCTCGACGCTGCGCGCATTGACCGGGAACGCCGCGTTGCCGATCAGCCACAGCGGATCGCCATTGAGGTCTTCGAGCAGCAGGTCGAACACCACCTGGCGCACCATCGTGCCGTTCGGCTGCACCTGCTCGGTGACCTGCAGCAGCAGGCCTTGGTTGAGGTCGTAGTTGACCCACTGGGCTGCGGCGTAGCCGTCGAGCGGCAGCGGCGCGAACGCATCCGGATAGGTCTCTGCGGTCGGCTGGTATGCGGTGATGTCGACCGGCGACGGCGTGTAGGTCGGCAGCAGCGGCTGGATGAGCAGCTTGAATGCTTCGTTGAACTTGAAGTAGCCCGAGTCCTCGATCCCGTAATTCTCGAGCACGTACGTCGTGCTGTCGATGATCGGGGTGTCGAAGCTGACCTCGGACGTGACCGTGTCCGGCTCGCCCACCGCGCGCACGCGCGACTCGATATCGCCGAAATCTATGTCGCCTTGCTTGGCCAGGACGTACGGAAACGTCGGGAACGCGTTGGTGTTGCCCTCGAAGGCCGCGTCGCGATCGATGCGCATCAGCATCATCGCATTCTTGCCTCCGGTCGGGCTGTACGCAGTGACAGTTCCACTGCTGCTGCAGGCGACACGCCAGAACGTGATCGTCACGTCCTCGATCAGCGCGATCGTGCGCGAATAGTTGGTCTTGAACAACGGGACGCGGATCGTCTTCTGCGGACCCGAAGCCTTGTCCGGCAGCGGGTGGGCCGCGCAGCTCGGTGGATACGCGCGCAGCGGATTGGCCTTGGGCGTGCCTGGGCGCGGATTGTTGCCACCGGCCTTCGGCGTCGCTGGCGCGGACCGCGCGGCGTGGAAGTCGGCGATCGCCACAGCGCGGGCGGCCGGGTCCACGGCAGCCGGGGCCGCGGCATGCGCGACGAGCGCGCCGCCGGCAAGGATCAGGGAAAGGGAAAGCCTGGCAAGAAACGTCATTCGGGTACCCTGGGTTTGGCGCGCGAGCGTGGTTGCGCGGCTGGTGTTCGAAAGGAAGCCGCACGGGTGCAGGGCCCCGGCGGAGCTGGCATGATCGCGCGTTTGCGCAACCGGATGAAGTGCCGAACGCCATGCAGCAGGCCCTCGACCTCGTCGACATCGGCGTGAACCTGACCCACGAGTCGTTCCGCGCCGATTTCGATGCCGTGCTCGGACGCGCGCGCGCGCAGGGCGTCACGCAGATGCTCGTGACCGGCGCGAGCGCGGGCGGCAGCCGTGCGGCGCGCGAGCTGGCCCGCGCCCATCCGGGCCTGCTTTACGCGACCGCCGGGGTGCATCCGCACCACGCAATCGAATACGACGACGGTACGGACGCGCTGCTGCGCGAAATCGTCGCAGACCCGCTGGTGTGCGCAGTCGGTGAAACGGGACTGGACTACCACCGCAACTACTCCCCGCACGCGGCCCAGGTCGACGCGTTCGAGCGGCAGCTCGCGATCGCGGCCGATTCCGGCAAGCCGCTGTTCCTGCACCAGCGCGACGCGCACGCGGATTTCCTCGCCTGCATGGACCGCGTCGCGGGCCGCATCGGTCGCGCGGTCGTGCACTGCTTCACCGGCGAGCGTGCGGAGCTCGTCGACTACCTCGACCGTGGCTGGTCCATCGGCATCACGGGCTGGATCTGCGACGAACGGCGCGGCACGCACCTGCGCGACCTCGTGCGCCTGATCCCGGCCGAGCGGCTCATGATCGAGACCGATTCGCCGTACCTGCTGCCGCGCGACCTGCGCCCGAAACCCTCGCACCGCCGCAACGAGCCGATGTATCTCGCGCATGTCTGCGCTGCGGTCGCGGCCGCGCGCGGCGAAGAGGTCGCCACGACCGCTGCGCTGACCAGCGCGAACGCGCGCGCGTTCTTCGCCCTTCCGTCGCCGTAGGCTGGACGCGCGCAGCGCGGCCGGCGCTGTTAATTCGACGGCGTCGCGAACGGCGCCGGCCGACCTTCGGTCGTCCAGCCTACGAAGAACCATCGACATGCACCGCTTCTCGTAGGCTGGACGCGCGAAGCGCGGCCGGCGCCATTGACGCCGCGCTGTGGATGCGGCGCGTCGAGGCAGAAGCGCCGGCCGGCCTTTGGCCGTCCAGCCTACGAAAGCTGAAAAAATGGCGCGACCGTTGCCGGTCGCGCCAATCGATTCCACCCGTGAAGCGGTTACTCGCAGGTCATGCCGTTCGGCGTGAACAGGCGCTCGTAGACGGTCAGGCCATCGAAGGTCGGGATCGGCGCGGGCAGGCCCGCGATGCCGTCGAAATCGACCTCGAGGTGGTTGCAGTCGGCGACTTCGATCGTCGCCGTGCCCCACGGGATCTGCGCGAGGCCGTTGCCGAGGTAGGCGAGATCGATCTCGAGGCTGCGCGCGTTGACCGGGAAGGCCGCATTGCCGATCAGCCACAGCGGATCGCCGTTGAGGTCTTCGAGCAGCAGGTCGAACACGACCTGGCGCACCATCGTGCCGTTCGGCTGCACCTGTTCGGTCACCTGCACGAGCAGGCCTTCATTGAGGTCGTAGTTCACCCACTGCGCGGCCGAATAGCCGTCGAGCGGCCGCGGCGCGAACGCGTCGGCGTAGCTCGCCGGCGTCGGCTCGTAGGCCGGCACGGTGATGTTGACCGGCGCCTCGTCGTTCACGGGATCGACCTGCAGCGTGAAGCCGTCGCTGTATGTGAAGTAGCCGTAGCCTTGGTAAACGTAGTTCTCCAGCACGTAGGTCGTGCTGTCGACGATCGGCGTGTCGAACACGACTTCGGACAGGATCGTGTTCGGCTCGAGCGCGACGCGCGGGATGCTCTCGAGGCCATCGAAGCCGCCGCCCTGCGACACGCGGATGACCGGGAAGGTCGGGAAGATCACCGCGTACCCCTCGTACTCCGCATCACGGTCGATGCGGAACAGCGTCATCGCATTGTGCGCGCCGGTCGGGTTGTAGTCGGTCTCGGCGCCGCTGCTGCTGCACGCGATGCGCCAGACGGTGACGGTGACGTCCTCGACATAGCCCACGCCGTCGGCATCGCGCGCGTATAACGGCACCACCGCGGTCCAGGTCGGCCCGCTTGCCTGCGTCGGCAGCGGGTCGGCCGCGCAGCTCGGCGGATAGGCGCGGAATGCATTCGCCATCGGCGTGCCCGGACGGCGCTGGTTGCCGGGGATCTTCGGCGCGGCTTCGCCCTTCGGGCCGATGACGCGCAGGCGTGGCGCGATGCCGGGCGACGCGACCGCGCTCGCGCGCACGCTGGCCTGGTCGGCGGAAAGGGGGCGACGCTCGGCGGCGATCGCGGGCAGGCAGAATGCGCCGACGGCGAGCGCGAAGGTCAGGCGGGTCAGGGTGGTCATGCGTGTTTCCCCATCAGATGGACCGCGCGAGGATTGCCGCGGCGTGGTGAATTCGCAGTGAACCGCAGTGCCCGCAGCGGCGGGCCCGCAGCCCCTGCAACCTTCGCGGGTGCAGGGGCGGCCATGTTAGCGCGTGTCGACGAGCACGAGTTCGGCGTCCTCGAGCGCCTTGACCTCGAGCGTGCCGACATCGCGTAACGCGACGCCGTCGCGTGCTCCCACGCGATGGCCGTTCACCTCGACCGTGCCGCGTGCGGGCACCAGGTACGCGTGGCGCCCGGCCGCGAGCGCGTAAGTGGACGATTCCCCGGCCGCGAGCGTCGCACCGAGCACGCGCGCATCGGCGCGGATCGGCAACGCATCGCCGTCGTCGGCCTGGCCGCTCGCGAGCGCGACGAAGCGTCCGCTGCGCTCGCCCTTCGGGAACGGGCGAGCGCCCCACGAGGGTGCCCCGCCGCGCGCATCGGGGATGATCCAGATCTGGAAAATGCGCGTGGTCTCGGTTTCGGCGTTGTACTCGGCATGCCGGATGCCGCTGCCCGCGCTCATGACCTGCACGTCGCCGGCCACGGTGCGGCCCTTGTTACCGAGGCTGTCCTCGTGGCTGATCGCACCGTCGCGCACGTAGGTGATGATCTCCATGTCCGCGTGCGGATGCGGCGGAAACCCGGTACCCGGCGCGATCTCGTCGTCGTTCCACACGCGCAGCGCGCCCCAGCCCATGCGGGCCGGGTCCATGTAGTTCGCGAACGAAAAATGGTGCTTCGCCTTGAGCCAGCCGTGGTCGGCGCCGCCGAGGTGGTCGAAGGGTCGGATGTCGATCATGGGGTGCTCCGCAGAGGGGGTGTTCCACGATATGCGGGATGCGCGGTCTGCGTACCAGTCGCGCGCGGGAAACGATCTGTTCCGCCCCGCTCGCCCGGTCCGTTGTGGGAAAGACATCAGTCGGAGCTATTCGCGCGTCCCATCGCGACTGAAGCCCCTCGCACAAGGAATTGGAGCCGGCGCGGGCCGTTGCCCTGGCTATTGCCGTGTCTGTTGCCGGGGCGCGCGCAGCGCGCTGGCGTTGGCGTTCCCCCTTCAGCGCCGGTGGACGGCGGAAGGACCAGCCCGCAGGGGCGGCGCTGCCGGGGGATGTTTCTCTTTGGTGACTTTCTCTTTCGCAAAGAGAAAGTCACTCGCCCGCAAGGATGCGGGCGAAACACGCAGGGACGCGAGTCGGTCTTGCAGGCATGCCCAAGGCGACGGACGAACGTGCAGGATCAGGACCGCAGCCCGATCCCCCGATGCAGCAGGACCAATCCGACCGCCGCGAGCACGACCACGAAACCGACCATCAATGCATACGCGGTCGCGAGCGGAACGTCGGTGACGCCGAGCAGGCCGTAGCGGAACGCATTGACCATGTAGAAGATCGGGTTCGCGTGCGTCAGCGCCTGCGCCCAGTCGGGCAGCAGGCGCACCGAATAGAACACGCCGCCGAGGTAGGTCAGCGGCGTCAGGATGAAGGTCGGCACGATCGTCACGTCGTCGAACTTGCGCGCATACACCGCGTTGACGAAACCCGCGAGCGAGAAGATCGTCGCGCCGAGCAGCACCGTCGACAGCGTGATCCACGGGTGCGGCAGCCGCACGCGCGTGAACAGCATCGCGACCGCGAGCACGATCACGCCGACCATCAGGCCGCGCAGCACGGCACCCGCGACGTAACCGCCGAGGATCACCCAGTTCGGCATCGGGCTGACCAGCAGTTCCTCGACGTGGCGCCCGAATTTCGCGCCGAAGAAGCTTGAGGAGATGTTGCCGTAGCTGTTCTGGATCACCGACATCATGATCAGCCCGGGCACGATGAAATCCATGTAGTCGAAGCCGCCCATGTCGCCGATGCGGCTGCCGATGAGCTGGCCGAAGATCAGGAAGTAGAGCGTCATCGTGATCGCGGGCGGCAGCAGCGTCTGCGCCCAGATGCGCAGGATGCGCACGACTTCGCGGCGCGCGACCGTGTACAGCGCGACCAAATTCGGATGGCGCGGCGCGGCGCTCATGCGGCCTTGCCCTCGTTGCCGGTCAGCCGCACGAACAGTTCCTCGAGCCGGTTGGTCTTGGTGCGCATCGAGCGCACGCGGATGCCGGCCTCGCCGAGGCGCGCGAACACGCGGTTGAGGTCCATCGCGCGCGGCATGTCGAGGTCCAGCGTGTGCGCGTCGGTCGCGATCAGGGTGGTGCCCTCGATCGACGGCAGCTCGGCGGGCAGCTCACCGTCGATGTCGAGCATGAAGCCCTCGACATCGAGCTTGGCCAGCAACGCCTTCATCGGGCCGTGCTCGATGATGCGTCCGTGGTCGATGATCGCGAGGTTGCGGCAGAGGCTCTCCGCTTCTTCGAGGTAGTGCGTGGTCAGGATCACCGTGGTGCCCGCCGCGTTGACCTCGCGCAGCGTGCGCCACATGCCGCGGCGGATCTCGATGTCGACGCCCGCGGTCGGCTCGTCGAGGATCAGCAGGCGCGGTCGCGTCATCATCGCGCGCGCGATCATCAGGCGCCGCTTCATGCCGCCCGAGAGGTTGCGCGACATCGTGTGCGCCTTGTCCCACAGTTGTGCGCGGCGCAGTTCCTGCTCCGCGCGCGCGCAGGCCTCGCCGCGCGCGATGCCGTAGAAGCCCGCGTAGTTCACGAGGATGTCGTACGGCTTCTCGAACAGGTTGAAGTTCATTTCCTGCGGCACCAGCCCGATCTCGCGCATCGCGGCCGAGCGCTGCGCGTGCAGATCGATGCCGAACACGCGCACGCTGCCGCTGCTCGCGTTGACGAGCGAACTGACGATGCCGATCAGGGTCGACTTGCCGGCGCCGTTGGGTCCGAGCAGCGCGAAGAAGTCGCCCTGCTGCACGACGAGCGAGATGCCCTTGAGCGCCTCGACGCCGGTGGCATAGGTCTTATTGAGCTCGACGACATCGAGCGCGGGCGTGGCGTTCATCGGGAGGCGTGCGAAGGGGCGGGCGTGGGCGCCTGCTAGTATAGCGGGCTGCCCCGCAGTCCCGATCCAATGGTCGCCGCGATGGAACATTTCAAGCTTCGCCTCGCCGCGAGCCACATGCTCGCACCCTCGGTCCGCCACCTCGCGTTCGAACGCAGCGACGGCGCCGCCTTCCGCTTCGTGCCGGGGCAGTTCATCCAGGTGCATTTCCACTATGCCGACGGCAAGCCGACCAAGCGCAGCTACTCGGTCGGCACCGTCGGCGGGCGCGCCGGCGAACCCGTGCGGCGGCTCGAGATCGCGGTGTCCTACGTCGATGGCGGCGCCGCGACCGAGTTGCTGTCGCGGCTCAACGAGGGTGGCGAAGTCGACGCGAGTGGCCCCTACGGACGCTTCTGCCTCAACGAGGCCGATGCCCACGGCCGCCGCTACCTGCTCGTCGCGACCGGCACCGGCGTCACGCCGTACCGCGCGATGCTGCCGCAGATCCGCGACTGGAGCGCGACGCGCGATTCCACGTTCGCGCTCGTCTACGGCGCGCGCAGCGAAGCCGAACTGCTCTACGGAGAGGAGTTCGAGGCGTTCGCGCGCGAGGTGCCGGGCTTCTCGTTCCATCCCTGCTTCAGCCGCGTGCCGCGTGCGGTGCCGCGCGTGCACGACCGCAACGGTCGCGTGCACGTCGCGCTCGCCGATCTCGCGCCCGATCCCGCGCGCGACATCGCGTACCTGTGCGGCAATCCGGACATGGTCGACGAGGCGTTCGCGCAATTGAAGGATGCGGGCCTCGCGGTCAAGGACATCCGGCGCGAGAAGTACGTCTCGTCGCGTTGAACGCTCGCAGCAGGTGTCGCTCGTGACGAAGGCGTCGGCATGGATGCCCGCGGCCAGCCCGATCCCGGGTGTCGAACTTTCGCGATCTCCGCTTTTGCCCCTACGGCAGCGGTCGAATCGATCACGCATGTAAAGGGTCATTGACAGACCCGCGTCGCCGCGGCAGGATGCTGTCAAGCGTGCTTGACAGCGGAGGGCGCGATGATCTGCGAATACTGGACTGCGGGTACCACGCGCGCCTACTGGTGGCGCGCGGGCCTGCTGATGGCCGCCTACCTCGGCGCGATCGTGCTCGCGACGATCGCGGGTCCACGCATCGATTCGCTCGCCCTGCGCGCGGTGCTCGTGCTGTTGCCGGTGATCCCGGTCTCGGGCTACGTCTGGCTCGAGTACCGGCGCATCCTCGCGACCGACGAACTGCGCCAGCGCGTGGAGCTCGAGGCCGCGACACTCGCGTTCGCGATCGGCATCCCGGTGCTGCTCGCGTTCGGACTGCTCGCCGACGCGGGCATCCTCGAGGTGCACGCGCTGCTCGCGACGCCGCTGCTGCTGACCGTTTACGTCTGCGCGCAATGGTGGGTGCACAGGCCCTACCGATGAACAACCGCGTGCGCGAACTGCGCACACTGCGTGGCTGGTCGCAGGCCGACCTCGGGCTGCAGCTCGCGGTGTCGCGCCAGACGATCAATGCGATCGAGACCGGCCGCTATGATCCGAGCCTGCCGCTCGCCTTCCGCATCGCGCGGCTGTTCGGCGCGCCGATCGAATCCATCTTCGACCCCGGGGAGAGACCGGAGTGAACCAACGCATCCTGATCCGCGCCGCCGTGCTCGTCCTCGCGCTCGCCGCCGCGTTCGCGTGGAAGCATCGAATGCACGAGGCTTCGGCTGACGGCGAAGCCGGCGTCGTCGTGCAGCCGCGCGCGGGCGGATTCGACTACGGCGACCTGCACTTTGCCCGCTGCGAACTGCCGCAGCCGCATGGCTCGGCGACCACGGCCGCGTGGTGCGCACCGTTCGAGGTGCCCGAGGATCGCGAGGCCGCTTCGCCGGGGCGTCGCATCGGCCTGCGCCTCGCGTTGATCGCGAGCGACGCCGCCGCGCCCGAGCCCGACCCCGTCGTGCTGCTCGCGGGCGGCCCGGGTCAGTCGGCGGTCGAAAGCTGGCCGCAGGTGGCCGCGGCGTTCGCGCCGCTGCTGCGCCATCGCCACGTGCTGCTGCTCGACCAGCGCGGCACCGGCGGCTCGAATGCGCTCGCCTGCCCGCGCAGCGACGCGGACGCCGTCACCGGATTCGATCCCGCGGTCGTGCGCGCGCAGGCGCGGGCCTGCCTCGATCACGTTTCGACGCACGCGGACCCGCGCCGTTACACGACGGCGGCGGCCCTCGACGATCTCGAGAGCCTGCGCGTCGCGATCGGCTCGCCGCGGCTGAACCTCGTCGGGGTCTCCTACGGCACGCGCGTCGCGCAGCAGTACATGAAGCGCCATCCCGACGCGGTGCGCAGCGTCGTGCTCGACAGCGCGGTCCCCAACGACGTCGTGCTCGGCAGCGAGTTTGCCGCGAACCTCGACGA
Organism: Pseudomonadota bacterium; assembly: GCA_023430685.1. Classification (GTDB taxonomy): domain Bacteria; phylum Pseudomonadota; class Gammaproteobacteria; order Xanthomonadales; family Rhodanobacteraceae; genus Dokdonella_A. The sequence continues at coordinate 12,324 of JAEYZH010000060.1, read as the reverse complement.
CTCGCTGCGACGCCAGCTCGATGCCTGCAAGGCGACGCCCGCCTGCGCCGAAGTGTTCGGCGATCCCTGGCAGCGCCTGCGCAGCCTGCAGGCCAGGCTGCGGCAGGCGCCGATCGAAGTCCGCTACCGCGACCCCGTCGACCATGCCCAGCACGAGGCGCGCCTCGACGCCTCGATGCTCGCGATGCTCGCGCGCATGTATGCGTACGCACCCGAAACCGCCGCGCTGCTGCCGCTCACGGTCGAGCGCGCGCATGCGGGAGACGCCGCGCCGATGTTCGCCCAGCTGCGCATGCTCGAGCGCGACCTCGAATCGCTCGGCGAGAACGCGATGCAGTACTCGGTCGCCTGCGCCGAAGACGCGCCGTGGCTCGAACCGCGCGCGCAGGATGCGGACACCGTGCTCGGCTCGATGCTCGCCGACGTGTTCCGCGAGACCTGCACGGTCTGGCCGCGCGGCACGCGCGCCGCCGATTTCGCCGAACCCGTACGCGGCGACACCCCGGTGCTGCTGCTCGCGGGCGAGTTCGATCCGATCACGCCGCCACGTTACGCCGAACGCATCGCGGCCGCGCTGCCGAACAGCCGCGTGCTCGTCGCGAAAGGGCAGGGCCACAGCGTGATGGGACGCGGCTGCCTGCCGCGGCTGGTCGGCGAGTTCGTCGCCGACCTCGATCCCGCGCAGCTCGACGCCGGGTGCGTCGCCGATTTCGGGCCACTGCCGGCCTTCCTCGACTTCAATGGAGCGGCGCCATGATCGAAGCCAGTGGACTGCGCAAGGCGTTCGGCGACGTCGTCGCGGTCGACGATGTCTCCTTCATCGCGCGCGACGGCGAGATCACCGGCTTGCTCGGCCCGAACGGCGCGGGCAAGACCACCACGCTGCGCATGCTCTACACGCTGATGCGGCCGGACCGGGGCAGCGTGCGCGTGGACGGCATCGACGCGGCCGCCGACGCGAATGCGGTGCGCAGGCGCCTCGGCGTGCTGCCCGACGCGCGCGGACTGTACAAGCGCCTCAGCGCGCGCGAGAACATCGACTACTTCGCGCGCCTGCAGGGCCTCGACGCCGCGACTCGGCGTGCGCGCATCGACGCGCTCGTCGACGCGCTCGACATGCACGACATCGCGGAGCGGCGCACCGAAGGCTTCTCGCAGGGCCAGCGCGTCAAGACCGCGATCGCGCGCGCGCTCGTGCACGACCCGCGCAACGTGATCCTCGACGAGCCGACCAATGGCCTCGACGTGATGGCCACGCGCTCGATGCGCGCGTTCATGCACCGCTTGCGCGACGAGGGGCGCTGCGTGCTGTTCTCGAGCCACATCATGCAGGAGGTCGGCGCGCTCTGCGATCGCGTGGTCGTGATCGCGCGCGGCCGCGTCGTCGCGGACGCCGCCCCCGACGCCCTGCGCGAGCAGACCGGATGCGCGAACCTCGAGGACGCATTCGTCAAGGTGATCGGCTCGGAAGAAGGACTCGCCGCATGAGCGCCGTGCTGACCGTGTTCTGGAAGGAGATCCGCGAGAACCTGCGCGACCGCCGCACCGTGCTCAACACGCTGCTGACCGGCCCGCTGCTCGCGCCGCTGATGTTCGTGCTGCTGATCAACGCGGCGGTCTCGCGCGAACTCGACAAGGCCGAGAAGGCGCTGCCGGTTCCGGTGATCGGCGCCGAACACGCGCCGAACCTCGTCGACGCGCTGCGCCGCAACGGCGTGGAGATCAAGGCGGCGCCCGCGGATCCCGAGCGCGCGGTGCGCGAAGGCGAAGTCGACCTCGTGCTGCGCATCGCGCCGGCCTATGCCGAAGCGTGGCGCGCGGGCGAGCCGGCCCAGGTCGAACTGATCCACGACGATTCGCAGCGCGACGCGCAGGGATCGGTCAGGCGCCTGCGCAGCCTGCTCGATGCCTATGCGCAACGCACCGGCGCATTGCGGCTCGTCGCACGCGGGATCTCGCCGAGCCTGCTGCAGCCGGTGGTGGTCGCCGACCGCGACCAGTCGACCGCGCAGGCGCGCAGCGGCACGCTGTTCGGCATGCTGCCGTACTTCTTCATCCTCGGCGTGTTCGTCGGCGGCATGGCGCTCGCGATCGACACGACCGCGGGCGAACGCGAACGCCAGTCGCTCGAACCGCTGCTCGTCAATCCCGTCGGTCGCGGGCGCCTGCTCGCGGGCAAGCTCGGCGCGACGAGCCTGTTCGCGCTGACCTCGCTGCTGCTCGGCATCGTCGCGTTCTCGATCGCGGGCCAGTTCATGCCGACCGAGAAGCTCGGCATGAGCCTCGAGATCGGCCCGCGGTTCGCGCTGCTGACGCTGTTCACGATGCTGCCGCTGGTGGTGGTGTTGACCGGCCTGCAGACGCTCGCGGCCGCGTTCGCCAAGAGCTACCGCGAGGCGCAGACCTATCTGTCGCTGCTGATGTTCGTGCCCGCGGTGCCGACCCTGTTGCTGTCGCTGTTCCCGCTGAAGACCCAGGCCTGGATGTACGCGGTGCCGCTGATGAGCCAGCAGGTCGTGATCACGCGCCTCTTGCGCGGCGAGGTGGTGCCCACCTCGGGCCTCTGGACCTGCTTCGCCTGCAGCACGCTTGCCGCCCTCGTGGTGTACCTCGTCACGACCCAGGTCTATCGCAGCGAGAAACTCGCGATCTCGGCGTAGGGTGGGTCGCAGCCGCGTAGGGTGGGTCGCAGCCGCGCAGCGGCGAGCCCCACCAGCGCGAACGTCGGCCGCGACGCAGCCCCCACGAAAATGCGCATCGCAGCCCGCGCGCGAGAACGACACACTTCGATTCCCGCGCGCCGCGGCCGGTGATCTCGCACCGGTACCGTGCGCTAGAACAACTCCCCCTGCTGCGTGCGGGCACGCGGCGGCGTGAAACGCGTCCTATCGAGCACGAGGTCGCGCGACTCGTCGAAGCCGAACTCGCGGCAGGCGCGGCGGAAGCGCTGGCGGATCAGATCGGCGAACGGTCCCTCGCCGCGCATGCGCTTGCCGAACGCGGCCTCGTTATCCTTGCCGCCGCGCATCTGGCGGATCAGGCTCATCACGTGCTCCGCGCGCTCGGGCACGTTGAGCGCGAGCCAGTCGCGGAACAGGTCCTTGAGTTCCCACGGCAACCGCAGCACGGTATAGCCCGCGCGCTTCGCGCCGGCTTGCGCGGCCTGTTCGAGGATCCGTTCGATCCAGCGGTCGGTCACCATCGGGATGATCGGCGCGACCATCACGCCGCAAGGCACGCCCGCGGCGTTGAGGTTCGCGACCGCCTCGATGCGTCGGTGCGGTGCGCTCGCGCGCGGCTCCAGCGTGCTCGACAGCCGGTTGTCGAGCGAAGTCACCGACACGAACACGTGCACGAGGTTCGCGCGCGCCATCGGCGCGAGCAGGTCGAGGTCGCGCTCGACCAGCGCATTCTTCGTGATGATCGTGCACGGATGCGCGCACTCGGCGAGTACTTCGAGCACCGAACGCGTGATGCGGTAGCGCCGCTCGATCGGCTGGTACGGGTCGGTGTTCGCGCCGAGGTTGATCGGCGAGCACGCGTAGCCACGGCGCGCGAGTTCGACGCGCAGCCGTTCGGCCGCGTTGGTCTTCGCGAACAGGCGGGTTTCGAAATCGATGCCGGCCGAAAGGTTCAGGTAACCGTGCGAGGGTCGCGCGTAGCAGTAGACGCACCCGTGCTCGCAACCGCGGTATGGATTGATCGACTGGTCGAACGCGATGTCGGGCGAATCATTGTGGCTGATGATCGAGCGCGCGCGTTCCTCCGTGACCTGAGTCTGCGGCCGCGGCGCCTCGTCCTCTTCGCGATGCCAGCCGTCGTCCTCGCGCGTCTTCGCGACCGACTCGAAGCGGCCTTCGGGGTTGGACGCGGCACCGCGTCCCTTGATCCGCGCGGGTCGATCGAGGCGGATCGGATCTTCGGGTGGGCGGCCGGACGTCATCCGCGCGATTATGCGCCGGGCGGTCTCAGACGCCGCGATCGCGCGCGCTCAGTCGGGATCGCCGCGCAGCTTCCCTTGCCGGCCGAGGTCGTTCGGCTCGTCGTCGAGCAGTCCGCGCGCGAACTCGAGCGCGCGAACGACGAAGTTGCCCGATGGTTCCCAGTACGCGGCGTCGCGCACGTGCACGCGCAGCACGACCAGGTTCGGATCGTCCTTGCCCTCGGGGAAGAACACGCGCTGCGCGAGCGACCAGAGTTCCTCGATCGTCGCGCGGTCGCGCGTGACGCGCGCGCGACCGCGCACCGACACGTAGCGGTGCCGCGCGGGATCGGCGTAGGCGAGGTTGACGTCGGGATCGGTTTCGAGCTCGGCGAGCTTGCCGCTGTCGGCCGAGGTGAAGAACACGAGCTCGCCGTCGGCGAATGCGAGCGTCTGCAGCGGTCGGCTCACGAGCGAGCCGTCGGCCGCGCGCGTCGTGAGCATCGCGACTTCGATGCCCTCGAGCAGTTCGCCGAGCTTTCGCAGTTCTGCCGTGGCCTGGTCGCCGATCTTCACGCGCATGCCTCGTGGGCCCTGGTCATGGAGCGAGGTTGGCGCGCTCGCGATTAATCGCCGATGAGCGTGCCCGCTGCGCCGGTGCGCCACGGCTGCGGATCAGGACGAGTGCGCGTCCTCCCGCTCGCGCGTTGCGCGTCGCTCCGCATCGATCAGCGCGCGCTTGCGCGCGAGGCCCCAGCGGTAGCCACCGAGGCCGCCGTCGCCGCGGATCACGCGGTGGCAGGGCACGAGTACCGCGACGCGGTTGCGCGCGCAGGCGGAGGCGACTGCGCGCGTCGCACGCGGCGCGCCGATCGCGCTCGCGGCTTCGGCGTACGACACGACCTCGCCCGGCGGGATCCCGCGCAGGTAGTTCCAGACGCGCACCTGGAATGCGGTGCCGCGCAGGTCGAGCGGCAGCGCCGGGCTCGGGGCGTGGCCTTCGAGGTTCGCGTTCAGCGCCGCGATCCACGCATCGAACGCCGGGCGCGCCGACGCGGGCATCGGCGCGAGCGTCGCGCCCGGGTATTCGCGCGCGAGCCGGGCAACGAGGGTCGCTTCGTCCTCGCCGAACTCGAGGAAGCAGATCCCGCGATCGGTCGCGCCGATGCAGGCGCGTCCGAGCGGCGTCGCCGCGGTCGCGTGCGAGATCACGAGTCCCGCGCCGCCGCTGCGGTATTCACGCGGCGTCATCCCGAGTGCGCGCGGCGCGCGTTCGTAGAGGCCGCGACTCGAGCCGAGTCCTGCATCGTAGATCGCGTCGGTGACCGTTGCCGAGCGCCGCAGCGCGCGCTTGATCCGCGCGACGCGCACCTGCTCGAGATACTCCCCCGGCGTGATCGTAAGGTAGCGCTTGAACAGCCGGTTGAGCCGGAACGCGTCGATGCCGGCCGCGCGCGCAAGCGCGGCGCCATCGGGCAGCGCGTCCGGATCGGCCTCGATGCGCCGGCACAGCGCGAGCAGGCGCTCGATCTCCGGATCGCCCTGCCAGTGCTCGAGCGGACGGCAGCGCCGGCACGGACGCAGGCCCGCCTCGCCTGCCTCGGCGGGACTCTCGAAGAAGCGCACGTTCCCGCGCAGCGCGCGTCGCGCCGCGCACGACGGTCGGCAGTAGATGCCGGTCGTCAGCACGCCGTAGACGAACGCGCCGTCCATCGCGGGGTCGCGGTCCTGTACCGCCTGCCATTTCGCGTCGTCGTTCATCGCATGCTCCGCTTGCTGGATGGGGCCATGCTCGCGCGGCGCAAGGCGCGCGGCCATCCGGCGCTTGCGCCGTTGCCGCGCAATGTCGTGCAAACACCGGATGGCCGGGTCCGCACGGTCCGCAGCATGCTGGTTGCCCGATACCGCGGAGCATTCGCATGTTGACCTTGTACGACTACCTGCCGTCGCAGAACGGCTGGAAAGTGCGCCAGTTGCTCGCGCACCTCGAGCGGCCGTACCGGACCGAGCCGATCTCGCTGTTCGAGGGCGAGGGACGCAGTCCCGCGTTCCGCGCGATCAGTCCGACCGGCACGGTGCCGGCGATCCGGCTCGACGATGGACGCACCCTGGCCGAGTCGAACGCGATCCTCGCCTACCTCGCCGATGGCAGCGAATGGTGGCCATCGGATGCGTTCGGTCGCGCGAAGGTGCTGCAGTGGCTCTCGTTCGAGCAGGAACGCATCGAGTCGACGATCGGTGCGCTGCGCCACTGGGCCTTGACCGGAAAGCTCGCGCGGCGCGCTCCCGATCTCGTCGCCGCCAAGCGCGCCACGGCGCTCGGCGCGCTCGCGGTGCTCGATGCGGAACTCGCGACGCGTGACTTCATCGCGGGCGATGCCTATTCGATCGCCGACATCTCGATGTTCGCGTACGCGAGTCGCGCGGATGAGGCCGGCTTCGTCCTCGCCGACTACCCCGCGTTCGTCCGCTGGCTCGAGCGCGTGCGCGCGCAACCGGGCCATCTCGCCGAAATCCATCCCTACTCGATCGACCCGCATTCCTCGCGCGAGCTTGCATGACCCGAGCCGGGGACTGAACCACCAAGCGGACGAACGGCAAGATCAAGGGAGTGCGCGTCTGCGCGCGCAGATGGACGTTCGCGCCGGTGGGGCTCGCCGCTGCGCGGCTGCGACCCGTCCTACGCGTTGAATGCGTGTGCTCGCCGCCTGCGGGCAGCTCAACCCGCGATGCGGGCAAGCAGTCGGTCGAGCTGGTTCGCGAACGCCTGGCGGTCGCGCTGGTCGTAGGCGGCGACGCCGCCGGTCTGCACGCCGGCCGCGCGCAGGTCGGTCATGAAATCGCGCAGCGAGAGCTGCTGGCGCACGTTCTCGCTCGTGTAGAGCTCGCCACGCGGATTGATCGCGGTCACGCCCTTGTCGACGACGATCGCCGCGAGCGGGATGTCCGCGGTCACGACGAGGTCGCCGGGCTCGGCCCATCCCGCGATCGCGCGGTCGGCCGCATCGAGGCCGGCCGCGACCGTGCGGCTCTCGATCCATGCCGAGCGCGGCACCACGAGCGGCATGTTCGCGACCAGCGTCAGCGCGATGCGCTTGCGTTCGGCCGCGCGGTACAGGATGTCCTTGACCGGGCGCGGGCAGGCGTCGGCGTCGACCCAGATCTTCATCATGGTCCTCGAGGCGGGATGCGGCGAGTATGCCCGCTGCCGGCACCGCCGGTTCGGGTGGCGTAAAGCCTGGCCCTGCTACCACGAAGCGCCGCGCCCCCGCGCGGCTGCGCTTGACTTGAGCGAGGTGCACGATGAAGCGAACCGCGAAGAAGAAGCCCGCCGCGCGCAAGCCGGCGGCCGGCAGCAAGGCGACGGCCGCCCGCAAGGCGCCGACGCACAAGACGGTCTCGGGCAAGACCACCGCCGGCAAGTCGGCGACCGGCAAGTCCGCGTCGAAGCAAAGCCTGGCGCGTTCGTCGACCGCGAAGAAGGCAGTGGCGAAGAAGTCGGTCGCGAAGAACACGTCGGTCTCGAGGAAGCCGGTGGCGAACAAGGCCGTCGCGGGCAAGGGCGCCGCGAAAAAAACCACCGCGAAGAAGACCGGCGCGCGCACGCCCGTCGTGAAGAAGGCCGCCGTGAGGAAGGCGCCCGCGAAGAAGGCGCCAGCGCCCGGGAAAGCGCCGGCGAAAAAGGCACCCGGCAAGCGATCCGTCGCGCCGGCCAGGCGCACGAGCGCCGCGCCCGCGCGGAACATGTCCGCTGGCCCCGCGACGACGCGCAGCGATGCATCCACCGCATCTGCCGCCGCGTCCGCGCGGCATGGACATTCGGGCACGGTCGGCAAGCGTCCCGCCGGCGACCCGATCGTGCGCCAGGCATCGGCGCCGCAACGCGCGCAGGCCGCGCGCAAGGCGCGAGCCCCATCGGCTGGAGCGGAGCGCGTACGCTCGCCGGAATCGGCCAGCCCAGCGCCCGGGCGTGGCGACACGCGCGCGGCCGACGCGCGCGAGGACAGCTCGCCGTACTCCGATGTCGCACCCGAGGTCGCGATCGAACACTTCCGCGAAGCACTGCGCGCGAAGCAGGCGCGCGTGCGCCAGGGACCGAACTATCCGGCGGCCAATCCCTACAGCGGGCGCAGCCCGGTTCCGGTCGATGACACGTCCACCGACGAAGACGGCGGGGAGCGCGACGCCTGATGCCACCACCGGCGGCGCATGCGGCCGCGCATGCGGGCCGCTGCGCCGCCTTTCGCGTGCCGCGGGCACGTCGCGTGACAGGAATCACCGGCGGACTGCGTATGGGTGAAGTGGCGCACATCCGCGCACGATCCGCCGCACGGATCGGCGCGCACGCGCGCCCCGGGACCGGGGCCCGGCCAACAAGAGGACGCCATGACACCGACCGCACCCACCGCCGCGAGGCGATCGATCGCGCGCAGAGCACCGCCGCGAGGCAGGTCCCCGCGCCGCGCGTCGCACTCAGTCGCACTATGGGTGCATGCGGTCGCCGGGAAGGGTATCGTGGCGACCGATGGGCCGGGATGCCGGTACGTGGAAGCTCCGGGAACCACGCATGGTTGATGCGGCGACCAGCTCCAACCTGCAACGCCTGCAGCGGGCGACCCTCGTCGCAATCGCGCGTGGCGAGCCGTTGCAGCAGGTCGCCGAGCGCATCTGCGTCGAGGCTGAGCGGCTGGCGCCGGCCGCGCTCTGCACGATCCTGCGCGTCGACGCCGACGGGCACCTGCGCGAACTCGCGGCGCCGAGCTTGCCTGCGCACTACCGCGAAGCGATCGAGGGCGTCTCGATCGGCCCGGCCGCCGGTGCCTGCGGTACCGCCGCCTGGCGCGGCGAGGCGGTCGAAACCATCGACGTGTCGACCGACCCCTTGTGGGCGGGATTCCGCGACGTGCTCCCGACCGGACTCAAGGCCTGCTGGTCGAGTCCGATCCGCGCGCGCGACGGACGCGTGGTCGGTACCTTCGCGTTCTACTACCGCACCACGCGCGGACCGGCGGAGCTCGAGCGCGCGCTGGTCGAGCAATGCGTGGACCTGTGCGCGATCGCGATCGAGCACGAGGAATCGCAGTCGCGCATCCACCAGCTCGCCTACTTCGACACGCTGACCGGCCTGCCCAACCGCGCCGAATTCAGCGAGCGCGCCGAAGCGCGGCTGCACTCGCTGCAGCCGGGCCAGTCGCTGAACCTGCTCTACGTCGACCTCGACGATTTCAAGAGTGTCAACGACTCGCTCGGCCACGCGGCTGGCGACCTGCTGCTCGAATGCGTCGCGCGCCGGCTCGCCGCCTGCATCGGCGAAGGCGTGTTCGCGGCGCGCCTCGGCGGCGACGAGTTCGCGGTGGTGCAGGGGCACCCGGCGAGTGGCGACGGCACGCTGCTCGCGCAGCAGATCATCGCGACGCTCGAGGAGCCGTTCGAGATCGAATCGCAGAAGATCCGGATCGGTGCGAGCGTCGGCATCGCGAACGCGACGCCGCGCATGCCGCTGACCGTGCTCGCACGCCATGCCGACATGGCGCTCGCCGAAGCGAAGGTCGACGGTCGCGGCGGCTGGCGCGTGTTCGCGCCCGCGATGGCGGCCGCCGCGCAATCTCGCCGCGCGCTCAAGCACGACCTGCGCGTCGCGATCGACCAGCGCGAGTTCACGCTGGCCTACCAGCCGATCGTGCGGCTCGGCGATCGCGCGCTGTGCGCGGTCGAGGTGCTGCTGCGCTGGCAGCACCCGGTGCATGGCGCACTGTCGCCGGCGGTGTTCGTGCCGATCATCGAGGAGATGGGCATGATCGGCACGCTCGGTGACTGGGTGCTGCGCGAAGCCTGCCGCGCCGCCGCGCGCTGGCCGCTGCCGCTCAAGGTCAACGTGAACCTGTCGCCGCTGCAGTTCCGCAAGCCCGGCTTCGTCGTCGACGTGGTCAGCGCGCTGCACCAGGCCGGGCTGCCGGCCGAACGCCTCGATCTCGAGGTGACCGAAAGCGCGCTGCTCGCGAGCGACCTCGCCACGCGCACCGCGTTGCACGACCTGCACGACTTCGGCGTGCGCCTGTCGATGGACGATTTCGGCACCGGCTACTCCTCGCTGCAGTCGCTGCGCGCGTTCCCGTTCGATCGCATCAAGCTCGACATGTCGTTCGTGCGCGACCTCGCGATCGATGCCGATGCGGCTGCGATCATCCGTTCGGTGATCGGACTCGCGCGTGACCTCGGCATGCGCACGACCGCCGAGGGCGTCGAGCATCCGGTGCAGCACGACTGGCTGTTGCGCAACGGCTGCGACGAGGCACAGGGCTACCACTTCGGGCGGCCGATGAGCGAGGCGGACCTGCTGCACCTGCTCGAGGACACCGACTCCGGCGGCGACGCCTCGCCCGAACCATTGCGCGCGTCGGGAGGTGGCGGACCGCGCCTGAGCTCGGCGGGCTGACCGGCTTCAATCGCGTGCGTCGCCGCGCGCGCGCTCGCGCCTCAGCAGGTACAGGCCGGCGACGACAATGATCGCCGCACCGACCAGCATCGTGCGGTCGGGTCGCGTGCCCCAGAGCAGCCGGTCGAGGCCGAGGCCCCAGCCGAGCGCGGTGTACTCGAGCGGCGCGATCACCGAAGCGGGCGAGCGCCGGAACGCCTCGGTGATTCCCCACTGGCCGAGCGCGCCGGTGAGCCCGAGCGCGCCGAGCAGCGGCCAGTGCGCGCGCTGCACCGGCTGCCAGTGCGGCCAGGCCAGCACGGTCGCGAACAACGCGAGCACCAGCAGCAACCAGAACACCATGCTTTGGGTGCTGTCGCTGCGTCCCAGCACGCGCACCGCGATCGCCGAGAGTGCGTACGCGAATGCCGCGCCGAGCACCGCGAGGCCGCCGAGCGAGACCATGCCGGCTCCACTCGGGCGCAGCACGACGACGGTGCCCGCGAGGCCGACCACGATCGCGGCCCAGCGCCGCCAGCCGACGCGCTCGCCGAGCAGCGGCACCGCGAGCGCGGTGATCAGCAGCGGCGCGACGAAGAACAGCGAATACGCTTCCGCGAGCGGCATGTACTTCAGCGCGAACACGAACGCGCCGAGCATGAACACGCCGAGCAGTCCGCGCACGAGGTGCAGTGGCCAGCGCACGCGCAGCAGCGGACGCACGCCGCCGTCGAGCAGCACCCAGGCGCAGACCAGCGGCAGCGAGCACAGCCCGCGCAGCGCGGTCACCTGCATCGCGGGATAGTGCGGCGCGAGCAGCTTCATGCAGCTGTCCATCAGCGCGAACAGCATCACCGCGGCGAGCATCGCGAGGATGCCGCGTCGGTTGGAAGACGAGTCGTGGCTCATGCGGCGAGCGTCGGGCAAGGTGCGCGAGCGTAGCGCACCGCGCGCGCCGGCGCGTGACGACGACGGCGGGACGAACGCAGGTCGCGCCAGGGCGGGCGCGTGCGACCGCCGCGTCCCCTGGCGGCTGCCCTGTTCACCCCGGAGTCGCGAGCTTGAGTCCGATGATGCCCGCGAGGATCAACGCGAGGCTTGCGAGGCGCGGTGCGTTCGCGGGCTCGCCAAACAGCACGATGCCGAGGATCGCGGTACCGATCGCGCCGACGCCGACCCAGACCGCGTACGCGGTGCCGACCGGCAACGACTTCATCGCGAGCCCGAGCAGGCCGAGGCTCACGATCATCGCGAACGCGGTGGCGATGCTCGGCCACGGCCGCGTGAAGCCCTCGGTGTACTTGAGGCCGATCGCCCAACCGATTTCGAACAGGCCGGCGGTGACGAGGAGGATCCAGTTCATGGGCGGCTCCGGAGCGCGGGGTCGTCCCCGGTGGACCAGGCTGCGCGGGGTCGTCCCCGCGGTCGACCTTCACGCGCGAAGGCCATGCGCACGAGGTCGGGCCGGATCAGCGTTCCTCAAGTGCGCGGCGCGCCTCGTCGACGAGCGCCTCGCGCGTGCCGCTGCCGGCAAGCTCGAGCAGGCCTGCGTAGGTCGCGCGCGTCCGCGGCGCGCCCTGCTGCCGCGGCCGCGCGCGCCGCGCCGAGCATCGAGTTGAGCCGCCGTGGCTGCCTCTCGAGTGACCTGCGGTACGCGTCGAGCGCGGCGACCGGCCGCTGCTGTTGCATGAGCAACTCGCCGAGTTGTTCGTGTGCGGGCAGCGTTGGCCCCGGCGTCACCGCGTGCTTGGGAGTCGCGGCTTCCAGTTCGGCCGCTTCACGCATGCGCGCGAGCGCCTGCGTGCGGTCGCCTCGCGCCTGCGCGAGCCAGGCCTCGAGCTCGAGCCGCGAGACGCGGATGCTGCGCGCGAACAGCGTCTCTCCAGCCGCGTCGCTCGCCTGTTCGAGCGCGGCCAGCCGCTCGGCGGCCGCATGCGCAGCCTCGGCGTCGCCGGCGTGCACCGCGCCGAGGCCGCGCGCGAACCAC
>JAEYZH010000045.1 GCA_023430685.1 Pseudomonadota bacterium | reverse complement strand
CGACATGCCCATCCGAGCCCGCGAAAACGATCTGACCGTTCCCCTGCAGGACGACACACGTCGGCAATACGAACGCAGCGGCGGAACTCCCGAAGTCGCTCAGTCCATCACCATCAAAGCTGGTGTCCAGTTGGCCGTCCGGCAAGAATCGTGCAATTCCGGCGTGTCCGTTCGCAATTCCGACAACCACGATTCGACCCTCGTCATCGACGGCCATGTCGTTGCCGTAGTCGAACGAATCATCGTCGTGGAAACCGGCTGTCGCCATTCCGAGCACGCCGAACGAGGTATCCAGGCTGCCATCGGCGAGCAGTCGCACCACTGCGAAGTCCACCTCCTGCGCGGAGTCGCCCACACGGGCGCGACCAGCGACCAGGATCTTCCCGTCCGTCTGCAGCGCGACCGCGGCGGCCGAACTCTGACGTCCCCCGAATTCGACAATGACCTTTCCGGTGCCCGCACCGAACGTCGGGTCGAGGTTCCCGCTCGCATCGAGTCGGGCGACAGCGATCCGTGTCCATCCGAATCCGAATGCCTGCGGAATGCGTTCGGTGCCCGCAAGGACGATCAGGCCATCGGGCTGGATCGCAACACCGGAGCAAAGATCCTCGTGCTGGTCGAAGTCGATCGTCGTGCTTCCGGCTTGGCCAAACGCGAGGTCGGGTAAGCCATCCTGCGAGAAGCGCGCAACGTGGAAGTCCTCGAAGGTGGCTGACAGCCGACCGCGCGTGCTGCAGGTGACGATAGAGCCGTCCGTGCTCGAAATGGCCAGTGCCGCGTGGCCACCCGTGTCGCTCGCGCCGGTTCGGGCGATTCCGTTCATGCCAAAGGACAAGTCAATTGCGCCGTCGGCAGCGAGGGCGGAGCCCGCGCACATGATCAATCCCAGACTGGTGCGCCGGAAGAAACCATGCTTCACGATCTTCTCCTGCCGTGGGAAATCACTTCACCCGATGCAGCCAATGCCGGATCATGGCGTCACCACCCGTTCGACCACGCCATTGGCAATCCTGATCCGCGCGGAAAACGCGAGTGGCGCATCGCGCCTTGCAAACGCATCGGCGATGTTCAACACCTCGCCTTCGGGAACCTCGAGGGCTGACCTTCCGAGTTGCGCCGCAAGAGTTCCCGAACATGTGAGGCCCATCGGCGAGAGCAGCATCTCGCCGACCTCGATCACGAAGTATACGGACAGGTACCAGTAGGGTTAGTAAAGTCGACTCTGACCCCGATTTTGACGAATGCCTCAACGAGCACTGGTTCGTCACGCTCGAGCAAGCCAAGACACAGATCGCCGAATGGCGGCGTGACTATAATCAGGTTCGACCACACAGCTCGTTGCAGGGCCGCACACCGGCCGAGTTCGCAGCAACCATTCGAGCGGATGGAACCATTACAACCCAACCTACGAGCGATAAGGTCGCAACCCAGGACTCTACGAAGTAGTCGGTGGCCCTAGAAATGGGGGCAGGTCAGACACGCAACCGTCGGGCAGTGCAGTTCCTTCTGGGGACACACCAAGCTCGAAAGCACTGTCAGATATCTCGGCATCGAAGTGAACAACGCTCGAGAAGGGCGGGCGCTAAGCAAGGCGAACGTGAGGAGAGGCCATGATGGGCTCTCTCCAAGCAGAGCCTGCGGCGCGAGCTAGTGGGCCCCTTGAGGTCTGGATACCTTCCCCCACAAAGCCGGCTTGCGACTCGCAGCAGGAGACGTGTTCGAGTAAAGTGCTCAGAATGCAATTGCCGCTCGAGGATTGCCATGGGTGCGCATGACCGGGGGTACCTCTTTTCCGACCTCGACTTGCGGGCAGTGATCGATCACCAACGCGAGCAGATCGCCAAAGAGGTCGAAGGCTTTGAGTCTAGCCGCCTGCTAAACACGTCAGAAGAGGACTTGATACGTTATTTCGCCGAAAAATACACCCTCGAAGCCCCTGTGCTCCTTCGCGATGCAATGACCGCCGATCAACGCGAAACGCAGATCGATGCCAGGCATCATGGCAATCGCTGGATCAGCGGCACCAGCCGACCGTTCTATATCCCCGGTCAGCAGATCGACATTGAAATCCCCTTCAATGGCGAAGGCGATCTCTTCAAGGCAAGAGCGAGCACCTATACCTCCGCTCCGCCGCGCGGCCAGATTGTAGGTCAAAGCCTCGTCTTGTCGTTCGAAGTTCCGCACGACATGGATCAGGACATTCGACCTGCCTTGGATAGGGATCTGGCAGAAATTGAGAAGCACTTGGGTTGGATCAGCCGCGACGTGGCTGGATACAACAACGGTATCCGCGCAGTTGCGGAAAAGGCGATTCAGAAGCGAAAGCAGCGACTGTTCGCCAATCAGGGCCGGGTGGCCGCGCTCGGTATCCCGCTGAAAGTTCGCGCGGACGCCCCGCAGACCTACGTCGCCCCCACGATCCGCAAGAAGGTTGCCCCTACGCTTCCAAAAGCATCCGCTGCTCCTTACGAGCCAGAGCCTGCCATGAGCGTGGAACACTATGAGTATGTGCTCTCCGTGATCCAAAACATGACTCAAGTGATGGAGCGCAGCCCTTCAACCTTCGCGACGATGGGTGAAGAGGCACTGCGCGACCACTACCTCGTGCAGCTAAACGGTCAGTTCGAGGGGCAGGCAACCGGCGAGACGTTCAACGCGGCAGGGAAGACGGACATCTTGCTGCGCATCGACGGCAAGAATGTCTTTATCGGTGAGTGCAAATTCTGGAAGGGCACGCAGGTCTATCAAGAGACCATTGACCAGCTGCTAGGCTATTCTTCATGGCGCGACACTAAGACCGCAATCTTGGTATTTAGCAAGAACAGAGACACCAGCAAGGTTCTCGGCGAAATCAAATCTGCCACCGAAAAGCATCAACACTACAAGCGCACAATGAACTGGGAGCATGAGTCAGGGTTTCGATTCGTCATGCATCATCCAGCGGATACGAATCGCGAACTCACGATGACTGTACTTGTCTTCGACATTCCGCAATTCGAGCGTGCGCCCAAGGCAGCAAGACCGGCAAAGGCGATCACAAAGAAGCGAGCCGTGCACTGAAACAGCTACCCCGGCACCCAGCCAAGCACTCACTAGGGAGCCTGGGTTCTGACCAGTAACCGTATTGCAGACACGAACTGCGGCTTCAGGGGTCAGTGCCAACGCATCGGGAAGCGCGGTCGGCGTGTGCGGATCGCCCCACCACGGCGACCGTAGCCGTGACCCTCGCAACTGGCCCACACCCCGGCAAGGGCTTACCATCGCGCGCTCGACCTCTCAGGGGAGACACCGATGAAGCCGATCCTCGCCGTGGCGCTGCTCGCCACGCTTCCCGCGGCCGCCACCGCGGCGCCGAAACCGTTCGATGTGCGCGACCTCGTGATGCTCGATCGCGTCAGCGCGCCGGCGCTCTCGCCCGACGGCAGCCAGGTCGTGTTCGGCTTGCGCCAGACCGACTTCGAGGCGAACCGTGGCCGCAACAGCGTCTGGGTCGTCCCGCTCGCGGGCGGCGAGCCGCGCCGGCTCGGCGACGAGTCGCTCAATGCATCGGGCGCGCAGTGGTCGTCGGATGGCAGCTCGGTCTATTTCCTCGCGCCGAAGGATGGCACCAACCAGCTCTGGCGCATCGATGCGAAGGGCGGCGAGGCCGTGCAGGCGACTTCGCTCGCGCTCGACGTCAACAACTTCAAGCTTTCGCCCGAGGGCCAGCACGTGCTGCTGTCGATCGACGTGTTCCCCGATTGCGCGGGTGAGCCCGATGCGGTCGCGTGCACGAAGAAGAAGCTCGACGAGCGCGCGGCCGGCAAGGCCAGCGGCATGGTGTTCGACCAGTTGTTCGTGCGCCACTGGGACACCTGGGCCGACGGGCGCCGCTCGCAGTTGTTCATCGCGGACCTCGAGGACGGCAAGCCCGGCAAGCTGCACTGGCTCAGCGCCGGCATCGACGGCGACGTGCCGTCGAAGCCGTTCGGCGACGAGGGCGAGTACGGCTTCTCCGCAGACGGCAAGGACGTGTTCTTCAATGCGCGCATCGCGGGCAAGACCGAACCCTGGTCGACCAATTTCGATATCTACTCGGTTCCGGCGCACGGTCCGTACGAGCCGAAGAACCTGACCGCCGACAATCCGGCCTGGGACGGCTATCCGCTCGCCTCGCAGGATGGCAAGACGCTGTACTACCTCGCGATGAAGCGCCCCGGCTTCGAAGCGGATCGCTTCGGCATCATGGCGCTCGACCTCGCAAGCGGCGAGCGCCGCGAGATCGCGCCGGACTGGGACCGCTCCGCCTCGCCCGTGGTGGAGTCGCCCGACGGCAAGACGCTCTACACCGCGAGCGACGACTGGGGCGTGCATGCGCTGTTCGCGATCGATGTCGCGAGCGGCAAGGCGACGCGACTGCCGGGTGATTCCAACGTGGCAGGATTCGACGCGGGCAAGCGCGGCCTCGTGCTCGCGCGCCAGGACTGGAAGCACCCGACCAACCTGTTCCGCGCGGACCTGCGCGGCGGCAAGCAGAAGCCGATCACGCGCTTCAACGCGGAACGCCTGCGCAACCTCGCGTTCGGCGACGGCGAGTTCTTCACGTTCAAGGGCGCCGGCGGCGACACCGTGCAGGGCTACGTCGTGAAGCCGGTCGGCTACAAGCGCGGCCAGAAGTATCCGGTCGCGTTCATCATCCATGGCGGCCCGCAGGGCGCGATGACGAACGACTTCCATTACCGCTGGAATCCGCAGACTTACGCGGGCCAGGGTTTCGCGGTCGTGACGATCAACTTCCATGGTTCCACCGGTTACGGCCAGGCGTTCACCGACGCGATCTCGGGCGACTGGGGCGGCGCGCCGCTCGAGGACCTCAAGCTCGGCTGGGCCGCGGCGCAGCAGAAGTATCCGTTCCTCGACGGCGACCGCGCCTGCGCGCTCGGCGCCTCGTACGGTGGCTACATGGCGTTCTGGATCGCGGGCGTCTGGAATGAGCCGTGGAAGTGCATCGTCGCGCACGACGGCGTGTTCGACGCGCGCATGATGAGTTACTCCACCGAGGAACTCTGGTTCGACGAGTGGGAGCACGGCGGCAAGACCCAGTACGAGGACCCCGCCGGCTACGAGAAATACAACCCGGTCAACCACGTCGCCGACTGGCGCGTGCCGATGCTCGTGATCCATGGCGAGAAGGACTACCGCATCGTGCCGGAGCAGGGCATCGCGGCGTTCACCGCGCTGCAGCGCCGCGGCATCCCGAGCAAGCTGCTGTACTTCCCGGACGAGAACCACTGGGTACTCAAGCCACACAACAGCGTGCTCTGGCACGACACCGTGAACGGATGGCTGAAGCAGTGGACGTCGAAGCCGTGAGTCGCCGCGCGCACCGACGCGTGACCATGACCGCCGCGGCGCTCGCAGTCGCGTGCGCGCTGCCCGCGGCGAACGCTGGTACCGACTATCCGGTCAGCGGGACGATCACGGTCAATGGCACGGCGGGCGCGTTGCCGGCCGGCGGACGCTTCGGGGGATCGTCATACGATCCCGCGACCGGCGCGATTGCGGCCGGTGCGTTCGAGTTTCCGAACGCGACGATCCAGTTCGATTCGCCGGTGGGCACGGTCGCCGCGACTTACGCATTGACCCAGACCAACCTGTCGACCGGGCTCGTGGCCGTCGACGGCGTTGCGGCGCTGACGCTTGCCTCGATGCGTCTCGAGATCCTGTCGGCACAGGTCGTCGGCCCGTTCCCGATACCGATTCCGGTCGGCAACGATTGCGTGTTCGAACCGATCGAGTTCGAACTCGACGGTACCGCGTCGGCGAGCGGGCTCGCGCTCGCGGATGCGGCGTTCACGATTCCGCTGATCGAACCCACCGCGTGCGGTGGCAATGGCGATGCGATCAACGACGGCATCGCCGGGGGCAGCAACAGCATCGCGTTGCAGATCGCGGGCGACTTCACGCCGCCGAGCGGAACGGTCGACCTGGTCTTCGCTGACGGGTTCGACTGACGCGCCACGTGCCCTTCGACTCCGGCCTTCGGCCTGCGCTCAGGGCGAACGGCTGGGGGGCGCGACGCAATCATCGTTTGCGCCGGGCGCAAGCAGCCGAAGGCTGCCGAGTCGAACAATGTCATCACCGTTCGCGCTGAGCGCAGCAGCCGCAGGCTGCGGAGTCGAAGCGCCAGTACTGGCGTGTCGGTCCCGTGCCCTTCGACTCCGGCCTTCGGCCTGCGCTCAGGGCGAACGGCTGGGGGTGGGCGCGACGCAATCATCGTTCGCGCCGGGCGCAAGCAGCCGAAGGCTGCCGAGTCGAACAATGTCATCACCGTTCGCGCTGAGCGCAGCAGCCGCAGGCTGCGGAGTCGAAGCGGCCCGTTGGCACGTAGGCCCCGTGCCCTTCGACTCCGGCCTTCGGCCTGCGCTCAGGGCGAACGGCAAGGTGAGCGGAAACGGCAGGGGGCCGGACGAAGGAATCTCCGTTCGCGCTGAGCGCAGCAGCCGCAGGCTGCGGAGTCGAAGCGCCGCTCGCACACGTGCTGCATTCCGCTGGGACGAGGCGTCGAACCGCGCCGCTTCCGATCCGCGGGCTCCACGAGTAGGCTGCAATCCCGAGCTCGCTGGATCACGCCATGCGCTACCTCGCCTTGCTGCTTTCCCTCGCGTCGTCGCCACTCGCTGCGCTGCAGCCCGCCGGCGGAGGCCCGGTGCAGCCTCCGCACGACGAGATCCGACCCGAGCAACGCGCGCGCATCGAGGCCGAACTTGCGCGCAACATCGCCGAGCTTCGTGGCCTCGGCCTGCTCGCGGAGACCCCGCCGCTGCCGGCACCCACGCAGGGCGGACTCGTGTGGCCGTTGCGCGCGATTCCCGAGTACACCGCGCCGGGCTATCACGGCACCTCGAACTTCGTCGACCTCGATCCCGCGTTCCCGAACCAGTTGCTCGACTGGAACTGCGGCGCGCGCACCTACGACCAGGCCGGCGGCTACAACCATGCGGGCATCGACTTCTTCACCTGGCCGTTCACCTGGTTGCTGATGGACCAGGGCGCGATCGAGATCGTCGCGGCCGCGCCGGGCACGATCATCGGAAAGGTCGACGGCAATGACGACCGCAGTTGTCCCAACCACTACTCCAACGACTGGAACGCGGTCTACGTCCAGCATTCCGACGGAACGATCGCGTGGTACGGCCACATGAAGCGGGCCTCGTTGACGGCCAAGCCCGTCGGCGCGGTCGTCGCGGCCGGTGAATTCCTCGGCAAGGTCGGCAGCGCGGGTTTCTCCTCCGGCCCGCACCTGCATTTCGAGAACCATGCCGCCGGAACGGGCGCGATCATCGAACCGTTCGCGGGCGCGTGCAACGCGGGCGCTTCGCTGTGGGCAGCGCAACCGCCGTACTACGACTCGGCGATCAACCTGCTCGCGACGCATTCGGCGCCGCCCGATTTCCACGGCGAGAACTGCCCGAATCCGGTGGCCGAGTCGCCGAACTTCTCCAACCACTTCATGCCGGGCGAGACCGCGTATTTCGCGGCCTACTATCGCGACCAGCTCGGCCCGCAGCCGACCGACTTCGTCGTCGAGCGACCGGACGGCAGCACGTTCGCGTCATGGACGTTCCGCATGTCCGACGCGACGACCGATCCGCACTACGCCGCGGCGTACTGGTACTGGTGGTATCCGCTGCCCGCGAATGCGCCGACCGGACTCTGGCACCTGCACGCCCACTACGAGGGCGCCGACTACCACCACGCGTTCACCGTCGGCGACGTGCTGTTCGCCAATGGATTCGATTGACGCGAACGCGCCTGGCGGGCGACGCATCATGGAGCAGCCGCGATGAAGTGCATCCCGATCCTCGCCGCATCGATCGCGTTGTTCGCCGGCGCGGCCGCCGCGCAGGAACGCGCGACGCTGCGCGGGCTGCTCGAACCGACTGCAGCGGACGCCGTCGCGGACGTGGGGCGCGCGTCGCTCGTCGCCGATCTCGAGGCGCAGGAGCGCGCGTACGCCGCGGCGCACGGCACGCCCGCGCCAAAGGCCGCGCAGGCCGCGAACCTCGCGTGGCCCTTGCGCGCGCGCGAGGGTTTCGCGGGATTCGACTACCAGGCCGCGACCTACTTCGTCGACCACGATCGGCGCAATCCGGGCTTCGTGCAGGACTACGCCTGCGGCGAGCGCAGCTATGACGTCGCCGGTTACAACCACGGCGGCACCGACTACGTGCTGTGGCCGTTCGCGTGGCGCATGATGGATCGCGGCGAAATCGCGGTGGTCGCTGCGGCCGGCGGCACGCTGGTCGCGCGTCGCGATGGCGAGTTCGATCGCAACTGCGAGTTCCGCGGCAGCGCGACCACGCCGAACGCGGTCTCGATCCGCCAGGACGACGGTCTCACCGCGCGCTACCTGCACTTCCGGCGTGGCTCGGTGACCGCGTTGCCGATCGGCGCACGGGTCGAGGCGGGCGACGTGCTCGGGCTCGTCGGCAGTTCCGGCCCCTCGAGCGTTCCGCACCTGCACTTCGAACTCAATCATGCGCTGGGCGGGGTGGTCGATCCGCGCGCGGGCGCCTGCAATCCGGAACCGGAACGCTGGATCGTCGCGCAACCGTACGAACGGCCGCGCATCATGATGCTCGGCACGCACGCGGCGGAGCCGGAGTTCGTCGACTGCGGCGTCGCGGATGGCGTGCCGGTGCACGAGCAGGGTCACGAGCGCCGGCGCTTCGCGCGCGGCGAAACGCTCCATGCATTCGTCGCGTTTGGTGACCATCGCCGCGGTACGGTTGCGACGTTCGAACTGCGCCAGCCGGACGGCGAGGTGTTCGCGCGCTGGCAACACGACCTTGCGGACGAAGACACGCCGCGCGACTTCTATGCGGGCACCGCGTGGTCGTGGGAACACGTGCTGCCTTCCGATGCGCCCGAAGGTCGCTGGATCCTGCACGCGGACTTCGCGGGCAAGACCTACGAGCATGCGTTCGTCGTGGGTGCCGGGCCCAACCCGGACCAGCAGGGTCTGTCGGGATCGTGGGCGAATGCAGCGACCGATGCGCAAGGCCTGCTGCTGGACCTGCAGGCCGATTTCTTCGAACCGGGCATCGGCCTCGCGTTCGGCGGCTGGTTCACCTGGGCGCCCGCTGCCGCGCCCGCGTGGTACACGATCCAGGGCGAAGTGCGAGAAGACGCCGAGGCGTCCACGATGCCGATCTACCGGACCGAATTCGGTGCGTTCGATGCGCCCGATCCGACGACGACCCACGCGGTCGGCAACGCGACGCTTCGCTTCGAGGACTGCTCGCACGGATCGCTCGAATACGCGTTCGTCGATGGTCGCAGTGGCACGATCCCGCTGACACGCCTGCTCGCGACCGTGCGCTGTTCGCGTGATGGTGACGCGGGCGACGCGGGAGCGGACTCGCGCGATCTGCATTCCGGTGCCTGGGCGGATCCGGCGAACTCGGGCCAGGGCCTGCTGTTCGACCTCGATACCGTGCAAGGCGTGCTGTTCGCGGCCTGGTACACATTCGCGCCGCCGAATGCGCCGCGAAGCCAGCGCTGGTACACGTTGCAGGCGCCGCTGCCAGGCGACCTCGGCGTCCCTGCCGACATCGCGATCTTCGAAACGCAGGGCGGCCGCTTCGATGCCGCGTCGTCAACGACGACGAGGCAGGTCGGTACCGCGCGACTCGCGTTCCATTCGTGCACGTCCGCGATGCTCGAGTACCACTTCGACGACGGACGCGCGGGAACGCTCGACCTCGTGCGCATCGGACGTGCGCCGCCCGCGTGCGGCTCCTGACGGGACTTCCCGTGGCGATGAGGTGCGCCCACCATCGCCGCCTCCCCTGTAGGAGCGCACCCTGTGCGCGACCTGCGGAATGCCGCAAGCAAAGCGCCGCGACGGCTGCGCCGCTGCTAAAGCGCCTGGAGCACGAAGGCGAAGTCAGCGGTGCAGGTGGCCGCTCGCTTCGGGCTGGTAGTTGATCGCGGCCACGCGCAGCACGAGTTCGCGCCCGCCCGACATCGGCCACTTGATCGACTGCCCGACGCGCAGGCCGAGGATCGCGCTGCCGACCGGCGCGAGCACCGACACCTTGCCGGGACTTCCATCGGCTTCGCGCGGATAGACGAGGGTGAGCTGGTATTCCTCACGATTGCCCTCGTCGACGACGGTCGCGGTGGAATTCATCGTGACGACGTCCGCCGGCATCGCTCCGGGCTCGACGATGTTCGCGCGCTCGAGCTCCTCGCGCAGCGCATCGGCGCCCGGGAAATGCCGGTGCGCGGGCGCCTCGAGGAGCGCTTCGATGCGCTCGAGGTCGAGGGTGGAAACGATGATCGGTGGTGCGCCGGTGCTCATGTCGCCTCTTGCGGGAGCTGGGGAAAAAACATTCCCACCGTAGCCCATTGCGCGCGCATTCTCAATCGCGGGCAGGGGTGGACTTGTCGCTTTTCGCGCGCGCCGATGGCTTGCCGGCTGCGACGGGCGCCGGCGGCGCGAGGTGTGTCAGTTGCGGCGGCAAGGTCTTCACGACCGCGGCCAGCTCGCGCAGGAAATGCGCGATCGCCGAGCTCTTGCGCCAGGCCATTCCGATGCGCCGGCTCGGCGGCTTGCCGCGGAACGGCACGAGGTGGATGTCGCTGGAGGTGGCGACCGGTGGCTGCACCGCGAGGCTCGGCAGCAGCGTGATGCCGACGCCCGCCGCGACCATCTGGCGCAGCGTTTCGAGGCTGGTCGCGCGAAAGCCGCTGCGTTCGCCCGCACCCGCGATCTGGCAGACCTCGAGTGCCTGGTCGCGCAGGCAATGGCCGTCCTCGAGCAGCAGCAGCTCGTGCGCGGCGAGTTCGTCGAGTTTCAGCGATGGGCGGCTTGCGAGCGGATGCGCCTCGGGCACCGCGAGCACGAAGTCTTCCTCGAACAGGAACTCCTGGTGCAGCTGATCCTCGTGCAGCGGCAACGCGAGGATCGCCGCATCGAGGCGCCCTTCGCGCAGCATGCGCAGCAGCACTTCGGTCTTCTCCTCGGTCAGCAGCAGCTCCAGTCGCGGGAAACGCCGCCGGATCGGCGCGACCACGTGCGGCAGCAGGTACGGACCCAGGGTCGGGAAGATGCCGAGGCGCACGGTGCCCGACTCGGGATCGCGCGTGCGCTGCGCGGCCGCGCGGATCTGGTCGATCTCCGACAGCACCGTGCGCGCGCGCGCCGCGACCTCGCGACCGACTTCGGTCAGCAGCACCTTGCGCGGCGCGCGCTCGACGAGCGCGACGCCGAGTTCTTCCTCGAGCTTGCGGATCTGCGTCGAGAGAGTCGGCTGGCTCACGAAACTGGCGGCGGCGGCGCGGCCGAAATGCTTGTTTTCGGCCAGCGCGACCAGATACTGGAGATCACGCAGGTTCATCCGGAATCCTCGCGGCGGTCGACTCCGCGATTGAAGCACTCTATCAATCGCATATCAACAATCGATTTGATTGATCTATGGCCTTGCCGTAATCTGGCTTCCGTCGGCGCCGCATGGGCGCCAGCCTGTCCCGTTTTCCGCCAACCCTCGACCCAGGAGTGCATTCCATGCTGACCATCGGCGACAAGTTCCCGGCTTTCAACCTCAAGGCCACCGTCGGTACCGACAGCCTCGACACCGCGTTCTCGACGATCAACAACGAGACCTACAAGGGCAAGTGGCTGCTCGTGTTCTTCTATCCGAAGGACTTCACGTTCGTG
>JAEYZH010000008.1 GCA_023430685.1 Pseudomonadota bacterium | reverse complement strand
AGCGCCATGTACTGCAGCACGTGCGCGCGCTCGTGGTCGCAGAGGCGCACTCGCGGCTCGCACGCTAGGCCGGCGCGGTGCGCGTACGTCTCGCAGTCGCCGTCGAGGCTCGCGCCGGTGTGCAGGATCACGTTGCCGAGCACGAGCGCGCCCTGGCGCGCGAACGGCGTGGGGAACTGGTCGAACGCGATCGCGAGATCCTCGCCACGCAGGCTCGCGCGCGCGCCGAATGCGAGGCCGACGGCGCCCGCGACGAGACCGACCACGGTGTTCGGCAGCGTCCACGCGATGCCGAGCACGCGCAACGCGAGGCTCGCCGGTCGCAACCGCGATGCACTCACGCTCATTCCTCGCGCGTGACCCTGAGCACTTCCTCGGTCGAGGTGATGCCGGCCACGCACTTGTTCCAGCCGTCCTCGAGGATCGAGGCGCCGCGCGTGCGCGCGTGGCGTTCGAATTCGGCTTCCGATGCGCCTTCGTGCACGAGGCGGCGCATCGTGTCGTCGACCGCGATCAGCTCGTAGATGCCGGTGCGGCCGCGGTAGCCCGCGTGGCGACCGCCGTGTGCCGCAAGATCGGCGCGCGGTCGGTACAGCGTGACCACGAGGTCGGCGGGCTTGCCGAACGCGGCGAGCTCGCCCGGGGTCGCCGCGTAGGCTTCGCGCGTGGCGGGGTCGAGCACGCGCACGAGGCGCTGCGCGAGCACGCCGACCAGCGAGGACGCCAGCAGGAACGGCTCGACGCCCATGTCGCGCAGGCGCGTGACCGCGCCGACCGCGGAGTTCGTGTGCAGCGTCGACAGCACGAGGTGGCCGGTCAGCGAGGCCTGCACCGCGATCTCGGCGGTCTCGAGGTCGCGGATCTCGCCGACCATCACGACATCGGGATCCTGGCGCAGGATCGCGCGCAGGCCGCGCGCGAACGTCATGTCGACGCGCGTGTTGACCTGGGTCTGGCCGATGCCGTCGATGTAGTACTCGATCGGGTCCTCGACCGTCATGATGTTGCGCGAGCTGTCGTTGAGCTTGAGCAGCGCGCCGTAGAGCGTCGTGGTCTTGCCCGAGCCTGTGGGGCCGGTCACGAGCAGGATCCCGTGCGGACGCGCGATCAGGTCCTCGAGCTTCGCGCGCGCGGCGTCGTCCATGCCGAGTTCGGCGAGGTCCAGGCGACCGGCCTGCTTGTCGAGCAGGCGCAGCACCACGCGCTCGCCGCGCCCGGCCGGGATCGTCGAGACGCGCACGTCGACCGGCCGGCCCGCGATGCGCAGGCCGATGCGCCCGTCCTGCGGCAGGCGGCGCTCGGCGATGTCGAGCTTGGCCATCACCTTGATGCGGCTCGCGACCGCGGCCGCGATCGCCTTGCGCGGACTCAGCACCTCGCGCAGCACGCCGTCGACGCGGAAGCGCACGACGAGGCGGTTCTCGTACGGCTCGATGTGGATGTCCGACGCGCCTTCCTTGACCGCCTCGGTCAGCAGCGCGTTGATGAGGCGGATGATCGGCGCGTCGTCGTCGCTCTCGAGCAGGTCCTCGGGCTCGGGCAGGTCGTCGGCGAGCGCCTTGAGGTCCGTGCGTTCGTCGAGGTCGGACACCATCGCGCGCGCATCGTCGCCCTGCTCGTAGAGTTCGCGCAGCAGCCGTTCGAAACCCGCGTCGTCGAGCGTCTCGAGCGCGAGCGGCGCGCCGAAATGCCGGCGCAGCTCCGCGAGCACGTCGCCGCGCGTGCCCGCGCGGCATGCGATCTGTGCGTGTCCGTCGCGCCAGCCGGTCAGCGCGACGCCATGGCGCCGCGCGTAGCCGAACCCCGGCCGCGACGGACGCGCCGGCGCGGCGTCGTTCACGGGCGTGGCTCCGCGCGCGGCGGATCGGCGCGCCCGGGCTCGCCGTCGAGCGAGGGGCTTGCGAGGAAGTCGTGCACCGCAGGCAGCATCGGGCGCTCGGCGCGCGGCGTCAGCGGCCAGTCCTGCTGGCGCATCTGCAACTGCTCGGTGCGCATGTAATTGTACTTCTCGCTCGACACCGCGGCCTCGGTGGCCGGGTCGCGCAGGATCTTCGGGTGCAGGAACACCATCAGGTCCTTCTTGACGCGGTCATTGGTGCGATAGCGGAACAGGTTCCCGAGCACCGGGATGCTGCCGAGTCCGGGGACCTTCTCGACGTTGTCGCGCGCCTGGTTGTCGATGAGGCCGCCGAGCACGAGCAGCGAATCATCCTTGACCAGCACGCTCGTGGTCAGCTCGCGCTTGTTGGTCACGAGGTCGACCGCGCCGCTCACGGTCGGCGCGATCGACGAGACTTCCTGGTGGATGTCCAGGCGCACCGACTCGCCCTCGTTGATCTGCGGCTTGACCTTGAGCACGAGGCCGACGTCCTTGCGCTCGATCGTCTGGAATGGATTGGTGATGCCGGTGGTCGCGGTGTTCGAACCCGCGGCGCCGAGCATGCCGGTGGTGTACTGGCCGGTCAGGAACGGCACTTCCTGCGCGACCTTGATCTCCGCTTCCTGGTTGTCGAGCGTGAGCACCGATGGCGTCGACAGGATGTTCGAGTTGCCGTCGCCACGCAGCGCGGTGACCAGCGCGCCGAGCTGGAAGATCGTGTTGCGCCCGACCTGCACGGTGCCGTCGATGTAGCCGAGGTTGAAGCCGTTGCCGACGCCGAGCGGATTCTGCGCCGCGGCGAGGATGTTGTTGCCGGGCGAGGTGCCGCGGAAGTTGGTGCCGCCGATCACGTGGCGCGTGTCGCCGAGCGGGAGTTGCCACTGCACGCCAATCTCGCTCGCGGTCTGGTCGGAGACTTCCGCGATCACCGCCTCGATCAGCACCTGGTTGCGCCGGATGTCGAGCTGGCGCACGACCGCCGACAGCGA
The DNA here is from genome assembly GCA_023430685.1 of Pseudomonadota bacterium. GTDB lineage: Bacteria > Pseudomonadota > Gammaproteobacteria > Xanthomonadales > Rhodanobacteraceae > Dokdonella_A. Next base: position 2,711 of record JAEYZH010000008.1, on the reverse strand, counting down.
ACGGAAGATCGCGGGTGGCGCGCTGATGATCAGCGCATTGGTCTCCGCATGCGCCTGGATCGTCGCCGGCGACGGACTGGCCGTCGTGCCTTCCGCGCGCGCGGTCGGCGGCAGCGTGCCCGACAGCGTCGCCGCGACGCCCTCGAGGATCGGCACGAGGTCTTTCGCGCTCGCGTAGCGCAGGTAGACGACCTGGGTGTCGCCGCCGCTTTCCACCGGCGCATCGAGGTGCGCGACCAGCGCGCGCATGCGCAGTCGCGCGTTCTTCGCGCCCGACAGCAGGATCGAGTTCGTGCGCGTGTCGGCGAAAACGCGCGTGGTGTCGGTGCCCGGCGCGGCGGCCTTGTCCTCGGCCAGCAGGGTCAGCGTGCGCGCGAGTTCGGACGCGTTGCCGTGGCGCAGCGGGATCATCTCCACCTGCGCGTCGGACACCGTGTCGATGCGCTGGATGATGCCGACGAGGCGCTGCACGTTGCCGGCGCGATCGGACACCACGAGCGAGTTGGACGATGCATGCGCGACGAGCTGCCCGCTCTGCGGCATCAGCGGGCGCAGGATCGGCAGCAGCTCCGCGGCTGCCACGTGCCGCACCGGCACGATTTCGGTCACGAGTTCGTCGCTCGCGCGCGCGGCGAGCGCATCGACGCCGCTCGCACCGTCCTGCTGCGCCATCGCGTCGGGCACGATCTTGACCATGCTGCCCGATTGCACCGCGGCGAAGCCGTGCACGCGCAGCACCGACAGGAACACGTCGTAGACCTCGTCGGGCTTCATCGGCCGCGCCGACACCACGGTGACCTTGCCCTGCACGTTCGGCCCGACGATGAAGTTGCGGCCGGTGATCTCGCTGACCGTCGCGATCAGCGCCTGGATGTCGGCGTCCTTGAGGTTCAGCGTGTGGCGTCCGTCCGAGGTGGTCGCGTGGCCCGGTTGCGACTCGGCCGCGACCTGCGCGGGCGCGCGCGGCGAGGCGGCGAGCAGGGCGATGGCAGCGCACAGCGCAGCGCCGGGAACAGTGAGCCGGTTGGGACGCATCGCGTGGATTTCCTGTGGCGGGAGGGGTTTCATCGCAGGCCGACCGTGACCTCGGTCGGCGTGCCGTTGCGCAGCACCGTGACGCGCACGGAGTCCGCGTTGCCGAGGCCGTCGATGATCTGGCGGCCACGCTCGACCGAATCGACTGCCATGCCGTTGACGGCGGTGACGACGTCGCCCTGTTGCAGGCCGACCTGTTCGAGCAGTGCCGCGTCGGTGCCGGCGGACAGGCGCACGCCCGCGAGCTTGCCGTCGGCGAGCACCGGCACGACCTGCACGCGTCGCATCAGCGCCTGTGGATCCCGCCGCCACTCGTCGATCGGCAGCGACGCCGCGGGAGCCGGCACCGGTTTCGCGGCGCCGGCCACGGACGGCGCCGCGGTTTCGCCGCCGCGCACGCGCGCGGGCGTCGCGCGCACGACATCGGCAGGCTGTAGCGCGGTATCGCGCGGCAATGAAAGCGTTTCCTCGACGCCATCGCGCATGAGCACGACGCGATCGGCGTGCACCGCCGACAGCTTCACGCCGGGCACGACTTCATCGCCGACGCGCCAGGCGCGTTCGCCTTCGCCCGCATGGTCGATCACCGCGATGCCGTCCTTCGGATCGCGGCCCGCGAACGTGCCGCGCAGCACCAGGGCGAGCGTCGACGCGCTGCCGGCGCCGCTGCCGACGTTGCGCGGGGTCTCGCCGAACAGGTGCCAGCGCGCGACCGACGTCGCTTGCGGTGCCGTGGCCTGGGCGGCGCTGCGCAGCGGCGCGGGCTCGAACGCGGCGTCGCCGCGCGGCACCAGCGCCCACGCCACGCGCACGAGCAGCCACAGCACGAGCGCGCCGAGCACCGCGCAACTGGTCCATGCGGCCGCTTCGACGAGGCGACCGCGATCGATGCTGGACGCGCGCACGGGCATGCCCTGGCGACCCTCGAACCTGAGTGATGACCCAAGCGTAGCAAAGCCGGGGGCGAGTCATGCATCGGATCGCGCACGGAGCGCGCCCTTCGACTCCGGCCTTCGGCCTGCGCTCAGGGCGAGCGGTTCGAATCGCTCGTGCCGGGCGCAGCGGCCCCGGGCTCTCCATTCTCCGCTCGCGCTGGACGAAGCGGCGGCAGGATCCCCACTCCGTTCGCGCTGGTCGCAGCGGCCGCAGGCCGCGGAGTCGAAGCGCCCGCGCGCGACGGCATTCACGCGAGCTGGCCCTTCGACTCCGGCCTTCGGCCTGCGCTCAGGGCGAACGGCTTGGGAATCGCTCGCGCTGGACGAAGCGGCGGCAGGATACCCACTCCGTTCGCGCTGAGCGCAGCGGCCGCAGGCCGCGGAGTCGAAGCGCACGGCGCGACGGCATTCACGCGACGCGAGCTGGCCCTTCGACACCGGCCTTCGGCCTGCGCTCAGGGCGAACGATTCGGGAATCGTTCGCGGCGAGCGCAGCGGCCGCAGGCCGCGGCGTCGAAGCGCATGCGGGCGGTGGTGCGTGCGCGCCGCGTTCAGCGCGGCGAGAACATCCGGATGATGCGGCGGAAGAATCCGGGCTTGGGCGGATGCGGCGGTTGCGCCTGCGCGGTGGCCGCATGCGGGTGCGGCTTGCGCTCGACCACGCGCTGCGTGGGCGCGGCGCTGCGATCTGGCCGCGACGCCGAGGCGGCGCGCGATCCGTTCTGCGGCGCGGCGGCGGCC
>JAEYZH010000140.1 GCA_023430685.1 Pseudomonadota bacterium | reverse complement strand
TGACGCCGGGCGAGACTGCGTTCACGCGGATGCCCTCGCCCGCGAGTTCGCGCGCCAGCCCGATCGTGAAGGTGTCGACCGCGGCCTTCGAGGCGGCGTAATGCACGTACTCGTGCGGCGAGCCCGTGGCCGCGGCGATGGACGACACGTTGACGATACGGCCCTGCATCCCAGCGCGTGTCCAGCGCCGGACCAGGTGCTGGCTGCAGAGCATCGTCGCGACGAGGTTGAGCTCGAGGACCTCGCGCAGGATCTGCTCGCGCAAGTCGACGAAACGTCCGAGTCCGCCGGTTATGCCCGCGTTGTTGACGAGTGCGAGCGGCACGCCCAAGTCGCGCTCGATCGCATCGAACAGTGCGGGGATCGCGGCCGCGTCGCGGAGGTCAGCCTGGAATGCGTGCGCTTCGCCGCCGCCCCGCCGGATATCGGCGACGACCGCGTCCGCCGCCTGCACATCGGAGCGGTAGTTCACCGCGACGCGCCAGCCGTCGCGCGCGCAGAGCCGCGCGATCGCCGCGCCGATGCCGCGCGAACCGCCCGTGACGAGCACGATCCGCTCGCTCATCGCCGCGCCTGCGGGCGACGGACCGGGGGCCGCCGCGGCGGTGCGATCGCCTTCGCGGCACGCACGCGACCCGGCGTGGTGCCGACGAGCTTGCGCATCAGGCGACGCAGCGCGGTGGTATCGCCGTAACCGACCGCGGCAGCGACCTCGTCGACGCTGAGCCGGCTGTTCTGCAGCAGCGCGCGCGCCCGATGCAGCCGGATGCTCTGGATCATCGTGCGCGTGGCCATGCCGGTTGCCTGGCGCACGTGGCGGCCGAGCGTGCGCTCGGACACGCAGAACTCGCGCGCGAGCAACGCGACGCTCGGCACCTCGGGCAACGCGCGCTCGACGCGATCGGTGAGCCGCGTCACGAGCGGGTCGCTGCTCGCGAGCATCGACGGCAGCACGTACTGCGCGGATTCGCTGCGCTCGTGCAGGAGCAGCACGCGGCTCACGCCGTCTGCGATCGCGCCGCCGAACCGCTGGCGGAGCAGGTGCAGCAGGATGTCGGCCTGCGCGAACGCGGCGCCCGCGGTGATCACGGGTCCGTCGACGCAGAGGATGCGGTTGCCTTCGACCTGCGCGGCGGGCTCGAGCCGCGCGAGCTCGGGCGCGAGCCACCAGGTCGTCGTCGCGTGGCGACCGCGCAGCACGCCGGCCGCCTGCAACAGGAACACGGCCGAGCACGACGCGGCGACCGTCGCGCCCGCCGCCGCGCGACGCGCGATGTAGCGGATCGCCGCGCGCGCATCCTCGCGCGCGAGGCGTGCGCGCAGTTCGCGCGGGTGCTCGATCCAGAGCCCGGGCACGAGCAGCACCGGCGCGCGTTCGTCCATGCGCGGAAACGCGCGCGTCGCGATGGACAATCCGCCTTGCAGGCGCACGAGTCCGCCCGCAGGTGATTGGAATGCCACTGTCGGAATCGGGCCGCCCGTCCGCTGCGCGAGCAACCGCGCGGCGTCGAGGATGTCGCGCGTCATCGATACGCCGGTTGGATTGGTGCCGTCGAGCACCAGCACGTCGAAGTCCGTCATCGTCGAGCGACCTGCAGGGGACAGCCGTCGCCGTGAAGATAGCCGAACGCGGCCGCCGACGCCGCTGTCCGATCGGGCATGCAACACGTCGGAGCGGACACTCGCGAGCGCGGCCGTGCGCATGCACAGTGAGCATCCGCACGGCGCCGCGTCGTGCGCTGCGTGAACCGTCCGTCGAGGAGGCAGGCACCGTGGTCGAGCATGCGCGAGCGACACGCGCAGAAGGCCGTCGCACCGGATTCGTCGGCCTCGGCACGATGGGCGCGCCGCTTGCCGCTCGCCTGCTCGATGCGGGCGTCGCGCTGACCGTCTGGAACCGCACGCCCGAGCGCTGCGCGCCACTCGCCGCGCGCGGCGCGGTGCGCGCGTCCGACGTGGCCGAGGTGTTCGCGACGTGCGCGACGGTGATGCTGATGCTGCTCGACGAAGCCGCGGTCGACGCGGTGCTCGCGCGCGGCACGCCCGCGTTCGGCGAGCGCATGCGCGGCGTCACGCTCGTGATGCTCGGCACGACCTCGGCCGGCTACTCCGCCGGGCTCGCCCGCGAGGTGCGGCGCGAAGGCGGCGCATACGTCGAGGCGCCGGTATCGGGCTCGCGCGTGCAGGCCGAAGACGGCACGCTCGTCGGCCTGCTCGCGGGCGATGCCGCGAGCCTCGACCGCATCGCGCCGCTGCTCGCGCCGCTCTTCCGCACGCGGGTCCGTTGCGGCGAGGTGCCCGCCGCGCTCCGGACCAAGCTCGCGGTGAACCACTACCTCATCGTGCTCGTGACTGCGCTCGCCGAAGCCTTCGCGGCCGCGCGCGCGGCCGGCGTCGATCCGCACGTGCTCCGGTCCGTGCTCGACGCGGGGCCGATGGCGAGCGCGGTGTCGCGCATCAAGCTCGACAAGCTCGTTAGCGGCGACTTCACCGCGCAGGCCGCGATCCGCGACGTCGCGACGATCGCCGACCTCGCGGCCGCGCAGGCGCATGGCGCCGGCGTCGAGGCGCCGCTGATCGAACTCGCGGCTCGCCTGTTCCGCCGCGCGCACGCGGGCGGGCTCGGTGCGCTCGACATGGCTGCTGTCCTGCAACCTCCCGAGACGAAGGCGCGCCCATGAACGAAGTCCGCCCACCCGCCGCCCTCCTCGCGATGGAAGTCGCGGCGCGCACGCGCACGAGCTATCCGCAACGGTTTGCGGCCTTGCTCGAGGGCCGCGTGAAGCGTGCGCTCGGCGACCGCTTCGGCCTGACGCGCTTCGGCGTGAACCTCACCACGCTCGCGCCTGGCGCGCGCTCGGCGCTGCGCCACGCGCATGCGCTGCAGGACGAGTTCGTCTACGTGCTCGAGGGCCGGCCGACCCTGGTCACGGACGCCGGCAGCGAGGTGCTCGAACCCGGCATGTGCGCGGGGTTCAAGGCCGGAAGCGGCGATGCGCACCATCTCGTCAATGCGACGGACGACACCGTGGTCTACCTCGAAGTCGGCGATCGCACGCCCGAAGATGTCGTGGACTATCCCGATGACGACCTCGTCGCCGTCTACGGTGCCGCGGGCTGGCGTTTCACGCGCAAGGACGGCACGCCCTGCTGAAGCGCCGGCCGCGGTTCGACGCCGCAGTCGACGCGGGCAGTGCGAGGCGGGACAATCCCTCTCCCCCGAACGACCCGAGCCGACAGCGTCGTGACCGACCACAGCGTTCCGCCGCGATCCGATTGGTCCATGCTGATCCCGCACCAGGGCGCAATGTGCCTGCTCGACGAGGTCGTCGCGTGGAACGACGGCACGATCCATGCGCGCAGCGACTCGCACCGTGATCCGGCGAATCCGCTGCGCAGCGACGGGCGCCTGCGCGCGGTGCACCTGTGCGAATACGGCGCGCAGGCGATGGCGGTGCACGGCGGCCTCGTCGCGCGCGAGGCCGGCGGCAGGGCCGAGCCGGGCTTCCTCGTCTCGCTGCGCGCGGTCGATCTCGCGGTCGAGCGCATCGACGACCTGCCCGGCGCGCTCGACGTGCACGCGGAGCGCCTGCTCGGCGGCGAGGGCAGCTGGCAGTACGCGTTCCGCATCGAGCACGCGGGCGTGCCGATCGCGAGCGGGCGCGCGGCGGTGATCGCCGCGCAGGCGCCCGTGGCAGGTTGAGGAGCGACGATGCGCCTGTGGTCGGTCCATCCGTGCTGGCTCGATGCGAAGGGCCTGGTCGCCGGCTGGCGCGAAGGGCTGCTCGCGCGTGCGGTGCTCGCGGGTCGCACGCGCGGCTACCAGCACCATCCGCAGCTCGAACGTTTCCGCGCGCATGCGATGCCGCGCCTCGCGATCAATGCCTGGCTCGACGGCGTGTACCGCGAGGCGCTCGCGCGCGGCTACGCGTTCGATCGCAGCCGGTTCGGCACGGTGCGCGAGGTCGCACCGATCGCGCTCGCGCGCGGGCAACTCGCGCACGAGTGGGCGCATCTCGGCGCGAAGCTGCGCGAGCGCAGCCCCGAGTGCTTCGCGCGCTGGCAGGCCGCGCGCGGGCCGACCTGCCATCCGCTGTTCGTGCTGACGCCGGGACCGGTCGCATCGTGGGAACGCGCGCCGCCGGCACACGCGCGGGACTAGGTCGGCCGACGGCCCGCCGCGCGGGACCGTCGCGCGAACGGCGAAAGGTTCGGGGACGCGTGTTCGCTTTCGCGCGCCGCGGGGTTCGAGTTGTCCGGCCGACGTGCCTGCCGACCCGACCTTGCCCGGAGATGACCGATGCGCCCGATCCTTTCGATGACCGCTATTTTCGCAGCCTTCGCGTTGAGCGCCTGCGATCGCACCGAAACCCCCGCCGCGACGACTACCGCGTCGGCGCCAGCCCCGAAGGCCACCGCAAGCGCGGCCATCGCGGGCGCGACGACCGGCGTTGCCGAATGCGACGAGTACCTCGCCAGGTACGAAGCCTGCCTCGCCGCGAAGGTGCCGGCCGAGGCGCAGGCGATGCTCAAGCAGTCGCTCGCGAGCACGCGCGAGGCGTGGGCGCAGACGCTAGCGGCGGGCGGCAAGGACGCGCTGAAATCGTCCTGCGAGATGGCGCGCAATGCCTCGCGTGCGAGCATGCAGGCCTACGGCTGCACCGATTTCTGAGCCGCGCAACGGCGAGCCCCACCAGCGCGAATCCACGATCACGCGCGAACCTCTCAACGCGCCGGTGGAACTCGCGCCTGCGGCGCTGCGTTCCACCCTACGCATCCCGAGCACCCGCCCGTAGGGTGGGTCGCAGTGCGTAGGGTGGGTCGCAGCCGCGCAGCGGCGAGCCCCACCGACGCGAACCCACAATCACGCGCGAACCTCTCATCGCGCCGGTGGAACTCGCGCCTGCGGCGCTGCGTTCCACCCTACGGTCGCGCAAGCGAGCCCTGCCCGTGTATGCGCAGGGTGCGTCGCAGCCGCGCAGCGGCGAACCGCACCGGCGCGCAACCACGATCGCGCTGGCACCCTGCATCGTGCTGGAACTCGCGCCTGCGGCGCTGCGTTCCACCCTACGGTCGCGCAAGCGAGCGCTTCCCGTGAATGCGCAGGGTGCGTCGCAGCCGCGCAGCGGCGAGCCGCACCGGCGCGCACCCACGACCGCGCTGGCACCCTGCATCGTGCCGGTGGAACTCGCGCCTGCGGCGCTGCGTTCCACCCTACGCGTTGCGCGCCGCGCTCGGTGCGGTCGCGTGCGAGCGCCGCCAGGCTCGGCGAAGCTGGCGCGAGGACGCGAAGCCGCTGCGTTCGGCCACGCGTTCCATGTCGAGTCGCGTGTGCGCGAGCAGTTCATGCGCAAGCGCGACGCGCAAGCGGTTGATGTAATCGGTGAGGCTCATGCGCGCATGTTCGTTGAACAGGCGCGAGAGATGGCGCGGGCTCGATCCCGCGGCGCGCGCGACGTCGGCGAGCGTCCACGCATGGGCCGGGTTCGCGGCGATCGCGTCCTGCGCGCGGTGCACGACCGGATGCAGGTGGTTGCGTCCTTCGAGCCACGGCGACAGCTGCGGGTCGGCGCCGCTGCGGCGAAGGTACACGACGAGATGGCGCGCGATCGCGAGCGCGACCGCCGCGCCGCAGCGCTCGGCGACGAGGTGCAGCGTGAGGTCGATGCCCGCGGTGACGCCCGCGCTGCTCCAGCGCAGGCCATCCTCGACGTAGAGCCGGTTGTCGAGCACGTTCGCCTGCGGTGCGACGGCGGCGAGTTCGGCGCAGCACGCGTGGTGCGTGGTGCAGTCGTGGCCGTCGAACAGGCCCGCGCGCGCGGCCGGCAGCGCGCCCGAGCAGATCGTCACAAGCAGGTGGCGCGGGCCGATGCACGTGCGCAGCCAGTCGACGATCGCGGCCTCGTCGCGTGCGTCCTGCGCGCTCTCCGGGTCCGCGCCGAAATCGACCGGATCGACGTCGCCGGTCAGCATCACGATCGCGTCGTCCTCGATCGTCGCGGGCAATGCGGCGAGGTCGGTGACCGCGAGGCCGATCGAACTCGTTATCCGCCGCCGCGGCGCCGCGTAGCGCACCTCGAAGCGCAGCGCCTGCTGCTCGATGTTCGCGCGACGCAGCACCTCGATCGGCCCAGCGATGTCGAGCAGCAGTGCGCGCGGCGGCAGCACCACCCAGACCGGAACCCGGATGGTTGCCGCGATCGTCATGCCGCGCGCGCGAGGGTTGCCGCGGCCAGCGCCTGCTCGACCGTCGCGATGCGCGCGAAGCGCCCGGCGAGCACGAGTTCGGTGCGTGCCTTGATCTCGCGGGCGTCCCAGCGGCGACCGTTGGCATCGGTCATCGCGAAGGTCAACGTGGCCTCGGACACGTAGTCGACCTCGAAGCCGCTGTCGGATGCATGCCGCGTGGTGGTCTCGCAGCACTGCTCGGTGCGGATGCCGGAGACGATCACGCGCCGGATGCCGCGCTCCGCGAGCCAGACGGGCAATGTCGAGCCGACCAGCGCGCTGTGGCGCTGCTTGTGGATCACGACATCGGGCTCGATCCGGAGCGGCTCCAGCGTGCGCACGTGCCCGCTCGCGAGCGAAAACGCGCCTTCGTCCTCGACGTGCAGCACCTGCACGACCGGGATGCCCGATGCGCGCGCACCGTCGATGAGCGCCTGCAGGCGGTCAATGAACGCCGGGACATCGTCGGGCGACCAGTAGTCGCGGTGGCGGAACGATTCCTGCGCGTCGATCACGAGCAGGGCGGTGGATGGCAGGGACATGGCGGGCACCTCGCGTGGATGGTAGCGCCATGGTGTGCTGCACGCGCGGCCTGTGAAAGGCCGTTCCCGGACCGGGAGCGGACATCCGAGGCCATCGCGATCCGGTGTGGAGCGGCCCTTCGACTCCGGCCTCCGGCCTGCGCTGAGGGCGAACGGATTGCGGGATTGCCGTTCGCGCCGAGCGCAGCTGCCGCAGGACACTTCCCATCCCGTTCGCGCCGAGCGCAGCAGCCGCAGGACGCTTCCCAGCCCGTTCGCGCCGAGTGCGGCAGCCGCAGGACGCTTCCCAGCCCGTTCGCGCTGAGCGCAGCGGCCGCAGGCCGCGAAGTCGAAGCGCCGCGTGCGTGGCGCATGCCCCGACCCGTGACTTCCGTGCTTTGCGCCCGTCGCGCGATCTGCCTACGCTCGGTGCTTTCCCATCCACCCGAGGCGCGCCATGCCCAGCCCCGTTCGTCCCGTCCTGCTCGGAACCCTCGTCGCCGTCGCGTCCGCTGGCTGCGATCGCGCGACGCCGCCTGCCGCCACGGCCGAGGCGCCCGCGCCCGCGGTGGCTCCCGCTGCAACGACCGAGGCGATCGCGGCGGCCAAGCCCGCGCTTGGGAGCTTCGGCCTCGACCTCGCGGGCATGCGGCGCGATGCGCGTCCCGGCGACGATTTCTACGAGTTCGCGAACGGCGCCTGGCTCGACCACACCGAGATCCCCGCGGACCGCTCGAGCTACAGCAGTTTCACGATGATCGTCGAGCAGGCCGAGAAGGACACGCGCGCGATCATCGAAGGCGCGGCGGCCAATCCCGACGCGCAGGGCGACGCGCGCCGCATCGGCGACTTCTACGCCGCGTTCATGGACGAGGCCGCGATCGAGCAGCGCGGCCTCGTGCCGCTGCAGCCCGAACTCGACGCGATCGCCGCGCTCGCGGACCGCGCCGCGCTCGCGCGCATGCTCGGCGCGAGCCTGCGCGCCGACGTCGACCTGCTCAACGCGACCGACTACTACACCGACCGGCTGTTCGGTCTGTGGGTCTCGCAGGACCTGCACCAGCCTGATCGCTACGCGCCATACCTCGTGCAGGGTGGACTCGGCCTGCCCGACCGCGACTTCTACCTCGAAGGGGGTCGCTTCACGGAACTGCGGCAGAAGTACGAGGCCTACGCCGCGCAGCTGTTCGGCCTCGCCGGCCTCCCCGACGCGCAGGCGAAGGCCGCGCGCGTACTCGCACTCGAAACCGCGATCGCGCGCGCGCATGCGACGCAGGAACAGACGAACGACGTGCAGAAGGGCGCGAACGCGTGGAAGCGCGCCGATTTCGCCAACAAGGCACCGGGCCTCGACTGGGATGCGTTCTTCGACGCGGCCGGACTCTCGGCGCAGCAGGACTTCATCGTCTGGCAGCCCGACGCGGTCGGCGGCCTCTCGAAGCTCGTCGCCTCCGAGCCGCTCGACGCGTGGAAGGACTGGCTCGCGTTCCACGCGCTCGATCGCGCGGCGCCTTACCTGCCCAAGGCCTGGGGCGATGCGCATTTCGCGTTCCACGGCAATGCGCTGTCGGGCACGCCGCAGCAGAAGGATCGCTGGAAGCGCGCGGTCGACGAGGTCAACGAGGCACTCGGCGAGGCGGTCGGCAAGCTCTATGTCGAGAAGCATTTCTCGCCCCAGACCAAGGCGCGCGCGGACGAGATGGTCAGGAACCTCGTCGCCGCGTTCGACAAGCGCATCGACGCGGTCGACTGGATGAGCGCCGAAACCAAGGCGCGCGCGAAGGCCAAGCTCGCGACGCTGCGGATCGGCATGGGCTATCCGGAGCGCTGGCGCGACTACTCGGCACTCGAGATCCGTCGCGACGACGCGCTCGGCAACGCGGCGCGCGCGGGGCAGTTCGAGTACCGCCGCAACCTCGCCAAGCTTGGCCAACCGGTCGACCACGGTGAATGGTTCCTGCTGCCACAGACCGTCAATGCGCTCAACGTGCCGCTCGAGAACCGCCTGATCTTCCCGGCCGCGATCCTGCAGCCGCCATTCTTCGACGCGGCCGCCGACGACGCGGTCAACTACGGCGCGATCGGCGGCGTGATCGGCCACGAGATCACCCACAGCTTCGACAACAGCGGCGCGCTGTTCGACGAGACCGGGCGCCTCGCGAACTGGTGGACGAAGGAGGACCTCGCGCGCTTCGAAGCCGCGGGCGCCGCGCTCGCTGCGCAGTACGACCAGTACAAGCCGTTCCCCGACCTCGCGGTCAACGGCAAGCTCACCCTCGGCGAGAACATCGCCGACGTCGCGGGCCTCGCGACCGCCTGGGACGGCTATGCGCTGTCGCGCGCGGGTCGACCCGGCGAGACCCTCGAGGGGTTCACGCCCGAACAGCGCTTCTTCCTCGGCTGGGCGCAGGCCTGGCGCAGCAAGGCGCGCGAACCCGCGCTGCGCAACAGCATCCTGACCAACGTGCATGCGCCCGGGCGCTATCGCGCGCTGACCGTGCGCAACCTCGATGGCTGGTATCCCGCGTTCGACGTGCAACCCGGGCAGGCGCTGTACCTCGCGCCCGGGCAGCGCGTGAAGGTCTGGTAACCCGGGCCCTGCGGAGCAGCACGGCCGCGACCGTGCTGCTTCACGTTCGCGGCGTCACCGGGTTTCGACGCTGCGCCGGTCGCGCCCGCGGCGCGCCTGCAGCCAGGCACCGCCTCTCGGTGCAACCGTCCGGCGCGCGGACCGGGCGGCGTCACTCGCGCTCGAACCGCGCGAGTTCGTCGAGCGCGGCGGTGGCGCGGCGGAGGCTGGTGCCGGCCGCGCCGTCTTCCAACCGGCGGCCGAGCGCGGCGCGCTGCGGACTGTGCACCCAGCGATGGAACAGCCAGGTGCCTGCGAGGCCGACGCAGCCGACCGCGAGCAGGATCGGCACGAGTCGCGGCGCACGCACGAGGATCGCGCCATCGCTGAGCACGACGAGCAGCGGCGCGCACAGGAACCACCACGGCAGGCCCGCGATCCATCCGCTGACGAGGTACGCGCGGCGCAGCTTCAGCAGTTGCTGCTGGATCGCGACCACCGGCGCCGCGTAGTCGACCCGCGCGATGTGGCCCTGCACGATGCCGCCGCTCACGATCAGGCCGATGCAGTACGCGTGCAGCACGAGCGCCGACAGCAGCACCGGCAGGTTCGCGATGCGCTCGGGCCAGTGCGACCCGAGCAGCAGCGCGCCGCCAGCGCCGATCAGCATCTGTACGGCCTGTCCCCACGCGAGTGGTCGCAGCCCGCGCCGCGCGCGGTCCGTGCGGGCATCGCGCAGCAGCTGCAGGTTGAGGGCGTCCTGCCGCTCGAGGCGGCGGTCGAGGGTCTTCCACGCGAGCTTGAGGTCGTCGAGTTCCATGCGGGTGTCCACTTCAGTCTCCGAATTGGTCGCGGATGCGTTGCTTGAGGCGGCCGATGCGGGTCGCCACGTTGCTTTCACCGATGCCGAGCACCTCGGCGATCTCGCGCTGGCTGCGCTCGTCGAGATAGAGCAGGAGCAGCGCGCGGTCGAGCGCGGGGAGGCCGTCGATCGCGCGGCGCAGCGCGCGCAGGCCGTCGTCGCGCTCGCGCTCGGCCTCGAGGCCCTGCGCGGGCTCGGCGAGCTGCTCGTCGAGCGGCAGCGCCGGTTCGCGCGTGGCGCCGGATCGCGCGTGCGAAATCGCGCAGTTCAGCGCCACGCGGTACATCCAGGTCGAGAACGGGCGTGCCTCGTCCCACTTCGGGAACGCCTTCCAGAGCTGCGCGCAGATCTCCTGCGCAAGGTCACGCCGGTCTTCCGGATCGCGGCAATAGGTGTGCGCGACCTTCAGCACGATGCCGCGATGGCGCTCCAGCAGGTCGGCGAAGCGCGACTGGCGTTGGCCCAGCGCGGATGCGTGTGAAATCGTCTCCATTCCCCGCGCGTCCCCTGCTGCGTTCATGCCCGGGTGATACGCGGCGGCGCGCGGGATATCACACCGGCGAAGCGATCAACGCGCCGAGATCGAATCCACGAACACGAGTTCGCAGGCGCCGGCGCCGCTGTCCTCGCGCGTGAGCGAACTCCTCCAGCGCCAGCCGTCGACGCGGCGTGCTTCGACAAGGCGGCCGCGCAGGTCCACGATCTGCCCTTCGCGCACGCGCGCGAGGTCGCGCGCGACGGTGTCGTCGGCCGGGATCAGGTGCATGTTCGCGCTCGAACGTACGATCTCGCCCGGCGGAATCGGCGGCTGGTCGCGCCAGCGGTAGTGGTAGAAGCGCGCGGACTGGCCGATCTCGAGTTGCGCGAGCACCGCGCTGTCGGACATCCGGCCCCAGCCCAGCGCGAGATCGGTCGGCGAGAGCTCGCTCTCGGTGCCGAAGGTGTAGTCCTCGCGCGCAAGCACGCGCGCTTCGAGCTCGAAGTCCGCGAGCGGCGTCAGCTCGAAACCCTCGAACTCGAACGAGGCGTCGTCGGACGGCGACGTCTGCAGCGGCTCGCCCGCGACCAGCGTGCCGGCCGCGTGCACGACCGGGCGCTGCGCGGCCCAGCGCGTCGCGCCGAATGCGAGCAACACGACCGCCACCGCGACCCAGAACCGCATCACGCGCCCCCTGGCTTCTCCAGCCGACGCAGGAACACCTGCATCTCCTTCGCGGCCTGCACGTCGCCGCGCGCGTGTGCCGCCTCCACGCCATGCTGCCATGCGGACGCGGCTTGCGCACGATCACCCGCCTCGAGCAGCGCCTTGCCGAGCAGCTTCCATGCGGCCGAGTACCCCGGGTCGAACGCGAGCGCTTCGCGGAATGCATCGGCCGCCGCCGCGGCATCGCCCGCGCCGAGCAAGCCGTTGCCGATCGAGAACCGCAGCAGCGCGCCATCCCGAGGGCTGCCGACCTGCGCGCGCAGGCGCGCCAGCAGGTCGGGCGCGCTCACGGTTCCTCCGTGGTCGCCTGCATCGGCCGCTGCGCGCGCGATGCCGCCGGGGGCGCATGCAGGCCGATCCGGTGGATGTCGTGCGTGACGACGCCGAGGCTGCGCTCGGGCATCTCGAAGAAGCGCGGCTCGGCCAGGCTCTGCGTCATGTCGAGGCGCCCCGCGGACCAGTGCTCGCGCATCGCGGCCTGGCCGAACGCGTAATCCTTGTACTGCTCCTCGTGGTGCTTGGCCTGGTAGATCAGGTGCACGATGTTGAACACGCGGTCGCACAGCCACGGTTCGAGATCGCGCGCGAGTGCGTCGGGCAGGCGCTGGTCCGGCAGGCGTTCGATCAGGCGCCCGATCGCGTTGCGCAGCTTCTGCATGCGCGCGACGGTGTCGGTGCCGAAGCGCGTGCGGCTCGAGTACTGGATGTCCTTCTGCCGCTCGAGCACGTCCATCATCGATCGCGGGACGTCGCCGCGCGCGCTCCAGAGGTCGACCTGCAGCACCAGCGCGTCTCGCCGCGGCTGCGCGCCGAGCACGTGGTCGAGCGGCGTGTTCGACACGAGTCCGCCGTCCCAGTAGGACTCGCCGTCGATCTCGACCGCGGGGAACGCGGGTGGCAACGCGCCCGAAGCGATCACGTGCGCGGCGCGGATCGGCTCGTTCGCGGAATCGAAGTAGCGCACGTTGCCGGTGCCGAGCGCGACCGCCCCGATCGACAGGCGCGTTTCGCCGTCGTTGATGCGGTCGAAGTCGACGAGCCGCTCGAGCGTCGCTTCGAGCGGCGTGGTGTCGTAGAAACTCGTCGCGGCCGGGCTGCCGTCGCAATACGCGAACGGCGGCACGAGGCGCGGCGTGAAGAAGCCGCGCTGGCCGTGCGCGAGCGCGCCGAGCGCGCTGAGCGCGGCCAGCCCGGTGTCGAGCCCGAGGCTCGGCGGCAACCATGCCGCGCCCGCGGCGAACGCCTGGAACGGCCAGCCGAGCACGCCGGCGGGTTCGCAGATCGTCTCCCAGAACTCGCGCAGGCGATCGACGCGGTGCTCGGGCGCGTTGCCCGCGAGGATCGCCGCATTGATCGCGCCGATCGACGTGCCCGCGAACCAGCCCGGGCGGATGCCCGCGTCATGCAGCGCCTCGTACACGCCGCACTGGTACGCACCGAGCGCACCGCCGCCCTGCAGCACGAGCGCGACGCATTCGTAGGCGCGCGCGAGTTCGGCGGCATCCGCAGCGTCGGCAGGTCGGCGCGTCGCGCGGCTCATTGCATGTGCCAGCCGTGGCTGACCGTGATGCTCTGGCCGGTCAACGCGTTGGTCTCGAATGCCGCGAGGAACAGCGCGAGGTTCGCGACGTCGTCGACGGTCGTGAACTCGCCGTCGACGGTGTCCTTGAGCATGATCGTGCGCACGACCTCGTCCTCGCTGATGCCGAACTCCTTCGCCTGTTCGGGAATCTGCTTCTCGACCAGCGGCGTGCGCACGAAGCCCGGGCAGATCACGTTCGCGCGCACGCCCTTCGGACCGCCTTCCTTCGCGACCACGCGCGCGAGCCCGAGCAGGCCGTGCTTGGCGGTCACGTACGGCGCCTTCAGCTTCGAGGCCTCGTGCGAGTGCACCGAACCCATGTAGATGATCGCGCCGCCCGCGCCGCGCGCGTACATGTCCCTGAGGCACGCGCGCGTGGTCAGGAACGCGCCGTCGAGATGGATCGCGAGCATCTTGCGCCACTCGCCGAGGCTGAAGTCCTCGACCGGCTTGACGATCTGGATGCCCGCGTTGGACACGAGGATGTCGACCTTGCCGAACGCGTCGACGACTGCCGCGACGCCTGCGTCGACCTGCTGCTCGTCGGTCACGTCCATCTTCACGCCGATCGCCTTCGCGCCGTCGTGCGAGATCCCGCGCGCGGTGGCCTGCGCGCCTTCGAGATCGAGGTCGGCGATCGCGACCGCCGCGCCCTGCTGTGCGAACACCTCGGCGATGCGCTTGCCGATGCCGCTGGCCGCGCCTGTCACGATCGCCACCTTGCCGTCGAGTTTCATCGATCCGTCTCCATCATCGCGGCATGCGCCGCAGGCAAAAAAAAGCGCCGCGTTTCAAGGCGGCGCAGAGGGAGTGTGATGAATCTGCTCTCTCTGACCGCGCCTCGACGCACAAGTTCCGCGCCGCAGCATGCGCGCCGGGGCCGTTCTGCAGGCGTTCATCGCTCGACCTCGCGCCCGCCGACGCGCAGGTCGATGTCGAGGTCCTTGAGCTTGCGGTAGAGGTGCGTGCGCTCCATTCCGACCGCCTTCGCGAGCTTGCCGACGCTGCCGCCGGCGACGTCGAGCTGGTGCAGCAGGTAGGCGCGCTCGAACTGTTCGCGCGCCTCGCGCAGCGGCAGGTTGAAATCGAACGCGGTCGGCGTTCCGGCGGCGCCCGCCGGCGTCGCGGCCGCGGCCTGGCCGAGCGCGGCCTCGACTTCGTCGAGCGTCACGTCGCCGCCGCTGCCGAGCACGAGCAGCCGTTGCACGAGGTTGCGCAGTTCGCGCAGGTTGCCGGGCCAGGCGTAGTGGCGCAGGCGGTTCTGCACCGCGACCGGGAAATTGCGGTACGGCAGCGCGTCGCGGTTGGCGAACCAGTCGGCGTAGTAGCGCAGCAGTTCGGGAATGTCGTCGCCGCGTTCGCGCAGCGGCGGCATCGCGAGCGGCACGATGCGCAACTGGTAGTAGAGTTCTTCGCGGAAGCGCCCGGCCGCGACGAGCGCGGCGAGATCCTGCGCGGTCGCCGCGACGATGCGTGCGTCGATCGCGACCGGCTCGTGCCCGCCGCAGCGGATCAGGCTGCGACGTTCGATCACGCTCGACAGCCGCAGCTGCAGCTCCGGATCGAGTTCGGCGACTTCGTCGAGGTAGAGCGTGCCGCCGTTCGCCTGTTCGACCAGGCCCTGCTGCACGCCGCCGCCGTCTTCGCTGCCGAACAGCGCGAGCGCCGCGGTCTCGCGCGCGATCGCGCCCGCGGCGACCGTCACGAACGGACCGCCGCGGCGCGCACTGCGCTCGTGCAGCGCGCGCGCGAGCGTCTCCTTGCCGGTACCCGGCTCGCCGGTGACGAGCACGCCGGTGTCGTGCGCGGCGATCTTCTCGAGCTGCGCGCGCAGCGCCTGCATCGTCTTGCCAGAGCCGACGAGTTCCACCGGTGCCGGCAACTGGCGGCGCAGTCCCTCGTTTTCCCGTTGCAGCCGACCGGCCTCGAGCGCATGGCCGACCACGAGCAGCAGCTTCGCGAGCGAAATGGGCTTCTCGAGGAAGTCCCAGGCGCCGAGCCGCGTCGCCTCGACCGCGGTTTCGACCGTGCCGTGGCCCGAGATCATGATCACGGGGCACGGCAGCCCGCCGCGCTCGCTCCACTCGCGCAGCAGGCTCACGCCGTCGAGGTCGGGCATCCAGATGTCGAGCAGCACGACGTCGGGCCGCTGGCGGCGGCGCGCCTCGCGCGCGGCCGCGGCCGATTCGGCGAGGTCGACCTCGTAGCCCTCGTCCTCGAGGATGTCGCGGATCGTGGCCCGGATGTCGGGTTCGTCGTCGACCACCAGCACGCGTGCGACCGCAGCCATCTTCCGCCCGGCGTTGCGAAAAGGAGACAGTGAGCATAGCGCATTGCCCCTTCCGTTCGCGCTGAGCGCAGCGGACGCAGTCCGCGAAGTCGAAGCGCATGCGTGCAGCGCTGCCGCAGGTGGGCCCTTCGACGCCGGCCTTCGGCCTGCGCTCGGGGCGAACGGAATCGGGGCGACTCCGGCCTTCGGCCCGGGCTCGGGGCAAATGGAAACGGCGTGCCTGGTGTTCCTGGGCTGCGCCCCGGCGACCGGTGCAAACGGACTATGGTGAATCGACCTCGAGGTCGGCGATGTCGAGCGCCGCACCCGCTGCGCTACCCTGTGCGCCCGTTCCGACCACGCCGCGCATGCCCACGCACGATCGACCGCGCCTCTCCGCCTGCATCATCACGCTCGACGAAGCCGATCGCATCGATGCCTGCCTCGACTCGCTCGCGTTCTGCGACGAAGTCGTCGTCGTCGATTCGGGTTCGACCGACGGCACGCGCGAACGCGCGGCAGCGAAGGGCGCGCGCGTGATCGAGCATGCGTTCGAAGGCTACCGCGCGCAGAAGGCGTTCGCGGTCGCCGCGGCCGTGCATGACTGGGTGCTCTGCCTCGATGCGGACGAGCGCGTGACGCCCGCGCTGCGCGCTTCGATCGAGCGCGCGCGCGACGCGGGCTTCGCCGATGCGGCCGGCTACCGTTTCGCGCGCCTCACGAACTACTTCGGCGCGCCGCTGCGGCATGGCAATGCGTACCCGGACCGCGTGCTGCGCCTGTTCGACCGCCGCCGCGGCGGCTGGCGCGGCGGGCGCGAAATCCACGAGCATGCGAGCGTCGACGGCGCGGTGGCCACGCTCGAGGGCGACCTCGGCCACGATGCGTACCGCTCGCTCGCCGACCAGCTCGCGCGGCTCGAGCGCTACGCGTGCATGATGGCCGAACACATGCACGCGAGCGGACGACGCGCGCGCATCGCGAACCTGCTGTTCAATCCGTGGTGGCGCTTCGTGCGTGGCTACTTCCTGCGCGGCGGCTTCCTCGACGGCTGGCGCGGCTTCGTCTACGCGTACGTCGAGGCGAATTACACCGCGCAGAAGTTCATCAAGCTGTGGCTGCTCGAACGCGGGCATCCGATCCGGTGAGCCGCATCCACGTCCTCGCGCGCGACAACGGCGCCGGCCTGTCGCGCGATCTCGTGATCGTGACGCAGGCGCTCGCGCAGGCGGGCCACGAGGTCTGCGTGAGCGGCATCGGCGCGGGCGGCGTGCGTCGCGCCTGGCGGCTCGCGCAGCGGCGCGCCACGCTGGCGTGGCGGGGTTGGCGCGAAGGCGCCGCGGCATCGCGCTTCGACCTCAACCTGATGCTCGAACGCATCCGTCCCGAGTACTTCGCGCTCGCGCGGCGCAATGTGCTGGTGCCCAATCCCGAATGGTTCGCCGCCGAAGACCGGCGCTGGCTCGGCGGCGTCGACGCGGTGTTCACGAAGACGCGGCACGCCGCGCCGCTGTTCGAGGCACTCGGTTGCCGCAGCGTGCACACCGGTTTCACGAGCCTCGATCGCCTGCGCGTCGAGGTGCCGCGCGAGCCGGCGTTCTTCCATCTCGGCGGGCGCAGCGTGAACAAGGGCAGCCAGGCGCTGCTCGACCTGTGGCTGCGCAAGCCGCACTGGCCCGCGCTGACGATGGTGCAGCGCGCGACGCTCGCCATGCCGGCGCAGCCGCCCGCGAACATTCGCCTGCTCGACGGCTACCTCGACGACGACGACCTGCGCGTGCTGCAGAACCGCCATCGCTTCCACTTGTGCCCGTCGGAAACCGAAGGCTTCGGCCACCACCTCGTCGAGGGCATGAGCGTCGGCGCGATCGTCCTCGCGACCGACGCGCCACCGATGAACGAACTCGTCCGCGCGGAACGCGGCATCCTCGTCGCGCCGAATCGCAGCGGCACGCAGCGGCTCGCGACCACCTGGTTCGTCGATCCGGTCGCGCTCGAAGCCGCGGTCGAACGCATGCTCTCGTTCGACCACTCCGCGCATACCGCGCTCGGCGCGCGCGCGCGTGCGTGGTGGGAGGCCAACGACCTCGCATTCCGCGAGCGCCTCGCCGCCGCGATTGCATCCGTCGTTTCGTAGGCGCGCACCCTGTGCGCGATTCACTGGAATGCGGATGACGCGCGTGATCGGATCGCTGCGCGGATCGCCCACAGGGTGGGCTCCTACGGATTGGCGGGTAGGGACGTTCATCGACGCGGCACGTGTCACGCCGCCGTAGGAGCGCACCCTGTGCGCGATCGCGCGATCGCGCGAATGCGAATGCTGTCGCACGATCGGTTCGCTGCGCGGATCGCCCACAGGGTGGGCTCCTACGGATTGCGCGGGGTAGGGACGTTCA
The DNA here is from genome assembly GCA_023430685.1 of Pseudomonadota bacterium. Classification (GTDB taxonomy): domain Bacteria; phylum Pseudomonadota; class Gammaproteobacteria; order Xanthomonadales; family Rhodanobacteraceae; genus Dokdonella_A. The sequence goes on along the minus strand of JAEYZH010000140.1, from coordinate 4,670 downwards.
TCGACGCGGCACGTGTCACGCCTCCGTAGGAGCGCACCCTGTGCGCGATCGCGGACATGCGAATGACGGCGTGCGATCGGTTCGCTGCGCGGATCGCCCACAGGGTGGGCTCCTACAACCACGAGGCGTACCAGTAGGGGTAGAAGCGCAGCGAAGGCACGAGGCCCGCGCGCAGCGGGTTGGCGATGAGGGTGCGCGCGACGACGAGCGGGTTCTCGTCGCTGCGCAGCGCGTGGTCGTGGAAGCCACGTCCCCAGACCGCAGGTGCGGGATCGCAGTCGTCGTCGACCGCGCGCGCGACTCGCGCCTGGAGCTCGCCGACCGCCGCGGAGAGGTCGTCGGTCTGCAGCCGAAGCAGCAGGTGCAGGTGGTCGGGCATCAGCACCCAGCACAGCGCTTCCAGCTCGCCGGCGCGCGTGCGCGCATGGATCGCCCGGCATGCGGCGGCGGCAGCATCGAAGCGTCGGAACAGCGGCCGTCGGTCGTGCGTGACCATCGTGACGTGGTGGAGCTGGCCGCGCAGTTCCGCGCGTCCGTTGCGCAGTGCGCGGTGTCCGGCGTGAAGGGGCATGTCCATGCGTGCAGCTTCGCCGCACGCGGTTCCGGTCGCGACCGCGATGCGTCGCGTCGTCGTGTGCGAATTCCGCGATTCGCGATGTGCACCGCTTGCGGGCCGGTGACGAAGCGGCGACCGGCGTTGCGCAGTCGCGCATTCCCGCGATCGCGCGCAGGGCGCGCTCCTACGCGCGTTCGAGTGGCAGGCGCAGCGTGAAGGTCGCGCCGCCTTGCGCGGCGTTGCCCGCGCGCACGCTGCCGCCGTGTTCTTCCGCGATCTTCTTGACGACCGCGAGGCCGAGGCCGGTGCCGCGTGGCTTGCTCGTCGTGTAGGGCTCGAACCAGCGTTCGCCGAAGTCACCGGGCAGGCCGGGCCCGTTGTCGGCGACTTCGAGTTCGACCCAGGCCTCGCCCTCTTCGCTCACGATCGTGGTGGTGACGCGGATCTGCGGCTTGCCGGCTTCGCCGATCGCCTCGAGCGCGTTCTTCATGAGGTTGTGCAGCGCCTGGCGAAGGCGCACCGCGTCGCCGCGCACGAGCGGCTCGCCGGCCGCCAGCTGGCGCGTGAGCGCGATGCGCTGGTCGTTCTCGTAGAGATCGAGCACTTCGCCGAGCAGCGCATGCAGCGCGATCGGGCGCGTCGCGAGCTGCGGCGGCCGCGCGTAGTCGCCGAACGCGTTGACCATCGTCTTGAGCGCCTCCACCTGGCTCACGATCGTGTGCGTGGCGCGGTCGATGAGTTCGCCTTCGTCGGGCGGCAGGCGGCCGAGGAAACGGCGGCGCAGCCGCTCGGCCGCGAGCTGGATCGGCGTCAGCGGATTCTTGACCTCATGCGCGAGCCGGCGCGCGACTTCGCCCCAGGCCGCGTCGCGCTGCGCGCGATTGAGCACGGTGAGGTCGTCGAACACCGCGACGTAACCGGCCTGCTCGGGCAGCGCCGCGCCGCGCAGCATCAGCGTACGCCGGCCCTGCGCGGTATCGACCACGACTTCCTCGCGCCACTCGCGCGCGGGACCATCGAGATGGCGCGCGAGCGGATCGAGGAAGGCGGCGAGGTCGGGCCGCGCCTCGCGCAGCTCGCCGAGCCCGCGCCCGAGGTGCGGCGACGCCGCGACGCCGAGGATCGCCTCGGCCGCGCGGTTCGCGACGCGCAGGCGCCCGTCGCGATCGAAGCCGAGCACGCCTGCGGACAATCGCTCGAGCACCGCCTCGAGCCACGCACGCTGCTGCTCGGTTTCGCCCGCGGCCTTGCGCGCGCGTGCGCCGGCGGCCTCGAGATCGCGCGTCATCTCCGCGAACGAGCGCACGAGGAAACCGAGTTCGTCGTTGCTCGCGACCGGCAACGGCGTGTCGAAGCGTCCCGCGCCGACCGCGCGCGTCGCCGCCGCGAGGCGGCCGATCGGCGCGACGAGCCGGCGCGCGATGCCGAACGCCGCGAGCACGACCGCGAGCACCGACAGCAGCAGCACGAAGGTGAGGATCAATCCGAACGTGAGCTTGAGCGAGCCGCGCAGGAACTTCAGGCGCTGGAAGTCGAAACTCGCGCGCTCGATGCCCGCGGTCAACGGCTGCAGTCGCGCCGGCAGCGGGAACAGTCCCTGCAGCAGGCGCGGCGGCAACGAGCCGAGGCGGTCGCCGCCCCCCGACAGCGGCAGCAGCACGCGCAGCACCAGCGCATCGCCGAGCGGTTCGGCCGCGGCGTAGCGGCCGTCGCCCTTCACGCGCATCAGCAATGCGCCGTCGGGCAGCGGCGGATCGAGGTAGCGCGGGTCGGAACTCGCGCTCGCCTGCACGCGCCCGTCGGCCGCGAACACCGCGAGCTGGATCGCGCCGAGCGCATCGATCGCCTCGTCGAGCGCGGCCTGCGTGCCTTCGGCGGGTTCGTCGGCGAGGCGTTCTGCGAGATCCGACGTCGACGACTCGGCCGTGCGCAGGTGTTCGTCCACGACGATGCGACCGAGCTCGAGCGCGTCCTCGAGCGCCTGCTCGAGTCGCACGTTGAACCAGTTGTCGATCGTCGCGTCGACGAAGCGCAGCGCGAAGCCGTACACGACGACGGTCGAAGGCACCGCGAGCAGGGTCAGCAGCATCAGCAGGCGGCGATTGAGGCGCGCGCCTGGCGTGCCGATCGCGACGTCGCGACGCAGGCGCCACAGGCGCAGCCCGATCGCGACCACGAGCACCACCAGCGCGATGCCCGCGGCGCCGAGCACCCACGGATAGTGCGAGGCGAAGCGCGCGCTGTCGCCGGACGCGTCCTCGGCGAGCTTGAGCGAGGCGACCAGCAGTGCGCCGACCGCGAACGCCGGCACGATCCTGCGCAGCAGGAAGGTCAGTGCAGCGCGGCCGGCCATGTCGTCTCCGCCGAAACGAGTCGCCACGCGGGTTCGAACAGCGCGGGCAGGCGCAGCGCGCCGGGCAACGCAGCGGGATCGATCGCGACCGACACCCGCAGCGGCGCATCCTCCGGGAGCGCGTCGAACGCGGACGGAAGCGCGAGCCGCAGCGAGCCGAGCGCGGACAGCAGGTGTGCCTGGGTCGCGAACGCGCGCACCTCGTCGCTGCCGATCGTGCGCAACTGGTAGCGGCGCGAGAGCGGGAACCAGCGAAGTTCGATGCGCGGCTTCGCGCGCAACGATGCATGCGGCCAGCGGCCGGCGCGCACGTCGGCTTCGAGCACGATCGGAATGCCGTGGTCGAGCGCGTCCTGCATCGGGCCGCTGAGGCGACAGTCGAGCGCGAGTTCGAGCCGCGGCGTCGCACCGCGCGCGAGCTGCGCATGGCGGATGCCGAGGCTGCCCGGTTGCTGTTCCTCGAGCAGGCCGCAGCCGCCCGCGAGTGCGATCGCGGCGAGCAGCAGCGCGTGCCGCAGCCACGCGCGGATGCGCGCGTCAGCGCTTTTCGAGTGCCGCATAGAAGAAGCCGTCCATGCCGCCCTCGCCCGGCAGGTTCTGGCGACCGACGCCGGCGGCGTGGCCGAGCTCCGGCGGAAGTTCCGGCGCGTGGGCATCATCGTGGGCGGCGAGGAAGCGGGCAAGCACGGCCTCGTTCTCGGCGCGCAGCAGCGAGCAGGTCGCGTAGACCAGGCGCCCGCGGCGCTCGAGCAGCGGCCACAGCGCGGCGAGGATCGCGTCCTGCGCAGCGGCCAGCGGCGTGACGTCGGCCGCGCGACGATGCAGCTTGATGTCCGGCTGGCGACGGATGATCCCGCTGGCCGAACACGGCGCGTCGACGAGGATGCGCGCGAACGGTCGTCCGTCCCACCAGTCGGCCGGCGCAGCCGCATCCCCGGCGACCACGTCCGCGTCGAGGCCGAGGCGCGCGAGGTTCTCGCGCACGCGCGGCAGCCGCGCGGGATCGCGATCGAGCGCGACGAGCTCGAGTTCGGCGCATTCCAGCAGGTGCGCGGCCTTGCCTCCCGGCGCGGCGCAGGCATCGAGCACGCGTTGGCCGGGCTGTGCGTCGAGCACCTCGGCGACGCGCTGCGCGGCGCCGTCCTGCACCGAAAACAGCCCTTCCGCGTAACCCGGCAGGCGCGTCACGTCGGTGCTTCGCTCGAGCACGATGGCGTCGGGCAGAGCGGCCGGACCCGTCGCCGCGACGCCCGCGACCTCGAACGCCGCGAGCAGGTCCGCGCGCGCGGCGCGGCGACGATTCACGCGCAGGACCAGCGCGGCTTCGACGTTGTTGGCCGCGAGGATCGCGTCCGCGTGCGCGGGCCAGTCGTGCTCGATCGCATCGATGAGCCAGCGTGGGTGCGCATGGCGGGTGACCGGATCGGCGTCGAGGCGCGCCGCGAGTCCGGTGCGCTCGCGCAGGAAGCGGCGCAGCAGCGCGTTCGCGAGTCCCGCGTACTGCGGCTGGCCGAGCGCGCGCACGGCTTCGACCGCGCTGCCGACGACGGCGTAGTCGGGAAGGCCGAGCGCTTCGATCTGGGCGAACGCGAGCACCAGCAGCGCGCGCACCTCGCGCGCCCGTGGCGGCAGCGGCTTGTCGAGCAGCAGGCCGAGCGCGGCATCGTGGCGCAGCCACCAGCGCGAGGCCGCGAACAGCGAGGCCGCGAGCAGCGCGCGGTCGCGCGCGTCGGCAATGCGCGGGTTCGCGTCGGCCAATGC